>NZ_JBSPUF010000002.1:233342-441999 GCF_056861425.1 Stenotrophomonas sp. 21LCFQ19 | reverse complement strand
ACCGCATGGACGAGACCGCCTTCCCCGGCGACTACGGCGTGATGGTCAAGGAAAGCAACGCGCTGGTCGCTTCGCACATCCAGATGCTGCTGTCCGCACTGGAGATCATCAAGCGCTATGCCAATGGCGATCTGTCCGTTGATATCGAGCGCCTGCCCGGCGAGAAGGCCGTCATCACCGAGACCGTGGATGCGGTCAAGGCCAGCCTGTCGGCGATCAACAATGAGATCAAGCGCCTGGCCGGTGCCGCCGCACAGGGCGACTTCTCGGTGCGCGGCGATGCCACTGCCTACCAGCATGATTTCCGCGACATGGTCAGCAGCCTCAACCAGCTGATGGAAACCACCGACGGCAACCTGTCCGAGCTGTCGCAGCTGCTGCAGGCCATCGCCCGCGGCGACCTGACCGCGAAGATGCAGGGCGATTTCCACGGCGTGTTCGCCAACATGCGCGACGATGCCAATGCCACCGTTGAACAGCTGACCGACATCATCGGCCGCATCCAGCACGCGGCCTCCAGCATCAACCTGGCCGCCAGCGAAATCGCCACCGGCAACAGCGACCTGTCGCGCCGCACCGAGCAGCAGGCTGCCAACCTGGAAGAAACCGCGGCCTCGATGGAGGAACTGACCTCCACCGTGCGCCAGAACGCAGAACACGCGCGCCAGGCCAACCAGCTCGCCATCGGCGCGCATGGCGTCGCCAGCCAGGGCGGCACCGTGGTTGGCCAGGTCGTCACCACCATGAGCGCGATTGAAGCCTCGTCGAAGAAGATCGCCGACATCATCAGCGTCATCGACGGCATCGCCTTCCAGACCAATATCCTGGCGCTCAACGCCGCGGTGGAAGCCGCGCGTGCCGGCGAACAGGGCCGCGGGTTCGCCGTGGTCGCCTCCGAAGTGCGCACCCTCGCCCAGCGCTCCGCCGCTGCGGCCAAGGAGATCAAGGGCCTGATCGACGACTCGGTCGGCAAGGTCGGCGAAGGCTCGGCGCTGGTGCAGCAGGCCGGTACCACCATGGACGAGATCGTCACCTCGGTGCAGCGCGTGACCGACATCATGGCCGAGATCTCGGCGGCTTCGCAGGAACAGAGCGCCGGCATCGACCAGGTCAACCAGACCGTCATGCAGATGGACGAAACCACCCAGCAGAACGCCGCGCTGGTGGAAGAAGCCACCGCCGCCGCACGCTCGATGGAAGACCAGGCCAACCAGCTGACCGAGGCAGTAGCAGTATTCCGCACCGGTGCAGCGCAAGCCGTTGTGGTGCAGCCCCAGCAGGCCAAAGCTGCGTTTACCCCCGCCGCACCCACCCCGGCCCGTCGTCTGCGTGCAGTCGCCCCGGCGCAACGCGGCAATGCCGCCGTGCGCGTCGACAACGACGGTGACTGGCAGGAATTCTGATCGCCAGCTGCACATGTATGAACGACGCCCCTGAATAGGGGCGTCGTCAATTCAGTGCAACAAAACGCTCCAGCTCCGCCTCCAGATGCCGATGTACTGAGAAATCCCAACACACCAGGCCAGCAGTAACCCATGTCTTTGCCCACGAGTTTCCTTACCCGCAGTATTGCAATGCGCTTGATGCTGGGAACGGCATTGGTCGCGACCGTCGCATTTGGCCTCACCGCACTGTTCATCTACCTGCGCAGCAGCGACGCACTGCTGTCAGCCTCGCGGGTAAGCCTTGAGAACATCGCCCAGCTCGAGGCGCAACGCATCTCCACCGAACTCGGCCACGGCTTTGAAGCCAACGACACCTTGTCGCGCAGCTTCCTTGCACTTCGCCAGCAAGGCGGCTTCAGCCGCGTGAGCGCTGCCCAGGTGATGCAATCCCAAGCCCTGGACAATCCGCAGTGGGTGGGTGTGGGCACCTTGTGGGAGCCGCAGGCCTTCGACGGAGACGATGCCAACCATGTCGACGCCGACGGCCATGACGCCAGCGGCCGTTTCATGAGTTACTGGGCCTGGCAGGGTGGCGCACCGGTGCAGGAACCGCTGCGTGGCTATGACGTACCCGGCGACGGCGACTGGTACCTGCAGCCGGCCGCGACCAAGAAGCCATCGGTGCTGGAACCGTACAGCTATGAGATCGGCGGCAAGAAGATCCTGATGACCACGCTGGCGACCCCGATCGTGCAGGACGGCCAGTTCCTGGGCGTCGTCACGGTGGATTTCGCCCTGCAGTCGCTGCAGGACCGCCTGTCCAAGATGCGCCCGATGCAGGAAGGCTACGTCCGCCTGCTGTCGCCGGCGGGCACCATCATCGCCGACCGTGATCCGGCCAAGGTCGGCAGCAAGGCCGATGATGCCGACACCCGTGCGCTGCTGGCCAACACCGCCAGCAACAAGATCACCTTCGAGCAGCGCCGTGATCCGGTCCTCGACGAAGACGTGGTGGAAACCTATGTTCCGCTGAAGATCGGCGATGCCGAGCAGAGCTTCGCCTTCGGCGTCGTGGTGCCGCGCGCCCTGCTGATGGAACAGGCACGTACGCTGCTGTGGACGATCATCGTGGTCGGCATCGTTGCCGCGCTGCTGCTGTGCGGCGCACTGTTCCTGCTGCTGCGCAGGTTCGTTTTCAAACCCTTGAACGAGGCGGTCAAGCTGTCCGACAACATCGCTGCCGGCAAGCTCGACAATGCTGTGAGCGTGCAACGTGACGATGAGCTTGGCGCCCTGCTCACCTCGATGCAGCGCATGCAGTCGCAGCTGCAGTCGGTGATTGGCGCTCAGCGGGAAATGGCAAAACAGCATGATGCCGGCGTGATCAGCCACCGCATGGACGAGACCGCCTTCCCCGGCGACTACGGCGTGATGGTCAAGGAAAGCAACGCGCTGGTCGCTTCGCACATCCAGATGCTGCTGTCCGCACTGGAGATCATCAAGCGCTATGCCAATGGCGATCTGTCCGTTGATATCGAGCGCCTGCCCGGCGAGAAGGCCGTCATCACCGAGACCGTGGATGCGGTCAAGGCCAGCCTGTCGGCGATCAACAATGAGATCAAGCGCCTGGCCGGTGCCGCCGCACAGGGCGACTTCTCGGTGCGCGGCGATGCCACTGCCTACCAGCATGATTTCCGCGACATGGTCAGCAGCCTCAACCAGCTGATGGAAACCACCGACGGCAACCTGTCCGAGCTGTCGCAGCTGCTGCAGGCCATCGCCCGCGGCGACCTGACCGCGAAGATGCAGGGCGATTTCCACGGCGTGTTCGCCAACATGCGCGACGATGCCAATGCCACCGTTGAACAGCTGACCGACATCATCGGCCGCATCCAGCACGCGGCCTCCAGCATCAACCTGGCCGCCAGCGAAATCGCCACCGGCAACAGCGACCTGTCGCGCCGCACCGAGCAGCAGGCTGCCAACCTGGAAGAAACCGCGGCCTCGATGGAGGAACTGACCTCCACCGTGCGCCAGAACGCAGAACACGCGCGCCAGGCCAACCAGCTCGCCATCGGCGCGCATGGCGTCGCCAGCCAGGGCGGCACCGTGGTTGGCCAGGTCGTCACCACCATGAGCGCGATTGAAGCCTCGTCGAAGAAGATCGCCGACATCATCAGCGTCATCGACGGCATCGCCTTCCAGACCAATATCCTGGCGCTCAACGCCGCGGTGGAAGCCGCGCGTGCCGGCGAACAGGGCCGCGGGTTCGCCGTGGTCGCCTCCGAAGTGCGCACCCTCGCCCAGCGCTCCGCCGCTGCGGCCAAGGAGATCAAGGGCCTGATCGACGACTCGGTCGGCAAGGTCGGCGAAGGCTCGGCGCTGGTGCAGCAGGCCGGTACCACCATGGACGAGATCGTCACCTCGGTGCAGCGCGTGACCGACATCATGGCCGAGATCTCGGCGGCTTCGCAGGAACAGAGCGCCGGCATCGACCAGGTCAACCAGACCGTCATGCAGATGGACGAAACCACCCAGCAGAACGCCGCGCTGGTGGAAGAAGCCACCGCCGCCGCACGCTCGATGGAAGACCAGGCCAACCAGCTGACCGAGGCGGTGGCGGTGTTCCGAACTGCTGTGGATAGCGGCAACAAGTCAGCGAACAAGGCGCCGGTCGCAGTCGTCACACAGCATCCGCAACACCGTCCGCGCCCGCTTGCCGTCAGCAACCGCAGCGGCCAGGCAGCGCGCAAGCTGGATGAGGCGAACTGGCAGGAATTCTGACCGCTCCGCCGTTACACAAAGCCCCCGGCCGCCAATGCCGGGGGCTTTTTTGTTTCCGCGATTCACCGGCTTGAGCAATACGCTGAAAACCGTCACCTGCGAATGATCGTAAGAGAGCTGGTGAAATAATATGAAATGGTGAATGGGCGCACATTCATTCCAAGCGGCGCATCACTAAAAGATCCTGATGTCCTTGAACGGCTAAGACTTGTGATGCGCACTCAGCTAATTGTGCTGAATCCTTCAGAATTCCGGACGTAGAACCCCCTACAGCACAGTAAGAAAACGCCGTTATCGGCTATGACAACACCCGCATAGGCTTGCGGCGTGGACACTACGCTGTGCAATCCAGGGTTGGATGAGACCCCTCCACAGCGTCCAAATCTGCAGTCGATCCGGAGAGTTAGAGATGGAGTTCTTTCGCAACCTCAGCATCGCCAGAAAACTCGCAGTTGCTTTCACCCTGACCACCCTCACCACCCTGGCCATGGGCGGCTTTGCCGTACAGCGCCTGCATCAGGCCACCGCCCAGCTCGACCAGGTCAGCGCACGCTACATGCCGGCCGTGCAGTATCTGGAGCGCATGCGTGCGGATCTGGCCGAGATCCGCATCGCCGAGTTGTCCCAGCTCTCCCATCTGGACGAGCCGGCATTTGTCGCCGAGTACAACCAGCGCATCATCGAACAGCGGCAGAAACTGGCCGAGCACCGCAAGCAGTACGAAGCACTGCCGGCCGACAGCAGCCAGCAGGCGCTTTACGGCGAACTGGGCAAGACCCTGGACGCCTACTTCAGCGCGCACGCCTTGATGGAGAAGGCCATCAGCGAGGGTCAATCCGAACTGGCCCAGACCATATCCAACGATCAGTCGCGTGTCAGCCGCCGCGACCTGTTTGACGCGGTGGAGAAGCTCAGCGTTCACGTTGCCTCGGTACTGGACAAGGAAGTCGCCGCAGCCAAGACCGCGCAGACCCGCAGCACCACCGCCATCATCGTCTGCATGCTGCTGCTCGGCCTGTTGTCCATCGCCTTGGGCGTGGTGATCGTGCGCGCCATCGTGCGCCCGGTGAACGATGCACTACGCGCCGCGGACGATGTCGCCAATGGCCGCCTTGACGGCACCATCGACGGCAGCCGCAAGGACGAGGTCGGCGCCCTGCTTGCGTCCATGCAGCGCGTGCAGAACCAGTTGAAGGCCGTTATCGGTGCGCAGATCGAGATGGCGCGCGAACACGACCAGGGGGCGATCAGCTTCCGCATCGACGAATCCCGTTTCCCCGGCGAATACGGGCGCATGGTGCGCGAGGTCAACACACTCGTTGCACAGCACATCGGCGTCAAGATGCGGGTGGTCGAGGTGATGCGCCATTACGCCCGCGGCGATCTATCGGTGGACATGGATCGTCTGCCGGGCGAGAAAGCCGCCATCACCCAAGCCATGGACAGCACCAAAACCAGCCTTTCGACGATCAACAACGAGATCAAGCGCCTGGCCAATGCCGCGGCAGCTGGCGACTTCAGCCAACGCGGCAATGCAGACCAGTTCGAACACGATTTCCGCGACATGGTCGGTGGCGTCAACTCGTTGATGGAAACCACGGAGGAGAACCTCGGACACCTTTCGCAGCTGCTGAAAGCGGTTGCCCAAGGCGATCTGACCCAACGCATGGAAGGTGATTTCCGTGGGGTTTTCGCCCGCATGCGTGACGATGGCAACGCCACCATGGATCAGCTGACCAACATCGTCTCGCGCATCCAGGCGGCCAGCGGCAGCATCAGCCTGTCGGCAAGCGAAATCGCCACCGGCAACGATGATCTTTCGCGTCGCACCGAGCAGCAGGCCGCCAACCTGGAAGAAACCGCTGCATCCATGGAGGAACTCACCTCCACCGTCCGCCAGAATGCCGAGCATGCACGCCAGGCTGATCAGCTGGCGCGCGGTGCGGCCGAGGTCGCGGCGCAGGGTGGCAGCGTGGTTGGGCAGGTAGTGACCACCATGAGCGCGATCGAGGCCTCGTCGAAGAAAATCGCCGACATCATCAGCGTCATCGACGGCATTGCCTTCCAGACCAATATCCTCGCCCTCAATGCTGCGGTTGAAGCAGCGCGTGCTGGCGACCAAGGCCGCGGCTTTGCGGTAGTTGCCTCGGAAGTGCGCACGCTGGCGCAGCGTTCGGCGGCGGCAGCCAAGGAGATCAAGGGATTGATCGACACCTCGGTCGACAAGGTGGCCGAAGGCTCCCAACTGGTACGCAACGCTGGCAACACCATGGATGAAATCGTTGCCTCGGTGCAGCGTGTCACCACCATCATGGCTGATATTTCATCAGCCTCGCAGGAGCAGTCCACCGGTATCGACCAGGTCAACCAGACCGTCATGCAGATGGACGAAAGCACCCAGCAGAACGCAGCACTGGTCGAGGAAGCCACTGCCGCCGCACGTTCCATGGAGAACCAGGCACATCAGCTCACCGATGCAGTGGCGCAGTTCCGTCTGGCCGGCTCGGTCAGCGCCTCTTTGGCCAAGGTTGCGGCCAGCCCCGACGCGACGCCGCCGCGTGCTCGTCCCGCGCTGCGAGCGATCCCGAAGCCGGCCAGCCGCGCACCGGTTGCCAGTACGGATGACTGGCAGGAGTTCTAAGCCAGCAATGGCAATGGCGGGCAGGACCTCTCCGTCCTGCCCGCCATCGTCGGCTGCCCCGGCATTCTGCTATGCGTTGTTCACGCTGCGCACCTGGTAAGTGAACGCTCATGGACATTTCAACGCCTGGCTCCTTGTACCCCCGTAGTTCCCAAGCGGCACAACGTCATCCCGGTAAAGCGGCGTGCATCGAGCGCCGACATGCTCGCGCTCCGCGACATCCGCCTCAGCATTGACACGCCCGGAAAACACCAGTCGCTTCACAGCGCTGGCGCAGCCACTGCAGTCGCCAACGCCCGACCCCGGGGCAGCAACCGGCCAGCTTGCGAGCGTGACTCAAGGTCGTCTCGACGCGCGCAGCCATCGCATCGGATAGCCTGGTGCAAGTCACACCCGGGGCAGCCTCCCCTCTCCCGCTGGGCATCCATCTCCATCGCGCTCCATGCCGTTGGATCGATGTTTCCCGCATCCCACGCAAAGAAGACACCTGTATTCAGCTGCCATCGAGCAGGCATGGCAGTGTTGTTCCGACTCTCCGCAATACGCTTGCCCCGACAGCCAAGCCCCTTGCCACAGTCGGCGGATCCCCCTACGCATGGAGAAACTCGTAACAGTCCGGCTAAAGATGCTAAAAAGGCGGCCGTTATCACACTTTGTAGCGCATTGATCAGCGCTGCGCCGATCATCGACCAACCGTAACCGTGTCCATGCCCGACCAAGAATCGCCCGCACCGACGCCTTCCCCGCACGCCGGCAACCTGTATGCCGACGACCGCTACATGGTGCGCAACCCGCATCAGGTGCGGCACCTGTTGCAAGCCATGATCGACCAACGTTCGATGATCAACGTGCACCCGGACGGGCGTGACCAGGCCTTCCCATCAGCGGTACTGGACGTGGACATGCATCGCCTCGTGCTCGATGCCAGTCCGGTGCCCTCGATCAACCGCTCGGTCGAGACCGCCAGCGACCTGCTCTGCTTCGGCCAGGTCGACAAGGTCACGGTGCGCTTCCAGCTGGAAGGTCATCGCCGTATCGAGCGCGACGGCCATGTCGCCTTTGAAGTCCCCCTGCCGGAGGAGGTCTATCACCTGCAGCGGCGTGAGTTCTATCGACTGGAAACCCCGGTCGGCGATTCGCCGTATTGCGTGCTGCCAGACCCGGATGGCGGTGAAGCCACCCGCTGGCGGGTGTTGGACATCAGCGCGGGTGGCATCGCGTTGCTGCTGCCACCCGATCAGAATCTGCTCAAGCTGCAGAGCCGCTATAGCTGCGTGCTGGAGATCCCGGAAAGCGCGCCGATCCCAACCCCGCTGGTGGTCTGCAACCTGCGCCAGCAAAAGCAGCCCAATGGCACGGAGATGACCCGCATCGGGCTGCGCTTCGATGACCTGCCACGCGGTGCGGACAACAGCATCCAGCGCTACATCTTCCGTATAGATCGTCTACGCAAGGCACGTAGCAACGGCGATTGAGTTACCCCCTCCAGCGGGCACCCGGGTTTGAACTCCGGACGATGGCCCTGGCCACGTCCAAAGCCGCGCAGCAGGTACCCGGCGCCTGCAGGCATGATCCTTGTCCCGGGCAGCACCACGCGACAGACCCGGGCGACAGAAAAATGGCGCGCCGAAACATGATGACGCGCACATTTCAAACACCACGCCGCATCACAGCACGGCATTCCCAGCCGGCCTCCTAAAGTCCCCCGCCGCAGCGCCGATACCGGTGCATCAGCCGCATCGCATCGGCAGCCCGCCAGGACCAGGATCCGCCATGAATGACTCCCGCAGCACGTCCGCCGATACCACCGGTGGCGAGTACCTCAGCTTCACCCTCGGCAACGAACACTACGGCGTGGATATCCTGAAAGTGCAGGAAATCCGCGGTTATGACGCCGTCACCCGCGTCCCCGATGCCCCCGACTACATCAAGGGTGTCATCAACCTGCGCGGCACCATCGTGCCGGTCATCGACCTTCGCCTGAAGCTGCGTCTGGACGAAGCACGCTATGACGCCTTCACCGTGATGATCGTGCTCAACGTCGAAGACCGCGTTGTCGGCATCGTCGTGGACAGCGTTTCCGACGTGATCCCGCTCAACGCCGAGCAGATCCGCCCGACCCCGGAATTCGGCGCTGCAGTCGATACCCGCTTCATCTCCGGCATCGGCACCCAGGACGATCGCATGCTGATCCTGCTGGATATCGAGACCCTGCTCGATACCGCCGATCTTGGTCAGCCGAGTGTCGCCGAAGAAGCAGCCTGAGCAGCCATTTCGCAAAGTCGATCACAGTTCCGCGCATGCAATTCAAGCCCCACGTCTGCGGGCCGATAGCGATTGCATGCCTGTCCTCCCCGACTGGCCCTCTATCCCTATCCGGAGTTTCCGATGTACAAGCATGTACTTCCGCTGTTTGCTGCCACCGTACTGGCGACCGTCGCCTTCGACGCCGCCGCCGATGCCGAGATGATCCCGCCGGAAGCCGCAGCACGCTTTGCCGGCAAGGACGGCATGGTCTGCGGCAAGGTTGAAAAGGCCCGCTATGCAGAAGGTTCCGAAGGCCAGCCGACCTTCCTGCACATGGGCGGCATGTTCCCGCGCCACACCTTCTCGGCACGCATCGCCGGCAGCAACCGCAGCAAGTTCGGCTTCCCGCTGGAAACCCTGGAAGGCAAGACCGTCTGCGTGATCGGCAAGATCCAGCGCGATGCGTCGCGCGCCGAAATCGAAGTGGCGTCGCCGGCCGGCCTGAAGCTGGCAAACATCAAGTAATCCGCCTTTCGTCGCGCCGGTCCCGCCGGCGCGCCACCCCGCCCCTGTGACATGGCGGGGCCTGTTCCCGGAGATCGCGCAAGATGCAGTGGATCAACTCGCTGAAACTGAAACCGAAGCTGATGCTTACCTTCGGCGTCGTGCTGTTCGTCATGTTGTTGCAGGGCATCGTCGCTTATCGCGGCCTGCATTCGCTGAACAACGTCACCACCGACCTCGCTGAAAACCGCATGCCCAGCCTTCGCACCACCGGTGAGTTGAGTGGTATGGTCAGCGAATACCGCAATGCGTCCTATCAGAGCCTGGTGCGCGCAAGCGATGACGTCAAAGCCGACGCGAAGGCGCGTGCCACCGAGCTGCGCATGCAGATCGACACCACCATCGCCGCCTATCCGAAGCTGATCGACAGCCCCGAACAGAAGAAGCTGTTCGACAAATTCGTCGCCGACTGGGGCAAGACCGCTGCTTCCTATGACGCGGTCACTGAAATGCTGGCTCTGGACTTGCCGGATGACGCCATCGACACCTTCGTTGGCGAGACCCGCAATCTGCATCGCAATGCCTATACGGCCCTGCAGGCACTGGCTGCAAATGACAATACCCGTGCCCAGGCAGCCGCCAAGCAAGCCGCGGAAACCTATCGCGCCTCCGCCCTGCTCATCATCGTCGCCGTAGTGGTCGGCGGTGCCGCCGGCCTGGCACTGATCTGGTTGTTCGCCGCCTCGCTGGTCAAGGCAATGCGCGGTGCCGTTGACGTTGCAACCGAAGTCGCAAGCGGCAAGCTGGACGGCTCCATCGACGTGTCGCGCGCCGACGAAGTTGGCGACCTGCTGCGCGCCATGCAACGTATGCAGCGTGACCTGCGCGAACGCATCGAGCGTGACCAGGTCGTTGCCAACGAGAACCTGCGCATCCGCACCGCACTGGATTACTCGTCTACCGGCGTGTTCCTGACCAATAGCGATCTGGAAATCGTCTACGCCAACCGCGCCCTGCTCGACAAGCTCAATGAACACCACGAGCAGATCACCGGCGCACTCAGTCACTTCGACGCCAGCAAGGCGCTGATCGGCCAGCCGGTTACCGTGCTTGAGCATCGTGGCGAAGTGGACGGCAAGGTACTGGAAGCACTCGACAAGACCGGCGTGTTCAAGCGCGAGATGCGCTTTGGGGATGCCGAGTTCGCACAGACCATCTCGGTTATCCGCGACGACAACAATGTCGCCGTTGGCCACGTCGTTGAGTGGCGCGACCGCAGCACCGAGGCCCAGGTCGAGAAGGAAGTTGCGCGCATCATCGAGGCTGCCGCCGCGGGCGACCTCAGCGGTCGGATCGAAACCGCCGACAAGGACGGCTTCTTCCTGCAGCTGGCCAGCCAGATCAACGGCCTGCTCGACGCCAATGCCAGCAGCCTGGAGCAGATTTCCGCACTGCTGTCGGGCCTGTCCCGCGGCGACCTGACCGTGCGCATGCACGGCGAATACCAGGGCGTATTCGCCACCATGCGTGACGATGCCAACGCCACCGCCGAGCAGCTGACCGGCATCGTCGGCCGCATCAAGCAGTCCTCGGTGTCGATCAACTCGGCTGCCACCGAGATTGCCGCAGGCAACAACGATCTGTCGCGCCGTACCGAGCAGCAGGCCGCCAACCTCGAAGAAACGGCTGCGTCGATGGAGGAACTGACCTCCACCGTACGCCAGAACGCCGAGTCGGCACGCCAGGCCAACCAGCTCGCCATCGGCGCGGCCTCGGTAGCCTCGCAGGGCGGCGAAGTGGTCAGCCAGGTGGTGACCACCATGACCCAGATCGAGCAGTCCTCGCGCAAGATCGCCGAGATCATCTCGGTCATCGACGGCATCGCCTTCCAGACCAACATCCTGGCCTTGAATGCAGCGGTGGAAGCCGCACGCGCCGGCGAACAGGGCCGCGGCTTTGCCGTCGTCGCCTCGGAAGTGCGTACGCTTGCACAGCGTTCGGCGGGTGCAGCCAAGGAAATCAAGGGCCTGATCGACGACTCGGTCGGCAAGGTCGCCGACGGCTCGGCCCTGGTCCGCAAGGCCGGTACCACCATGGGCGAGATTGTCGCCTCGGTGCAACGCGTGACCGACATCATGGCAGAGATCTCCGCTGCCTCGCAGGAGCAGTCCGCCGGCATCGAACAGGTCAACCAGACCATTGTGCAGATGGATGAAACCACCCAGCAGAACGCTGCGCTGGTGGAGGAAGCCACCGCGTCCGCCCGCTCGATGGAAGAGCAGGCTGCACATCTGGCAAACGTGGTGTCCGTGTTCCAGCTGGAAGAAGGCGTTGCAGTCACCGACAACCCGGCTTACGTGCGTGAACCGGCGCCCCGCCCTGCCGTCCAGGCAGCAGCACCGGCACCGCGTCGTCGCGCCGCGGCCGCACGCACCGCCGTAGCTGAACTGGCCGACTCGGATTGGCAGGAGTTCTAAGCAGCACGTTTCTCGGTTTTCGACGGCAACGCCATCAACCTGAGCAAGTGAGTGACCCGAAATCCGATGCCAGTCCCTGGCATCGGATTTCTTTGTTTGTGGGAGCGGCGTAAGCCGCGAAGCTGACCTACCGTCGGTTGAGGCACCGCCGACGACTGTGAGCACCAATAGCTTCGCGGCTTACGCCGCTCCCACAACCGAATGACACGGCAACACGCCCCTTCTTCGCATACGTGAACGAATCCACTGCTTCTGCAAGACGCTCGCGCCTTGCCGCTCAACTCGCGCCCTGCGCGGCCGATAACCCGTTATCCCTTCACGCAGCGCTGATACCGCAAGGTAACCAGCGGATTCGATGACCATCTCTTCGCTCTGGAACAACTACATCTCCAATATCTCGGTCAGGCGCAAGCTGAACCTGTTGACCGCGCTGATCGTCATTGGCGTCATCGCCCTGTCGGTCATCGCGGCGCGCATGCAGTACCTGGACCTGTACGAGACCCGCAAGCAAGCACTTCGCGCCCAGGTGGAGATGAGCTATGGCGTGCTGGACCACTACGCCAAGGAAGCCGAAACCGGCGCGATGCCGCTACAGGATGCCCAGAAGTACGCGATGGCTGCACTGCAGAAAATGCGTTCCGATGGCGACGTCAATTACTTCAACATCTACAGCAACGACTATGTGCTGTTGATGCATCCGTTCCGTGCCGATCTGGTTGGCAAGGACATGAAGGACTTCCGTGGCGAGGATGGCGTGCGTGTGTACTACGACCAGGTCGAGGCTGCACGCAAGGGCGGCGGCTACGTGGCCTACAGCTGGGCGAAGCCCGGCAAGGATGGCGTGGTCGGCAAGCTTGCCTATGCCGGGATGTATACCCCCTGGAACTGGGTGGTCTCGAGCGGCGTCTACATGGACGACCTGCAGGCCCAGGCCCTGAAATTCACTGCAATCATGACGGTGGCCGGCGGTGTGCTGGTACTGCTGGTCCTGGCACTGAGCTGGATCATTGGCAACCGCATCGTGCTGCCATTGCGCAACGCAACCGCCGTTGCCACCGCCATTGCCAACGGCCGCATGGACAACCGCATCGCTGCGCCCAGCAAGGACGAGACCGGCCAGCTGCTCAGCAGCATGTCGCACATGCAGGACCAGCTGCGCGCAGTGATCGGCGCGCAGGCGGAGATGGCGCGCCAGCACGATGCCGGCATGATCCGCTATCGGATCGATTCCAGCAGCTTCCCCGGCGACTACGGGGTAATGGTGGAAGAAACCAACGTCCTGGTCAGCAATCACATCGATGTGAAAATGCAGGTCATCGCCTTGGCACAGCGATACGCTGTTGGTGACCTCAGCCAGGACATGCCGGTACTGCCGGGCGACAAGCGCGTCATCACCGACACCATGGCCGCAATCAAGCGCAACCTCGCCGCCATCAACAGCGAGATCAAGCGTCTGGGTAGCGCAGCAGCCGCCGGCGATTTCAGCCAGCGCGGCGATGAGGGTCGCTTCGAACACGACTTCCATGCGATGGTCCGTTCACTGAACACCATGATGCAGGTCAGCGACGACAACCTGGGCGAAGTATCACGCCTGTTGCAGGCACTGGCCGAAGGCGACCTCACCGTCAAGCTGAGCGGCGACGCCCAGGGCGTCTTCGCCAGCATGCGCGAAGATGCCAACAGCACCGTCACCCAGCTTGCAGGCATTGTTTCGGGCATCCAGCAGTCGGCTGACAGCATCAATCTGGCCGCAGGCGAGATTGCCACCGGCAACGCCGATCTCTCGCGCCGCACCGAGATGCAGGCTGCCAACCTTGAGGAGACCGCGGCCTCGATGGAGGAACTGACCTCCACCGTGCGCCAGAATGCAGAATCCGCGCGACAGGCCAACCAGCTGGCGATCGGTGCCGCCGGAGTTGCCTCCCGCGGTGGCCTGGTGGTCGACGAAGTGGTGACCACCATGGGTCAGATCCAGCAGTCTTCGCGCCGCATCGCCGACATCATCAGCGTGATCGATGGCATCGCCTTCCAGACCAACATCCTGGCGCTGAACGCTGCAGTCGAAGCCGCGCGTGCCGGTGAACAGGGCCGCGGCTTTGCGGTGGTTGCTGCCGAAGTCCGCACCCTCGCCCAACGTTCGGCAGGCGCAGCCAAGGAAATCAAGACGTTGATCGAGGACTCCGTCGAGCGCGTCGACGAAGGCTCGCAGCTGGTGCAGCAAGCCGGTTCGACGATGGGCGAAATCGTCACCGCGGTACAGCGCGTCACCGACATTATGGCCGAGATATCCGCAGCTTCGCAGGAGCAGACTGCTGGCATCGAGCAGGTCAACCAGACCGTCATGCAGATGGACGAAACCACCCAACAGAATGCTGCCCTGGTCGAGGAAGCCACCGCCGCTGCGCGCGCGATGGAAGAACAGGCCACGTTGCTTGACGAGGCTGTGGCGGTGTTCCAGCTGAGTGCCAAGCCTGCTGCGGCAAACCCGTCACAAGCGCTGGCGTTGGCCAGCTGAGCACACAAACCCCATGATCGATATGGACAGCAACGAGCGCGACTTCGAGTTCAACGACCGTGACTTCCGCCGCGTCTGCGAGCTGATCCACGCGCGTGCGGGCATCGCACTGGCGCCGGCCAAGCGCGACATGGTCTATGGCCGCTTGTCGCGGCGGCTGCGCAACCTGGGCCTGCGCTCGTTCAAGGATTACCTGGACCAGCTGGAGCAGCACGGCGGCGAGGAATGGCAGGCATTCACCAATGCGCTCACCACCAACCTGACCTCGTTCTTCCGCGAGCCGCATCATTTCGACAAGCTGCGCGAGGAATTGCAGGCGCGTGCGCCTCGCGCGCCGCTGAAACTGTGGTCGTGCGCTGCCTCCACTGGCGAAGAGCCCTACTCCATGGCGATCACGGCCTGTGAGGCGTTCTCGTCGATGACGCCGCCTGTGCGCATCATCGCCACTGACGTCGACACCCAGGTCCTGGCCACGGCCAGCCAGGGCGTCTACGCAATGGACCGCATCGCGGGCCTGGACCCCGCCATGAAGCGCCGCTACTTCCAGCGTGGCAGTGGTCCCAATGAAGGCAAGTGCCGGGTCGTACCGGCACTGCGCGCACTCATCGAGTTCCGTCCGCTCAATCTTCTGGCCAACCGCTACGACGTTGGCGGCCCATTCGATGCGCTGTTCTGCCGCAATGTGATGATCTACTTCGACAAGCCCACCCAGCGCGGCATCCTGTCGCGGCTGGTACAGCACATGGACGATGACAGCCTGCTCTATACCGGCCACTCGGAGAACTACCTGCATGCGGCTGATGTCATCCAGCCCTGTGGCCGCACGTTGTACCGCCGCAGCCGCAGGAACGGCGCATGAAAAATCCCCAGCAACATCCCGATGAGGTGATGCGTTACCGCGACACCCGTTTCCAGACGATTGCCGCCAAGCTGTTGCCAACCCAGTACCTGGTGGTGGATGACGACACCGCGTTGACCACCATCCTGGGCTCCTGTGTTGCTGCCTGCATCCGCGACCCCATCCTGGGCATCGGCGGCATGAATCACTTCCTGCTGCCCGAAGGCAATATCGGCGACGGCGCGCCCGCGCGCTACGGCAGCTACGCCATGGAACTGCTGATCAACGACCTGCTCAAGCGTGGTGCCCATCGCAAGCGACTGGAAGCCAAGGTGTTTGGCGGCGCCAACGTGCTCAAGGGCTTCACCAGCAATCCGGTGGGCACCCGCAACGCCGAGTTCGTGCGCCAGTACCTGCGTGCCGAGCACATCCCGATTGTTGCTGAAGATCTATGCGGCATTCATCCGCGCAAGATCTGGTTCTTCCCGATCACCGGCCGCGTAGTGGTGCAGCGCTTGCCGCATGCCCACGATGCCGAAGTGGTCGCCACCGAAACCGCCGTTCGCGCCCGTCTGTCGCACACCCCGGTCAGTGGTGGCGTGGAGTTGTTTGAATGAACCTGCAGGCACCCTGCCGGGTCTTGATCGTCGACGATTCGGCACTGGTTCGCCAGGTGCTGACCGAAATTCTCGCCGCGGACCCGGCCATCGAAGTTGTAGGTACTGCCGCCGATCCGCTGCTGGCTCGCGAGAAAATCAAACGGCTCAACCCCGATGTGCTGACCCTGGACGTCGAGATGCCGCGCATGGACGGCTTGGCCTTCCTCGAGAACCTGATGCGCCTGCACCCGATGCCCGTGGTCATGGTGTCGTCACTGACCGAGCGCGGCGCCGATACCACCCTGCAGGCCTTGTCGTTGGGCGCGGTGGATTTCGTCGCCAAGCCCAAGCTCGACGTCGCACGCGGGCTGGACGCATACGCGGAGGAGATCCGCAGCAAGGTGAAGATGGCCGCGCGTTCGCGGGTACGCGCCATCGCTGGCGGTCCACGTCGGCTGCCGCAGCGGCCGGCCAGCGCCAGCAGTCTCGGTTTCCGCACCACGGATCGCCTGATCGCCATCGGCGCTTCCGCCGGCGGCACTGAAGCCCTGCGCGTGGTGCTGGAAATGATGCCAGCCGATGCGCCCGCCATTGTGATGACCCAGCACCTCCCTGCCAGCTTCAGCACCGCCTTTGCCGAGCGTCTGGATCGTCACTCGGCAATGTCGGTACGCGAGGCCAGCGATGGTGAAGCCATTCTGCCCGGCCATGCCTACCTGCCCGCCGGCGGTCGCCACTTACGGGTGATCCGCGATGGTGCGCGCTGGCGTTGCCGGGTTGACGACGGCGTACCGGTCAACCTGCACAAGCCCGCGGTCGATGTGCTGTTCCGCTCGGTCGCACAGAATGCCGGCGCCAATGCGGTTGGGGTGATCCTGACCGGCATGGGCGAGGACGGTGCACGCGGCCTGCTGGAGATGAAACAGGCCGGTGCGACCACATTGGCCCAGGACGAAGCAAGTTCGGTCGTATGGGGCATGCCAGGTAGCGCAGTGCGCCTGGGTGCCACCGATGAAGTGCTGCCGCTGGACCGGATCGCCGAGCGGATTCTTGGCATCGCCCGCGGCTGACGCTGCGGGCCAAACTGCCCGACCGGCGAATGAGGCTATGGGTCCGCCGCACACATGGCCGCAAGCACTGCGATGATGGCGGGCAACTCACTGGCAATGAACTGCGCGTTTGCAGTGATTTCGTCGAGTTCCACTTCAGGCCGATCGCAAAGAAGCTCAATGCGCTCGCAGATGTCCATCAGGTGCGAAACCTGCAACAGGCGCACCCCACCGTTGATGCGATGGGCAAGATTGGACATTGCACGCGGCTCAAACTCCGGCAGCAATGCCTCCAGTTCGGCCAGGTCACGGACGAAGCTGCCATGTGCCTCAGCGACCAGGCTACGTGTCATCGCGGTGTCACCACCGGTCAGTTCCCACAGTGTCGAGGCGATGTCGTTGATCTGCCGTTGACGCACCTGCGTTGGGCTCGCGCCCGTCACATCACCCAGTGCAACCAGCATGCTGGAGAGTGTGCTCAGACTCACCGGTTTGAAGAGGCAATCATCCATGCCCGACGCAATGCACTTTGCCCGCTCCTCGGGCTGCGCATTGGCAGTAAAGCCGATGATCACGCACGGCGGCTGACCACGGCTTTTTTCATGGCGTCGAATTGCCCGGGCCATCTCATGCCCATTCATTACCGGCATATTGCAATCGGTAACGACAACGTCAACGCCTCCCTGCAACCAGCAGTCCAGACCTTCACGTCCATCAGCTGCGCTGCGTACGCTTTGCCCAAGAAACTCCAATTGCTGGGTAAGCAAGCTACGGTTGGCCGAGTGATCGTCTACCACAAGCACCTTCAGACTTGGATGCGTGGCATCTAACGTCGGCACACTATCCACCCCGGCCGAGATTGCAGGCAAAACCTCCAACGGCAAGTTCAGCATCACCGTCGTCCCTTCGCCCAACGAGCTCCGGATGGAGATGTCGCCCCCCATCAACTCGCAAAGAAACCTGCAGATCGGCAAACCCAGACCGGTTCCACCGCGCGTACTGTGGCCGTGGTCGGCCTGTGCGAACGGATCAAACAGACGCGCGATATCCGCATCGGCGATACCTATACCGGTATCAGCTACCTCCAGTTGCAGACGCAGCTGCGCCTCTGCCACCGAAACCGTTCTCACGCGAATAGTTACCTGGCCACGATCAGTAAACTTGATGGCGTTGCCGACGAGGTTGGACAGCACCTGCTTGAAGCGCATCGGATCGATGGACACGTCGCAGTCCACACTGGGGTCAAGCTCCAGTATCAGGTGCAGGGCCTTCTGCCTTGCCAGGCCTTTGAACACCCGCGCCACAGATTCGATCATCTCACGCAGATTGGCGTGCTTCGGGCTCAGGCTGACATGGCCTGATTCAATGCGGACCACATCCAGGATGTCGCCGATCAACTCCAACAGGCCATGCGCCGAGTCATATGCAACCGCGATGGCCTGCCTATCAAGACGCCCCTGATCAGCGTGCTTCTGCGCAAGCTCAAGCATGCCGATGATTGCACTCATGGGAGTGCGGATCTCGTGGCTCATGGTCGCCAGGAAGGTGGTCTTGGCCCGGCTCGACTGATCAGCGGCGGCAAGCGCACGGCGCAGCTCTTCCATCAGATGCAGACGGTCGCTCACATCGATCCACCCACAGACCACGCCTTTGGCCTGCCCCTGCGAATCGAAGTACGGATAGATCCAGTGGTAGATACTCAGAACCCGCCCGGGCAGGTGCAGCGTGCGGTCCACTTCAAGCGGTTTGCCGTTGGCCATCACCCATAGATAGTCCTCGTGGAAACTCTGTGCTTCCAGCGGATCGAGCTTGGCACCTTCCATCGAGGTCTTACCGAGCACTTTCGTCTCGGTCACCGCGAGCATGTCAAGGTAGTTGGTGTTGCAGGTAACCAACCTGCCCTGCTCGTCGCGGACATAGATGGGGTGCGGCGTTCCATTGATCAACGAACGCATGAAATTCAACTGTTCACCCAGCGCGTCCTCAGCTACCTGTCGGCGGCGGTACTGCGAGCGGATATGTACATTCCATATCAACGATACAAGCACAAGCAGCAACATTCCTGCCGTTACCTTGTAGATCAAGGAGCGGAAATCCGTCCACGTTGCCGGTGAGACGTCCGGACGTGGCCGCCAACGGCTTTGGAAAATGTCCACTTCATCTGGCGGAATCTGCATCACCGCCTTGTCGATGATACTGGCCAGTTCAGGCAGATCCTTACGCGTGGCGATGGCCAGTCGCGCCGGCGTGTCCTCCACCACGTCTGATACGCGCAGCTTTCCGTCATGAAGCACGGATGTGTAGTAGAGCGCCATCGGCAGAAACGCAATGGTGGCATCCGCCTTGCCGTCATTCACCAGTCCCATGGCTGCCGCCAGTGTATCGGTCTCAACAAACTGATAGTCCGATGCCGGCAACAGCATTTCCCTCAATGCATGACGGGCCGGCAATGCAATGCGCATTCCGCGAAGATCACCAAGCGAAACCGGGCTCCCGTTTCCTTCACGCGTGACTATGCCAAATGAGGTCTGTACGAACGGACGAGAGAAACTGAATCGTTGTGCACGCGACGCAGTCGGCACCAACATGGTCACGTCCGCTGTTCCAGCCTCCAGCGCAGCCATCTGCTGATCAAGCCGGGACACCCGAACCGGCTCGAACTCCACACCGGTGCGCTGCGCTATCACGCGCATGATGTCGGCGCTCAAACCACTGAAACGACCGTCGGTATCAAAGTAGGAAAGCGGAGCCGTGTCGTTGCTGGCGACGAATCGAACCACCGGATTCTCGTCTATCCAGCGCTGCTCTACCGCACTGAGTTCGATACGCGCTGACTGCACGATGCCGCCACCGCCGGACCAGCGCTTCAGAATCTCATTGCCATTGGTCTTCTGAAGTTCGGCCAGCGCAAGATTGACAACACGCTCCAATGTCGCAGCATCCTCACGCACTGCGAACGCAAAACCGTCCGTATCCATGCGCGGGACCACCATCGTGCGCACATGATTGAAGTAACTAAGATTAACCAGATAGTTACTGGAAACCATGTCCCCAAGATAGAGATCCGCGCTACCAAAGGCCAGCGACGCCAGTGCCTGCTCGCGCGAGCGATAGCTGGAGATGACGGCATCTGGATACAGATGCCGAATCGCGGCTTGCGGAAGATAGTCCTCCGCCACAGCGATGCGCATACCCGCGAGCGCCGGAGGCATGCGTCGGCGCTCTGACTTGCGCATGTAGATCACCGGTGTATCTTCAGCATAGCGCTCAGTCAAGCGTATCGGATGCCCCGTCAATTCGTAGCTGTTGGCGCTGCCAACCATATCGACGGCACCCTGCTCCAAGGCACGCAAAGCAGCCGACCTGTCGGGGAAGCGAATGACCCGAAGCTCTACGCCAAGCATTTCGCCAATCGCACCGAAAGCATCGGCAGTGACTCCTTCAAAACGATCATTGCCGGAGAAAATTTCGAGCGGAATGAAGCTTGGCGAGGCAACCCCAAGGACCAGCACGCCCTTGGCCCGCAGCCAATCCTCATCCCCGTTTCGAAATTCAAGTTCAGTATTTGAAGCACTGGCACGCGCCAATAGCGAAATCTCTCTGGCCACTTCGGTGGCCTTGGCGGAACCTGCCAAAAGCGATAGCAGTGCTACAAGAAGCAATCCCGCGCGGATGAATGCTCGGTCCGACACCATGTGCGACTTGGCTGCAATACTCAACATCCAATCAACCGGAGGCGAGGCTATGTTGGAGCTTGAAAAGCTCTGCATCAGTGCGGACCCCAAGTTTTCGAAACGCGGCCTGTTTCTGCCCACTGATGGTCTTCATGCTGCGCATGAACTTTCGTGATATCTGTGAAACCGACATCCCATCCAGGCAACAGCGCAATACTTCCCGTTCTTTTGGCGAGAGCGATGGATCATTCAACAGGCGCTGCGCGCCTTTGACATCAGGTGAGGGGCGCCCCGCAGACAGCGGCTGCCGCCCGAGGCGATAGGCCAAGCCGGGCGAAACATAGGTCTCACCAGCGGCCACCTTGCGAATGGCCTCAACCAGAAGCTCCGCGCTCTCCGACTTTCCAAAGAATCCATTCGCTCCAACACTGAGCGATAGATTCACCACGGATGGCGTCTCCGTCGAGGACGAAATGAGGATGCAGATCGTTGGAAATCTGCGGCGAATCAATCCGATCAGATGCAGGCCATCAAGCTCACTTGCACCCAGCGCATAGTCCAGCACCAGCAGATCCGCCGGAGTCTCGCTCAACGAAGCAAGCAGATCCCGACTGTTTGCATATACACCAACAACTTTCATGTCCGCTTCGCGCGACAACCGCAGTTCCAAAGCCATCTGAATCAAGTAGTGGTCGTCCAACACCGCAACGCGGAGTGGCGCCATGATTGACCATTTCAATGAATCAACTC
The DNA here is from genome assembly GCF_056861425.1 of Stenotrophomonas sp. 21LCFQ19. NCBI lineage: Bacteria > Pseudomonadati > Pseudomonadota > Gammaproteobacteria > Lysobacterales > Lysobacteraceae > Stenotrophomonas > Stenotrophomonas sp. 21LCFQ19. The sequence goes on along the minus strand of NZ_JBSPUF010000002.1, from coordinate 420,536 downwards.
CTCTACGCTGCAAACCCCAGCAACACCAAGTAGATACCGGACAGCGTGCTGGTTGCCGCTCCCCATCGCCCCCGGCAGCCAGCCAGAGCGATCACTCTTTCATCAAACACAGGCGTGGCTATGGATGCATCGATCAAGGCCACTCGCTTCACTACATACGCAGCTGTCCCATATGCTTCAAAGCAGATCGTAACCAGCGGTGCGGGGAGCAGCAGGCGCGCGACTGTTCAAGACATCGCTAGCAATCGTTCTTACCCATCGTTTGACCAACAGAAATTCCAAATCGCGTTGGAAGATGTGCTGTACTGCGATTGATCACCGAATTCCGGTCAAGGTCGAACCAACAGTGGCCCGGAGCCAAGCCGTTTCTCAATAAGCCAGCGAACTGGCTTTGCCTTACGCTTCGATTCAACTTTTCTGCGTGCCGTTGAGACACACATCTCCGACGCTTGATCGAAGCTTCTTGCTACCTGGTGCGCGCACCCCATCGCTAGTTTCGAGGCTTGAGTGCCTTGTAAGCACGCATGCACAACCATTCCACAAGGTCGTGTCGAGGCAGCCGAATTGCCGACTAGGCTGAGCCATGGAGGACCGTGAAAACAGCTGCTCCTGATGGCGCTTCACGATCAGCGGTGCGAAAGCACCCGCCCAACCAACAGGCAACACAGGCGCCCCACAGCCCTCCAACCCCTGAGACAAGCGGCAGCATCATCACTGCACGCCGCGACCTGCAGATTGTGGTGGCTTCCTGCACCGGTAAGAACGCCATCGACGCAGGAAACCAAGCCGACCACGTCCCGTGTCCTAATGGTTATACGCATACTCCTGAATGACCGATCAAAGACTGTTCGAATTTCAGCCGATCACATACGTTCGCTCATCCATGCAGTTTCCGGCCAGAAGCTCGCGAAGACTGTTGAAGAGAGCAATTATGGTTCCAACAGCCGAACCGTTGTCAGCGGGCACCTTCCCCAACATCCGCACGCACCATTCCCTGCGCTCGGTTGCTGGCGTCTTGGTCAATTGAATTGATGCGGTCGACCGGGTCGAGGAATTCAGAATCCACCCTCAGCACGTCGCGGCCATCTGCGCGGAGAGCGGAGTAACCAGTCTTGCCTAATGCGAGCGCTACGTCACCAGAAGAGGTGTGCTCCTGCGCCATCACCGACGCCGTGTAGTTGCACTCCACCACGATGGACGCGCGCGACAACAAGTGGACCTGGCGCCGGCTGTTGGCGAGTTCCTTCTCGGCGTCCATGCGGCTGACCGCCTTCGGCAGCAACGTGCCGTTCTCGCTTAACTTCAGGAAATAGGTCTTGCCTCCTTCCAGGCTCGTTCGCGGCTGCGCGCCCTTGCCTTCATAGCGCGGAGCATCGTTCAGCGCGGCATTCAGGCCGTGAACGCCCGATGCGACGCACAACACGGTAAAAGCGCCAGGCAACAGGCTGGCATGAAGTTCGCCATCCACATACACGTTTGCCGCGCTGGCCTGCAGACCCGTGGTTCCCTCGCGGTAGTAAACCACCTGACTTTGATTGGCTGCCACCGCTGGCACCGGCTGATAGGTCTCAGCAAATGCAGACACAGGAATTGCTGCGTGAGCCTCCGTATTCACAAGCGCACAGACCGTTGCCGCAGCAAAAACTGCTGCCGCGCGCTTCATCGTTTCATCAAAAGACATGCCATATTCCTCAGTAACATATTTGTATTTAGCGGCCCGGAGTAAAAGCGAATGATTCGCGCTCACAAGGAGGGACGCCCTCGTCCAGGCACTCGACCATGACCCGCTGCTCAACACCCACATCGCACCGACAAACTACGATCTACCGCGTCGTTGCTGCCAGTATGTTTTCTGGGGAAGACCCCATACATAGGGAAAGTCTCAAAACGTGCGTCGCCGTGGCATGTGGCGCAACACCACCGCGGAGCAGTTTCACAGCAACAACTAAAGGGCCATTTCCCGGAAATTGCTTTTCAAAAGAGTGACTTAATCACCCGCACTCAGCCAGCCAACCAGCACACCCGCGCTTGCGTACTGCCGGATTACGGCCTGATAACCATCAAATCGACTCGATATCTCGGCGACCTGATTGTTGTAGTGCTCACTTTCTGAAGACAGTACATCGAGCAGCGTTCGCCGCCCCAGGTGATACCACTGCTCGTAAAATGCGGCGCGAATCTTGTTCGACTCCAACGACAGGCCTCGATAGAGATCGGCACGATCAGCGAGCGAACGAGCGTCATGGTTGGCTGCGCGGATCCGGTGTTCCAGATCCTGGGCCTGCCGTTCTGCGGCCATCCAGCCTGCCTGCGCTCGCTGCCGCGCAGCTAGTTCCGATGAGCGGCCCGAGCCACCACGGTACGCGGACCAGGACAAGGTCAGCCCTGTCTGCCATGCAGACTCGCGGCCATAGGAGCCATCGCCCGCGTCTTTGCTGACCACCCAGTTGACCTGTGGCAGAAGCGCAGAGCGCACCGCGTCAGCCTGCACATCCGCCGATCGGGCCGACGCCCTGGCCTGCAGCACCGTGGGATGGTGTTGCGATGCGACCAGCAGCCAGGTCAGCTCGGGCAACCTGATATCCCAGTGTTGAGAGCCCGGCAAACCGGGCAATGGGCGGTCACCAACCATCCTGCGTAGGCTGATCTCGATATCACGTGATCTTGAGTCTGCGGTACTGCGCGACGCTTCAGCCTGCAGTAATCGCGCCCGCGCCTGTGTCAACTCACTTACCCGACCGACATCTACAGCAACAATGCCTTCAAGCATTTTCACCAGCTCAGCCATGCGATCAACATAGCGCTGACTGGCTTCGACAACGATGCGCTGCTTGGCTAGCTCAACCAGATTCGAGGTCACATCGTAAGCCGAAGACTCCAACTGTGCCTGCACCGCGAAATCCGCGGCATCGACCAGATGACCGCGACTCTCGATGGTTCTGCGGATCCGTCCCCAGTCGAAGAGCGTAGTGGTTATGCCCAGGCTCAGCGAAAAGTCGCTGCTCCGAATAGCGGTAGCGAAGCCCAACTCACGGGAAAGCCCTCGACCACTGATATTCAGCTGCGGATAGCGCTGACCTTTGGCCTCGGAGACATCGGCGTTGGATGCAGCGCGCTGCGCCAATGCCCCTGCCACCGCCGGACTGCGAATCGCAGCGGCATCAACCATGCTCAGGAATAGATCGCGTAGCTCAGCCTCGGGAACAAAGCCAGATCCTGCAGCCGATGCTACCGTCGTGGAGACTCCCTGCAAAGGCAAAGAAAAGTCGAGTTGCGCGATTGCGGTGATCTGATCAACGTTCCCTGCAGAGGCAGCCTCAACCAGTATCTCAGGAGAATCTACACAGGCGTAGGAGACGCGCTCGTATACAAGCACATCCTCCACCAGACCAGCCAGCACAGGACTGGCCAGGCGATCGCGAACCGGCCGATTGATGGCAGGAGCTGGACTTTCCTTCATCACGCCATTTGCCAAGCCGCCCCGTTGTGCCGCAGAACACTGTGCGCGAGTGTCGACATCGGCTCTACGACCCTCCGGAGAAACATGCTCGAACTGAAGAAGCTCATTCCCAGCACTCGCTGGTCCGCTAGAAAGCACGACTGAAGCCAAATAGCTGGCCACGCAGATGACAGGAAGCCTACACACACCGCCTACTTTATAGAAGGCCGCGTCCTTGTCAGAGTTACTCATCCGCCACCTCAAAGTAGTATTCACATCCAGAACAGGGAAGATTGTCGTTTCAAAAAAGGACTGTGGACGCGACCGGCTTTCCGCTTTTGGTGTCACGTTCTCGCTCGACCATTGTTCATCCCCACTTGCAAGTTCTTGGCACTCCAGGTGAATTCCTTCGCGACCTGCTTCATCCCCTCGGCAGAACATCGCGTTGCCGCGAGCACGCCACCACCGTTGATCAGCACGATGGCTGCGAACAGTCCATCCGAACGACGTCATATGCCGCACATCGCAGAATCAGCGCGGGCAGTCACCACTGAGTTTCGAGAGCGGTCTCCTGAAGGCCTGGTTCGGCCTTCGCCGAGGCCAACTCGACTCGCCATCAGTTTGCTGCCAAGCGCGGCCCGGCCGCTGTAGCCGGCAATGAATCGACGCCGCTGACCATCTCCAACCGGGAAGAACCCGTGCATCTGATGTGCAGTGGTGAGAGACACCCGGAGAATCCTGCTTGCATCCTCCGGGCGTTGCTTCATCAGGCGACCAACTGCTGCTCGAACAGATGAGCCAGGCCAATCTCGCTTGCCGAATGTCGTTCGCTGCTCTCGATAGCGGAATTGCTTCCCATCACCCAACTCTCCTGCGTATCGGCCTCCGTGGATACGCCAAGGCCGACAAGTGGAACTGGATCGGATACCGCCTCGCGTTGTATAGCGTCCTGGTTGAAGATCTCAACCTGCGCGTCGACAAGCAGCTCATTCGGCAGCGAAGAAACATCAGCGTGTGCATCTTCCGGGGCAGACCTGATCGCCATCGCAACAACAACCACCCATTCCTCTGAGGCGTCGCTCATGTTTCCCGCCACGTCGAACGATTGGAAAGTGAAGCGGTGTTCGCCGTACGCCAGGCGATCGGCAGCATAGGTCCAGCTGCCGCTTTCATTGACTGCTGCGAAGCCAACCTCCTCACCGCCCTTGAAAACAATAATGGTCGAGTTCGGCTCCGCCCTGCCAACAAACGTAGGTGTCCGGTCATCGGTGGTCTGACCGTTCTCAAGGTCGCCCATCCACGCGCCAGCGTTATCCTGCACAGCGTCGATGATCGGACGATCGGGCGCCACGGTGTCGACACGAACAGCATAGATATTGCTGACATCGCTTTCAGTACCTCCTGCACTCACAGCGACAGCAGAGAAACCGTGCACGCCGTCGGTCAGCGCGATCTCCGGAGTGAAGCTCCAGCGACCGTTTTCACCAACCACCGTGCTTCCGAGCAGCGTGTCGCCGGATCTGATTTCGATCAGCTCGCCCGCCTTTCCATTTCCGTTGATGGTCGGCCTTGCGTCATCGGTACTACCACCATTCTGGAGAATGCCCGTGTATACACCCACGTCGTCCCTGACGTTGGTTATTCTCGGAGCTGTCGGAATCGAGGTATCGACAATCAGCTCGAAGCTGTCGGACGGCGCGCCCAGGTTACCGGCTACATCCAGCGCGGCAACGCTCAGCACGTGGCCGCCATCGGCCAGGTCTGTTGGCAGCTCGAGCGTCCACCTGCCATCGGCATCAGCCACAGCAGACCCAAGCTCGAGCTCGCCATTCCTGATGATCACGGTGCAGCCAGCTTCGGCCGTGCCAGTGATGGTCGGCCGGGCATCGTCGGTGATCCCTCCAGCGGCAATGCTTCCCGTACGCGCCCCCTGATCGTCATACACCTGTTCGATTACCGGCTTGTCAGGCGCAACCGTGTCGACGACGATCTCGAACACTTCCGACGGTGGACTGGCATTGCCCGCCTTGTCTTCAGCCTTCACGGTGAACTCGTGCGCACCATCGAGCAGGGGAGGATTCGGCGTATAGATCCATTCGCCATTCTCGCCTGCAGCGACACTATCCAGCAGAACGCCCTTGTCGTAGATACTCACGATGCTGCCAGCCTCGGCCTTACCGGACAGGGTTGGCGTGGTGTCGTCCGTACTCTGGCCCTGCTGAAGCGCACCTTGCACTGCACCTGCATCATCATGTATCAGCTCAATGGTGGGTGTACTGGGGCTGGTCACATCAATGGTGAAGTCGAAGACGTCGCTCCTTGCGCTCTCGCCATTGGCCGCCGTCGTTACGGTAGCGGTCAGGCTATGCGGACCTTCATTCAAACCAACGTCTGGCGTGAAACTCCACTTGCCATCGCTACCTGCCAGCGCCTGCCCCAATAGCGTCGTTCCTTCGTAGACCTTCACCGTGCCGCCAGCGGTAGCGATACCGTGCACCGATGGCATGGTGTCATCGGTGACACCGCCCATAGGGATTTCCCCCTGAATGGAGCCCGTATCATCAATAGCACCATCGATGCTGACCATTTCGACATCGGTGTTGACTTCGAAACCTATCGCTGGCGACTTGGGACCAACGTTGCCAGCTTTGTCCATCACTTCGTAGCTGAGGCTATGCTGCCCATCAGCAAGAGCAGGAGAAGGTGTGAAACTCCAGTCGCCGCTTTCATTGGTTGCCACGCGCCCAATCAACTCATCTCCATCATAGATCGCTACCGTTGCGTTGGGTTCCGCCTTGCCAACGAACGTCGGCGTGTTGTCATCAGTCACAGTTCCATTGCTGATCTGACCGACGATCTGCCCGACGTCGTCCCACAATGCTGCATCAGCCGCACCCGGCTGTACTGGCGGTGTGGTGTCCACAATGATCGGATACAGACCGGTCATGTCACTGACATTGCCTACAGCACTGCTGGCCTCGGCAGTGATGTTGCGCAGGCCATCGACCAGGTCAGCCGCTGGCGTAAAACTCCATTCACCATTGGCAGCAACCAATGTACTGCCGGCCAGCACGCCGTCGATATAGACCGACACTGTTGTTCCTGCCTGCGCAGTACCGTTTATGGTCGGGCGGGCGTCATCGGTGACGTCGTTCCTCTGCAGATGACCCGTGACCGCGCCAACATCGTCAACGACCGACGTTATGGCGGGAGCAGCAGGCCGATCCGCACTTCCCAGCGTCAGATCGAAGCTATTGGTTCGATCACTGGTGTTGCCTGCGGCATCGGTCGCTTCGGCGGTCAGTTTGTGCGGACCCAGGCCCATCGGCAGGAAAGGCTCAAACGACCACTTCCCCTCGCCGTCGGCGATGGCATACCCGATCTCCAACCCGTGATCCCTGATGACCACCTTGGCGAACGGATCGGCGCTGCCGCTGATGGTCGGCTTGGAGTCGTCGGTCCAATCACCGGAACTCAGATAACCGGTGCGGCTACCCTGATCGTCGTAAACCAATTCAATTACCGGCGTTGCCGGTGGGATCGTGTCGATGCTGATCGAAAAGCTGTTCGACTCCTCGCTGGTGCTGCCTGCTTTGTCCTGCGCGGTAATGGTGAATACATGCTCGCCGTCCAGCAGCGCCGGGCTTGGAGTGTAGCTCCACTTGCCCGCAGAGTCGGCCACGGTGTTGCCCAGCAGAATGCCACCATCATAGACACGAACCGTACTGCCGGCTTCGGCCTTTCCGGACAAGGTCGGCGTTGTATCGTCCGTGCTCTGACCTTGATTCAGCGCACCCTGCACTGCTCCTCTGTCGTCATGCACCTGCTCGATCGTCGGCCTGTCCGGGACGGTAATGTCGATGACGAAATCGAACGTCGCACTGCGCTCGCTTTCGCCCTTCGCCGGGGTGCTGACAGTCGCAGCAAGGCTATGATGGCCTTCAGTCAAAGCAACGGAAGGGGTGAATTCCCATTTGCCGTCTACGCCGGCAGTTGCCTCCCCCAGCAACGCCGTGCCCTCATAGATCTTGACGGTTCCCCCTGCGGTTGCGGTACCAAACAACCGCGGCTGGGTATCATCGGTCACGCTGCCGCTCACGAACGTCCCCTTCTCCATTCCGGCATCGTCCTCGGCAGCGTAGATTTCCACCAGCTCAGGACGGGTATCGATCAGGAACTCGGTCGGGGCAGACTTTTCGCTTGCATTGCCCGCGCGATCAATCACAACGTACTCAAGGATATGCAGGCCATCCTCAAATCCGGCGTCGGGGCTGTAGGTCCAGTTGCCGTCGGCAGCAACCGGAGTGCGGGCGACTTCCACACCCTTGTCATAGATGATCACGGTGGCATTTGGCTCCGCGACACCATCAATGACGGGCCTGCTGTCATCGGTGATACCACCATTGCCAATCTGACCCTGGATGCGCCCCTCGTCGTCCATCATGCCGACGATGACCGGAACGTCCGGCGCACTTGTATCGACATGAATGACGTAGGGAGCTGAAACATCACTGACGTCACCATCGAGGTATTCATACATCACGGTGATCACATGGCGGCCGTCACCCAGCGGCAGACGCGGGACGAAGGACCACACCCCGTCTGCACCAGCCACGACTTCGCCCAGAAGTTCTACACCGTCGTAGATATAAACCAGCACACCGCTTTCGGCCTTTCCTACGATCTTGGGGTTGCCGTCATCGGTGTATCCTCCATTGAGGATGTTACCTTGAATCGCTCCGGTGTCGTCCAAGACGGCGTCAATGATTGCTTCCGGTGTAGTCGCTGAAGCGAAAACTGAAAGCAGCTCCTGCACCGGGGCGGTGTCGCTGCTGATACCTGCAGGTGAAGCCTGCTTGTGCCGATCATCAACCATGACGCAATCGATCGGCATGTCACCATTTTTTTTCATAGGATTTTGCATCGGATCCATATCCGGCAGGTGACCGATTGCCCGCACTTCTGCTGCAGCTGCCGCGGCGGCGAACACCGTTTCCTCTGTCCCGGCAGTCTGCGCACCAGCTACCCCAGCCCTCGCCGTGGCTCGCCCGAGTCCACCAGCAGGCGGCAGCATCGACTCGTCCGCAACGATCAACGGATCAACCATCTCGGCGCCGGCAGGAGTCGCCGTCATCTTCAGCACCAATCCGCCCCCCGCATCCGCTACAGGAGTTCCCCATGCTTCACCGCCAATAAGCGCATAGGGCTGGTGCTTTCCGTCAGCACCCAATCCAAACAGCCGCGCATTGTTTGCAAAGAAGTCTTCGATGATCAGCAACTCCTGCTCGGACTCACCTGATGTTTTTGCAAGCAACAGGTGCATCTGCGACCGCTTGACGGTAATGTCCTCCGGTACACCGTTGCCATCGGCACCTTCAAGAAAATAGCGGTCTCCCCTGACAGCCTGGATGCGCGGCAATACGACTCCCCCTTCCTCCTGCAGCGCCAGCGTCTTGGCAACGGAGCCGCCATTCAACACAGATATAATCGCAGCCATTTTATGATCCACCTTTGTAGTTTATTTCCGTTGTGAAACTGCAACTGAGTTTTCATCCAGAAGCGAAGAATCCGTCGATTGCTTCTTTAACCATCCCTCGGCGCCTTCCGGACGCAGGGCCGACACCACACACCCTCGACGTTGATACGAGCGTGTTCGTCTTGACCTGCCAGGCCTTCGTTTACGCTGCAGAATGCAAGCGTGGAGCAGGCGCCTGTTTGCATTGTGCTTTTGAGCCCCAAAGTTACACATAGGAAATTCATCGGAATTCCTATAATGAGAACCGCCGTGAGCGTCGGGACAAATTCGGCAGTCGAGATCAAGCTGTGACCGAGCCACTCCAATCGCTCGCTACAGAGAAACAGACCAACGCCTTCCGCGAACCAGTGCGCTATCCATCATGAATCAGGCGGCCACCTCGAACTACGGACACACCTGGCCTGAAGCACGTGCTCAGCGGCGCGCTGATCTGTTCCAGACCAGAACCCGCCCCTGTGCATTCACCACAACCGCATCACCCAGGAAACTGGAGGAAACAAACAAACCCTCTCGACGATCAGATCAGTCGATCAGCTCTGCTCCAGTAGAGTGACTTCAAAAATCTCGCCACGGGCCAGCCAATCGGCGCCGCCTTGCATGACGCAGGTTTTTCCTGTCCAGCTGTCATGCAACGCGGCCTCATTGGAGATTTCAAATGAAGCAGGCGACGTGGCTTCTGCGACATCGGCAACACTGGCAACGGCACTGAACATCTCCATATCACCATCCATCAGCAGCTCCTGCATGGAGGGCATTGCATCGCCTACAGAACTGTCACCCGTCGAATGGACTGCAGGCGAAACCACCACATCCCATGCCTTCGATGCGTCGCTCAAGTTGCCCGCAACATCGAAGGAAATGAAGGTGAAGCTGTGCTGGCCATATGCGAGCGGCCCAGGCGAATACGTCCAGTTGCCGTCCCCATCAACGGTGGCAAAGCCAACCTCCTCACCATGATTCATTACCAGGATGGTCGAGTTTTCTTCCGCCTTGCCAGCGAACGTCGGCGTGCGGTCATCGGTTGCCTGCCCGTTCTCGAGATTCCCGGTCCAAACACCCGCATTGTCATGTACCGACTCGATGACAGGGGCATCGGGAGAGACCGTGTCGACGCGGATCTGATAGCTGTTGCTGATCTCACTTTCAGCGCCACCTGAACTTACCGCGATGGCAGTAAACACATGCACTCCATCAGTCACTGGGGTTGTCGGAGTGAAGCTCCAGCGGTTGTTTTCACCGACCAAAGCACTGCCAAGCAGAAGTCCATCCATCCGGATCTCGATGGTGTCGCCAGCCTTTCCATTGCCATTGATCGTCGGCATGGCGTCATCGGTGCTTCCACCATTCAGGAGGACGCCTGTGTACACACCAACGTCGTCGCGGATGTTGGTGATCTTTGGCGTGGTGGGAGTTGCGTTGTCCACCGAGAACCTGAACTCGTTGGAAGACGGACTCCTGTTACCTGCGGCGTCAATAGCCTCGGCGCTCAACTCGTGCTCTCCGCCTGCAAGTGCTTCAGCCGGCTCGAAAACCCACTTGCCGTCGATATCCGCGACCACACGACCAATCTCGGTTCCGCGATCCATGATGACAATGGTGCTGTTTGCCTCGGCCTTCCCGCTGACAGTGGGGTGGACGTCATCGGTCGTCTCGCCCTCACTCAAGTTGCCGGTCCTGGAGCCCATGTCGTCGTATACGGTCTCGATGATGGGCGCATCCGGCGCGAGCGTGTCCACCACAACCGCAAAAACCGCTGACGCGTCACTCTCATTGCCGGCCTTGTCCTGGGTGGTGACGGTGAAGTCATGCCCGCCATTGAGCAACGGCGGGTTCGGGGTGAAGCTCCAATCGCCATTGGCATTGGCCTCAACGCTACCCAGCAAGCTGCCTTTGTCATAGATGTTCACTTTCGCGCCTGCATCTGCCTTGCCCGACAACGTCGGGGTAGCGTCATCCGTATGCTGCCCGTGACTCAATGCGCCATGCAATGCACCGACATCATCGTTTATCTCTTCAATCGTCGGCACGTCCGGCGGGGTCAGATCTACGATCAGCTCAAGCGGACCAACGTGCCCGCTCTCACCATTGGCAACGGTCGTAACCGTCGCTGTCAGGCTGTGTGCTCCTTCGCTCAACGGTACAACAGGAGTGATGCTCCACCTGCCTGCCGCATCGACTACCGCCTCACCCAACAGCTCGCCGCCTTCGTAGACTTTAACCGTACCACCAACAGTGCCCTTGCCATGCAGCGTCGGGGTTACGTCGTCAGTGACGCCGTTCTTGCCGATTTCGCCAGTAACGGCGCCCACATTGTCGATTGCGCCATCGATGCTGATCACCACGTTCTTGGTATCGACCACGAAATCTATCGGATCGGACTTCGGGCTCACGTTGCCGGCCTGATCCACCACTTCGTAGTTGAGACTGTGGTTGCCATCACCCAGACCAGGTGAAGGACTAAACCTCCAGTCGCCATTGGCGTCACTCTGAACGCGGCCGATCTCCTCACCGTTGTCATAGATGATCACGGTACCGTTCGACTCGCCCTTTCCCTCAAAGGTAGGGGTCGCATCGTCGGTCACGGTGCCGTTGGCGATCGGGCCGGTCACACTGCCCGCGTCGTCAAGCAATACGGCATTGTCTGAGCTCGGCTTGCCTGCGGACGTGGTGTCGACGTTGATCGGGTACTTTCCAGTTTCCAGGCTATTGTTGCCCACACCGTCACTCGCACTCGCGGTGATGTTGTGCAGACCGTCAGCCAGATCCACAGTCAGGGTGTAACTCCACACTCCATTTTCTGCAACCTCGGCCGTGCCGAACAGCACCCCGTCAATGTAAACCGATACGGTCATGCCTGGCTGTGCGGTGCCGTTGATGGTCGGGCGTGCATCATCGGTGATGCCATGCTTCTGAATGCTGCCGATGATGGCACCAACGTCATCGACTACCGCCGTGATCGCTGGGGCTGCGGGTGAGCCTTGGCCGACCAGAACCAGATCGAAACGGTCCGAAGGCTCGCTGGCTGTCCCAGCCTTGTTTATGGCTACGGCAGTCAAGTTGTAAGTACCCTGCGCCAAAGGCAGCGACGGCTCAAATGCCCACCGACCTTCCGCATCCACCGGCACACGACCGATCTCGATATCGCCGTTCCTGATGATGACAATGGTGTCTGGACCAGCGCGTCCTTCGATGGTCGGCTTGGCATCGTCAGTTGCCTCGCCCGTGCTCAGGAACCCGGTCTTGTCGCCCTGATCGTCGTATACAGTCTCGATCACTGGCTTGTCGGGCACCTCACTGTCCAGGTTGATCGCATAACTGTCCGACGGCTCGGAGCTGTTGCCAGCCGGGTCCGTGAGCACAACTTCAAAGACGTGCTCACCTTCGCTCAACACCTCCTCCGGAGTGAACGTCCAGATGCCGTTGTCGCCCACCTGCACTTCGCCAATGGCCTTGCCATTGTCGATGATGGTGACGGTGTCGCCAACATCGCCCCTGCCCGACAGCGTTGGCTGGGTATCGTCGGTATAGCCACCATTGCTGACAGGGCCGGTGACAGCACCTTGATCGTCGACGATGCTTTCGATACCCGGCTTGGCGGGTGGGGTGGTATCAACGATGATCACAAACTCATCGGACGGGCCACTGCTGTTGCCGGACGGATCAGTGACCACTACCTCGAAGGAGTGCTCGCCTTCGCCCAGGGGTTCTTGCGGGGTGAAGGTCCAGACGCCGTCATCGTCCACCTGCACCTCACGGATCACGCTACCGTTATCGAGTACGGTTACCGTATCGCCGGCATCACCCTTGCCGGTAAGCATGGGCTGCGTATCGTCGGTATGACCACCGTTGACGATCGGACCGGTAATTGTGCCCTGATCGTCGACAATGCTGCCAATACCCGAATTGTCCGGCGGCGTGGTGTCAACAATCACCACGTAACCATCCGACAGTTCGGAACTGTTGCCGGCCGGGTCAGTAGCGACAATCTCGAAAATATGCTCGCCTTCGCTCAGCGGCGCTTCGGGGGTGAAGCTCCAGGCGCCATCTCCGCCGACCTCCACTTCGCCAATGACGTGGCCATTGTCGATGATGGTAACGATATCCCCGGCGTCTCCCCTGCCCGCCAATGTCGGTTTTTTGTCGTCAGTGAAGCCGCCATTCTCCACTAGGCCGGTGACAGGCCCTTGATCATCAATGATGCTCTCAACGCTCGGCTTGGCTGGCGCGCTGGTGTCGATGACGATCGCGATTTCCTCGGATGGAGCCGAACTGTTACCGGATGGGTCCTTGACCACGATCTGCAGCGAATGCTCACCGTCGCCAAGATCCTCCTCAGGGGTAAAGCTCCAGTTGCCATCGCCGTCAACGATCACTTCGCCAACGATCTTTCCGTTATCAATCACCACGACCTGGTCACCGGGTTCCTGGCCCGAGCCGCCCAGCGTAGGGCGGTTGTCGTCCGTTACGTCGCCGGTATTGATGCTGCCCTTGAGCGGCCCCTTGTCATCAACGATCGAACCAATGCCCTTGTTCTCTGGTGCAGTGGTGTCCTCCGGCCTGCTGTCTCCGCCCTTGTTGTGCTCGATGATGGCACCGCCGGCCAAGCCAGCGACCCCGGCCAGCGCCCACGGCAACAGGCCTGCACCTGCCACGATCAAACCTTCGCCAAAGCCAGCGAGCTGCGGGGCACCCAACGCCAATGGCGAAGACACACCCTCCATCAGAAACGGGGCTGCGCTATCGGTGTCGCCGTCGGCGGCGATGTACTCGTGGTAAAGACCATCTTCACCCAAGCCGACCAACTGGCCGTCGGTATCAAAGAAACTCTCAATGATCAGCTCTGGCTGATCCGGGTCTGTGCCTTCCAGAGCAACATGCAGGTTCTTACCTACGCGCTTGACGGTAATGTTCTCGGGACCCACAGCAGTGTCGCCCTCGGCGAGCAGATACCGTCCACCCCGGACTGCTTTCACGTGAACAGATCTGCCACTCTTGGCATCGCCCAGCGGATTATTGGAAACAATGACTTTATCACTGACTACAGAGATACTTGCTTTCATCGCTGAACCACCTGAATGATCATGACTTGATTGGCGGAGTCGATATTTCAGACACCATATAGTTTGAACTGACTGCTCGAGGCCAGATTCATCAATGGGGAAATTATTGCCGTCGCAATTCCAGCCTTGAATAGGACAGGTCCCAAACCTCGCCATACAAAGAAAATGAGAGCTGTATTTTCTCTTCAGGTTTCAAATATGAAATACGCAACCACAGCAAAAGTTTCTATCATCCAAACCGCTTTCAACAACAACCCCACGCATGCATGCAATCAGCACATCATCGTCACACGCGGGCTTCGAAGCCATCCAGCCCACCATAATTTCTATCAAATACAACACCTTGAGATATTCCAGATCGCCACTTCGTCGCACCAACTGCACGGCATCGAACTCGATCCATCACTGAGAAAAAAACAGTCCGACGCTTCAAGCAACCTAATCAGCGGCCGCGGCGTCAATTGCCATTCGACATACCTGCCCTGATATGAGTCACCATCGGTTTCACACTTAATACCGGAACAGACAAGTGCGCAGATCCCCCATCCCCACCGCTGGCAAACAGATTCATTACATGGGATGCGCGGCACTTAAAATGACACTCATGAATTGCAATTAGTTTCAAACTTGATAAGAATAGAAAACGCAGCTGATGGTCGCGAAATCCCAACGTGGCACTGTGTCGAAGTGCAGCTATCTCCTGCTCGTAGCCAACGTAAGCACAACGCACTCGGGATTGTTCGCGCTGGAAGAGCATATTGAGCAGAATGTCACCTCGAGTGCGCCGTGCTCGGCAGCGCTACAGATACCTTGTGATACCCAAATCTGCGGCTTATCAGCCCCCCCGAAGCGGGCGCTGTGGACGGTGGAAGACAGTCCAGCAGCCAACCGCGCAAAGTCTCAACGCGATGATTGAATCCATCTCCGAAAGCCTAGCCGGTGCGCCCGCGGTCAACAGGGGCCTGATCAGGTGCTCTACATCCCGCACCAAGGCAGGCGATGCTGCAAGCAACCCTTCCCTCGGTTAATTGCCACGTATCAAGCAAGTTCGGCCTCAGCCGGTAGGCGCGAAACGAATCCGCGGGCACGGCTCGAACAGCGCGGACACATCCCCCGGTGCGCCGAAGCATGCAATCAACGAAAGTGATCCTACCGCCAAGGCGATGCCCGCTTGGCCTGTGCAAGTCAGAAGGGACTCAAGCAACGGCCCGCGGACTGCAATCAGCCACTAGCGCCAATAAAGGTTGCCGCTCCTGCGGAGCTCAGCCTCCATACCCAGTGGTGCCCACATCACTGGGAGCATCGCGCCCTGCACCGCGTGCTGTTGGCGACGCCGCCCCCGCCGTTACAGCGCTTGCTACCACACGAACTCTGTAGCTGGCGTCATTCTCAGCAACTGGCAGCGGCCATGAACTGCCGCTGCCGCACTCCATCAGCAGGCTTCCAGCTGGTAATCCTGCGTATCCAACGCGGACCCATATCCAGGATTTGGATAA
The DNA here is from genome assembly GCF_056861425.1 of Stenotrophomonas sp. 21LCFQ19. NCBI lineage: Bacteria > Pseudomonadati > Pseudomonadota > Gammaproteobacteria > Lysobacterales > Lysobacteraceae > Stenotrophomonas > Stenotrophomonas sp. 21LCFQ19. The sequence goes on along the minus strand of NZ_JBSPUF010000002.1, from coordinate 405,005 downwards.
AAATCATTTACCACAGTCACGTTCCTTTCGCACGGCGACATCGACGATGCGAATAACTCTTCGTCTGCCGTCACCAGAACATCCGATACGCCTACGGCTACCGCGGCAACAGAGAACGCGCCAGCCCCCACGGCCGTCGAGTTGCTCACCGATACGCTCACGCCCTGCTGCACCAGCAATTCCGCAGCCAGGGATGAGTGCTGGAAAGCTTCGTATATGACCCCATCGATCACAATAGCGGCACCCTTCATCCAATCACCATGATCGACACCACCGACGAGAAGATCGCTTAGATTTACCCTGTCACCCGGATTACCCTTGACCATCATCTGCACGCGAGCCGCATCGCCAGCATGGAAGATGTCCGTGCCACCATTGCGTAGAACGTCCGAAAGATTCAGCGTCAGAACATTATTTCCTGAACCCGTCAGATCAATGACCTCGACTGAACTGATCTTGGCACCCGCCGCCGTCAGGTCCAGCACATGATTGGTACCCAGAAGCTTCAAGGTGTCCGTCCCAGCACCGCCATGAACAGCCGCAGCAGCCTGTCCAAAGTATGTTTGCGCGTACTGCGACATGGACACGATGTCATCCGCTCCTGAACCATAAAATGTCTCTGTCAGGATATCGATCAGATTGCGGTCGCGCTCATCCGCAGCATGTGTCGCCACATACTGACTGAAGGAATCCAAGGTCACGCTTGCGCTCATTGCGACCACGGTGAACGAACCGATATCCGCCAAGCCGCTCTTGCTCCAGTTGAAGATTGCAACATGTCTCGCGGTGGCATCGCCAAAGACGGCCTGCTGGTGAAGAATGTTTCCGTCGACGTCAAACACGCGAATCTGGACGCCCAGGGCGTTCTCAGCGCCGCTCAGCCGCAGCACAATCTGATCCGCGGGCTTGCTCAGTGTAAACGTTGCGTTTGCCTGTACGGGATCAATCAAAGTCAAGCCAGCCAGGCTGCTGATTGTGGCAGCCGTCTTCGTCAAGCTACCGGTCGTCGTTATGATGAAGCCATTGCCAGCGTAAACATCATCCACTGGCGCAAGCTGCAACGCGTCACTCAGTAGAGCGCGCGTATATGTTCCAACTACGCTGTACGGTGCCGACGGCGCGCCGATGGCACCGTCCTGACTGATGATCCGCGCGGTTACCTCGAAGTCGTAGTTGTAGCTCGCCGTGGAGTACGTAACTGCCGCAGGAATATTCAGGATGACGTAGCCATTGCTGATGTTCAACGGTGTCAGCACCTGATCGTACGTACTGGTTCCCCACTGGATATGCACGTTGTCGCCCGCCTTGGCACCGGTGGCGGTCAGCGACACAGTCATCTCCGAGCCATCCTTCGCCGAAACCGACGTATAAATGTTCTCTGCTTCGGGAATACGGGTGATGACTGGTGCTGCAGGAGCTTCGATCAATGTCACATCCTGTGCCAGCACCGGGGTACCATGGGTCACGCCATCACTAACGCGCACCTGAATCTTCCAGCTACTGGAATGGCGGGACATGTCAAGGAAGACCCAGTTTTTGCCATGCGTCACTGCGTCCAACCAGGTCTTTCCGTCATCCACTGAGACCTGCACCTTGAGGCCACTCGCCAGGTGCTGGGAGAGAGTTCCCGATACCTCCCGCCCTGCAGTTCCATCGGCGGTCAGGAAATCTCCCTGCAGTCCTGTGTCCTTGGCAAACGTGTCTATGTTCAGCAGATTGCGAGCATCTGACGGCTCCAGAACGATGTGCAGGTTGGCCGATTGCGAGGCACCCGTGGTGTCCAGTGCCATGTAACCAAAGGTCTCGTTCTTTGGGCTTTCGCCATGGTAGAGCTGAACGAACCTGGATCTGTACGTGTAGTCGCCTGCATGGTGGACGCTGATCCCATACATATGGACCTGCAGGGTTCCACTCTCGGTGGTGATACTGAGCAGGCCGGTTTCCGGCTCATAGACACCTTTCACTTCTGCACGGACGTTCGTCATCACCAGCGAGTTGTTCGGCGCAATGTGGAACATCCCCCCGTCGAAGGTGATCTGGGTCAAGTACTCATTGCCATCCCGCGTCAGCTTGACATCGTTGTCGAGTAGATTTCCGGAGATGCTGTCGCCGATCACCGAACCAAGCAACATGTCCGGCACCATTTCTGGCGAAGGCACATCGATGGCCTTTCCTCCTGTGGCCAACCAATGAAATGAGTATTCATGCCCCGGATAGAATGGAGTCACGCAGATCGGGCTGGATACGATGGGCGTTCCCAAAACTGCACCACCCGTCGGATTCAACAGCATTGCCTGCCAATTCTCTGCGACCACCTGCGACAGCTTGTTTCCGGCATCACCGAGAATGAACACCTGGTTCGGTCCATCGCCCGCTAAATACTGCGCTTTGATGCTGTTCGCTGCAGCTTGAACTGTCTTGTCGTAGCTCGTACCACCATTGGCGTAGAACGAGCTCACCGCCGCGAGGTACCTCACGTAGTCAGCATCATCTTCGCTACTGAAGGTGTACGTAACCGGCGTGTTGTTGTTCATGCTCAACAACGTCAACGTAACTGTCTGCCCTCCGTCTGAATCAAGGCACTCTGCAGCCAGCCGTCTCAAAGCTGCCTGCACGGACCGTATTGGCGCCCCTGCCATACTTGACGAATCATCGACCACCACAATCATGTTGAAGTTCGTCTCCGCAGGGACCAGTACGCGCGGATTGTCATCGCCACTCTGTGCGACTACGAAGTCGAATCGATCTGATGGCACGCTGAGGTTGCCCGCAACACCCATCGACTCCGCAGTAAGCCCGTGTGCGCCCTCTGCGAGGTTCAATTGCGGTGTAAACATCCAAACGCCATCTGCACCCGCCAGAACGCGACCAATCTCGTTTCCGAAATCCCTGATGATGACAGTGCTGCCGGCTTCCGCCGTGCCGCTGATATCTGGGCGGGAATCATCGGTTACCTCCCCCATCGCCAGGCTTCCGGTCTTGCTACCAGTATCATCGTAGACACGATCAATGGTCGGCGTCGCGCCGGCTACGGTTCCGACAACGATCTCGAAGACCTCCGAAAATTCGCTCAGATTGCCTGCCGCGTCTTCGGCAGCAACGCTGAGTACATGCTTGCCATCAACAAGCGCTGCATCCGGCGTGTACATCCATCTTCCACTGGCGTCGACAACCACGCTTCCCAGACGCACGCCATTGCTATGGATATGTACCATGCTGCTGGCTTCAGCCTTGCCGAGCAAGGTCGGCATGTTGTCATCGGTGATTGCACCATTCTCCAGCCTGCCCTGCAGCATACCGACGTCGTCCATCACCTGTTCGATGCTCGGCTTTTCGGGTGCAGTCACATCCACTGTCAAGTTGAATGGTCTGCTGCGCTCGCTTTCCCCCTTGGCAACCAGGGTGACGGTTGCATGGAAGCCGTGCAGGCCTTCACTCAATGGATCATCCGGAGTGAACTGCCATGTTCCATCGACATCGGTTTCGGCCTGCCCCAGCAGTACACTGCCTTCGTAGATGTTGACGATCCCCCCTGCCGTGGCCGTGCCGAACAGAGTGGGCCGACTGTCGTCGGTTGTGCCACCACTGAATACCTCGTCAATCACACCACCTACGTCATCTTCTGCATAGTAGATGTTGACCTTCTCAGGGCGGGTATCCACAACGAACTCGGACAAGCCCGTGCGCTCGCTCGCATTTCCCGCGCGATCAACCGCGGCATAGCTCAGAATATGCAGGCCATCGGCCAAACCGGAATCTGGCGTAAAACTCCACTTTCCGTCGGCATCAACCACCGTGCGACCGATCTCCCTGCCTTTGTCATAGACGATCACCGTGACATGGGCTTCAGCACTTCCGACGATGGTTGGACGATCATCGTCAGTGATCATGCCGTCGATGATGCTGCCGGTGATGCGGCCCTGGTCATCGTGCATGGCAACAACAACCGGCGCTTCGGGAGCTGTCCGATCCACGAATATCACATATGGATCCGAGAAATCACTGACGTCACCATCCGGGTACTCGTGAATGATGCTGAGCACATGGCGACCATCGAAAAATGGCAGATTTGGCCTGAACGCCCATTCACCACTTGCATTCGAGACCGCCTCACCAATCAGCTCCACACCTCGGTAGATGTATACCACCACGCCCGGATCAGCCTTGCCCACGATAGTTGGCCTGCCGTCATCGGTGTAACCACCCTTCTCAATCACTCCCTGAATCGCACCCTCACCATCCAGAATGGCGTCGATGGCCGGGGTATCGTCGGTAGAAAAACCTGCAGCGGAACCATTGGTCTGTGCATTGAACTCGGCCCGGATCCATCGCATTGAAGTCAGTTCAGCGCTTGCGGCTGGATTTGCAACCGGACCAGCAGCCGCAGCGGCAGGATTGTCGAGAGCAATCACATCGTCCGACGCCATCGATCCGCCAACGGCGGGCTCTTGGCGGCAACCATATGAAGCAGCGGAAACTTCTTCCACTGCTCGATTGTTCGCCCCCAGCGAAATCTCGACCTGGTCGTCAGCAGCAACATTCTCAGCTGTTCCAAGTAAAAATCCCGCAACCATTGCAGGCACTGCCGGCATCGCACTGCCAATCGCCGCGTCGCTACCGCCTGTGTTCTCAAAGGTGGTCAAGGTGACTTCGGAGCTCGCGACGCCGAGAGAAATCATTGAGGTTGCACCATCGCCCATGTCCGCGACAGTGACGTGACCATTCGCGGTGATGGCTTGATAGTCCGCATACCTGCCATCGACACCAAGACCCTGCAGTTGCCCCAGACACGCATAGAAGTCTTCGATTACAAAGGACGCAGGTGCAGAACCATCCGCTTTGTGCTGCAGGGCCAGGCTATCGCCAATTCGAGTGACATTGATCTCAGCCGCGCTTGGCCAGGTCTGGCTCTCCAGTACATAGCGGGCACCTTCGACTGCTTTGATACGCGCAGAATTTCCAATCGCACCAGTTACGAACCGCTGCGAGCTGATCACAGACCCACCACCAATCACCGATATCATCGCCGTCATGTTCGCTCACCCATTATTGTTGACCACGAAAAGTTTCACTAATGGCTCCTGGATACTGGAGACCGACCGAGATATCCGCAGCTTTCTCGCCGAACTGACAGATCATCAGTTTCGGTCGCGAAACCAGAACACTGATGCTCCCATCAAACGTAGCCATCACTTCGAACGATCACTGATGAAGCAGCTTCGGAACAGCTACCGATTGCGTCATCGGCAGTTCGCACAGTGCGCCACGACAATAGGCTTCAAGACCAAGCCCCCATATAGGGATAGTCCTGAAGATCGAATCAAGAACAGCTGCGCGCACTACATCAACCGTTGTGACGATAAACATCAACATGCGCTGACCGACGTCCATCATTGGCTTCCGCGCGAAAGTCCGTTACGCCCGTTGCTGCACTCCAGCCCGCCGGCAAACTTCACGCGAGTTCGACTTCCAGCACTGAGCTGAAATCCAACGCAACAGCACGGGCATTTCTGCGCTCTGCAAGAACTGGAAATCGGACCCGCACCTGGCGCCAAACTGGCAGCGCGCATTTGGGACCGTTCCTATTCGCCAACAACCTGATCAACCCCAGACTTCCGCTCCTTGTCGAGCGCGGAATTTGATCGCACTCGTGGATAGCTAGCATCTGCCATCGCAGATGCCACCACTCTGGATCTGCCATGACCAATACAAGCGCAGCGGCTGACAAAGCAGCAGCGGCGACACAAGACCAGGCAAGCACCGAAGACACATTGCTGCAGAGTGTTTCCTGGATGTGTGATCACTACGGCGTGAGCCGCAGCCCTGCCGCGTTGGTCGCCGGCTTGCCGTGGAACGGCACGCTGTCGTCCTCACTGGCATTGCAGGCATTGAGCAACGCCGGCCTGACCGGTGGCGTGGTGAAGCGTCCTCTGGCACAGCTGCCTTTACAGGTGATGCCGATCATCCTTCTGCGCAAGCAGCAAGGCGGCTGTGTTTTGCTGGACCGCAGGGAGGTAGACGACGAGGAGAACAAGCGCCAGCTGCACTACACGGTCATTCTTCCAGAAGTCTCCGCGGAGCCCATTGATCTACCGCATGACGACCTGCACGCGATCTATGCCGGCCACGCCATCTTGGTAAAGCCCCGCGCGCATGTGGACAATCGTGCCGGCGACGCGCTGCCGGCGACCAAGGGACACTGGCTGTTCAGTACCTTGTGGCGCTACCGTCGCTATTACCGTAGCGCCGCCATCGCCGCGGTACTTGCGAACGTGCTGGCGTTGGCCAGCATTTTCTTCACCATGAACGTCTATGACCGTGTTGTGCCCAACCAAGCCTTCGTCACGCTGTGGTCACTGGGCATCGGCGTAATCATCGCCATGGTATTCGAGGCCGTCATCCGATTTGTACGTGCGCACCTGTTGGATGTGGCCGCAAAGAAGGCAGACCTGGTGCTCGGCGCCTTGCTGTTCCGCCAGGCTTTGTCAGTGAAGATGGAGCATAAGCCGGCTTCGTCCGGCAGCTTCGCCAACCAACTGCGCGAATTCGAATCGGTACGCGACTTCGCCACCTCGGCAACCCTGGCTGCGATCTCGGACCTACCATTCGTGCTGATGTTCGTCGGCGTCATTTTTGCCATTGGTGGCCCACTGGGCTGGATACCGCTGATGATCCTGCCGCTGATCATCATCATTTCGTTGAGCATCCAGTGGCCGCTGGCCAGAGTGATGAAGGAGAACCTGCGTGAGTCTTCGCTCAAGCAGGGTGTGCTTATCGAATCCATTGAAGGCATGGAAACGCTCAAGTCCACGGGCGGTACTGCCAACATGCAGCGGCGTTGGCAGCACTTCAGTGCCCTGCAGTCGGCCACCTCAATGAAGTCCAGGCGCCTGTCCAGCATCGCAACGGGCACTGTCACCCTGCTGCAGCAGTTGCAGACCGTGGCACTGGTCATCACCGGGGTCTATCTGATCACCGCTGGTACGCTCAGCATGGGAGCGCTGATCGGCACCGTCATGCTGGCCGGCCGTGCAACAGCACCGCTTGGGCAGGTGATCGGCCTGGCCGTGCGCTTCCAGCAGGCAAAGGCCGCGCTGGAATCGTTGAACAAGCTGATGGAGATGCCGCTGGATCGCGACCCGGCCAGGGACTATCTGCCGATGCCAAATCTGAGTGGACAAATCGCACTGAAGAAGATTGGCTTCTCCTATCCCGCTCCACCCATGCAGCCCAACCCCCCGGTACTCACCGATATCAATCTTTCCATTACACCCGGTGAGCGCATTGCCATCCTAGGCCGCATAGGCAGTGGCAAGTCGACCTTGTTGCGGGTGATGTCGCGCCTGTACTCGCCGACCGAAGGGCAGATATTCACTGACGGCCTGGATGTCGAACAGATTGACCCGGCCGATTGGCGCAAGGCGGTCGGCTTCGTCAGCCAGGAAGCACGTTTGTTCCACGGTACTTTGCGCGAAAACGTGATGCTGGGCTGTCCGGATTCCAGCCTGGATGAGTTCGTGCGTGTATTGCGCTTGACTGGCCTCGATCGGTTTGCCGCTTCACATCCGCGCGGCGTCAACCTCCCCATAGGAGAGAATGGCGATGGCGTATCCGGCGGACAGCGCCAGCTGATTTCATTGGCCAGGACCCTACTCGCCCGTCCGCGCCTGTTGCTGATGGATGAGCCGACCAGTGCAATGGACACCCAGACCGAGGCCCAGTTCCTCGAACACCTGCATCGTGCAACCGAAGGCCAAACACTGGTGGTGGTTACCCACCGACCTTCCTTGCTCAGCCTGGTAGAACGGGTGATCGTGATGGAAAACGGTTGCGTTGTTGCCGATGGACCGAAGGCCAATGTTCTCGCTGCGCTCGGCACCAACACCAATAGCGGAGTACGCACGCCGGGCGCTGCACCAGCAACTGCGACCACCGCTACTGGTTCTCCTGCAACGTGCGGCGCTACCGTTCCGGGCGCGGGAAAACCCACGACATCAGTTGGCACTGCGCCCTCGATCCGGCCTGCGCCGGCACGTGTCCGTCATGGAAAACCTCAGCAACAGGAGGTGCGGTGATGCTGCACTGGAGGAAACCCAGCAAACACACTGGATCTATCAGCGCTGACGATGCGGCGTTCATGGACGATGTCGCCGAATCCCTGCTCGCCCAGACCACGCCGGGCTCGCGCATCGTCACCTACCTGGTGCTGTTGGTTCTGCTTGTCGGCATCACCTGGGCACATTTCGCCCGCGTGGAGGAGATCACCAAGGGTGAAGCCAAGATAGTCTCCAGGAGTCGTGAACAGATCATCCAGAGCTTGGAAGGCGGCATCCTCGCAGACATGTCCGCGCAGGAAGGCGACGTGGTCGAGCGCGGCCAGGTATTGCTTAAGATCGATCCAACCCGTGCCAACGCAAGCTACCGCGAAGCCCTGAGCAAGGTCATCTCACTGAAGGCCACCATCGCCCGCCTGCGCGCCGAAGCTTATGGCGAGCCATTGGTATTCGATGCACAGGTCAGCGAATTCGAAGAAGAAGTCGCCAGCGAAACCCGTGCATTCAACGCCCGTCGCCGCGCGTTGGAAGAAGGTGTCGCCTCGCTTGAGCAGAGCTACGCCCTGTCGATGCGCGAGATCGGCCTCGCCCAACCGCTGGCAGCCAAGGGTCTGCTATCGGATGTGGAACTGTTGCGCATGCGCAGGCAGGCCAACGATATCCGTTCGCAGATCGTTGAACGCCGCAATCGCTATCGTTCGGACGCCAACTCCGAATTGGTCAAGCTTGAGATGGAACTCTCGCAGACCAGCGAGAACCTGGTTGGCCGCGCCGATGTGGTTGAGCGCACAACCATTACCGCACCGGTACGCGGTACGGTGAAGAACGTGCGGGTCAACACCGTTGGAGGTGTGATCCAACCGGGCGAGCATATTCTGGAGATTGTTCCGCTTGAGGATCAGCTGTTGGTGGAAGGCAAGATCCGTCCATCCGATGTGGCCTTCCTGCGACCTGGTTTGCCGGCAACCGTGAAGATCACCGCCTATGACTACGGCATCTATGGCGGCCTGAGCGGAACCGTCGAGCTGATCAGCCCAGACACCTTGAAAGACGAAGAGAAAGGCGCAGCCGGCCGCCCGGATAGCACCTACTACCGGGTGACCGTGCTTACCGACAAGAGCGCACTGGAGGCTGGCGGGAAGGAGCTACCCATCATCCCAGGCATGATCGCCTCGATGGAGATTCGCACCGGCGAGAAGACTGTACTGGAGTACCTGCTCAAGCCAGTACTGAAGGCACGCGAAGCATTCCGCGAGCGGTAATCGCCGCAGGCAGGCACCACCTTGCGTGGTCCCGGCAAGCACAGCGCGACTGGGGCTCCCCAGGTACTTTCCGCCAAGAACGGTACCTCCCAGCCGCGCTGTGCTTCCCCGGGCCACGCAGGGTTTTCTGCGTTTGTAGGAGCGGCGTCAGCCGCGAAGCTGGGGGCAACGAAGAACCGTGCACCCCGCAACCTGCCAATCCATCAGCTTCGCGGCTTACGCCGCTCCTACAAGGCTGCAAGTTCTGTTTGTGAGAGCGGCGTCAGCCGCGATGCTGGGGCAACAAAGAACCGCACACTTTGCAATCTGCTGGTGCATCGGCTTCACGGCTGACGCCGCCCCCACAAAAACAACAACAGTTACTGGTGTTCTTCGGCAACAAAAAACCCCGGCTTACGCCGGGGTTCTTCGTTCAACCTTTACTGCCCAACAACAACTCAGGCGTTGACCGAATCGGCAACGTCCTTGTAATCGCTGATCTGGTCGAAGTTCATGTAGCGGTAGATCTCGCTGCCAGCTGCATCCAGCACGCCAACGTCGGCCATGTACTCTTCCTTGGTCGGGATGCGACCCAGACGCGAGCAGATCGCGGCCAGCTCGGCCGAACCCAGGTACACGTTGGTGTTGCGGCCCAGGCGGTTCGGGAAGTTACGGGTCGAGGTCGACATCGCGGTGGAGCCTTCGCGGATCTGTGCCTGGTTGCCCATGCACAGCGAGCAACCCGGCATTTCCATGCGCGCGCCGGCGGAACCGAAGGTGCCGTACACGCCTTCCTTGGTCAGCTCGGAGGCATCCATCTTGGTCGGCGGTGCAACCCACAGACGGGTCGGGATGTCGCGCTTGCCTTCCAGCAGCTTGGCGGCGGCACGGAAGTGACCGATGTTGGTCATGCACGAACCGATGAACACTTCGTCGATCTTGGCACCGGCAACTTCGGACAGGGTCTTCACGTCGTCCGGGTCGTTCGGGCAGGCCACGATCGGCTCATGGATGTCGGCCAGGTCGATTTCGATGACGGCGGCATACTCGGCGTCGGCATCACCCTGCAGCAGTTCCGGGTTGGCCAGCCATGCTTCCATCTTCTCGATGCGGCGGGCCAGCGAACGTGCGTCCTGGTAACCCTCGGCAATCATCCACTTCAGCAGGGTGATGTTGCTGGTCAGGTACTCGATGATCGGCTCCTTGTTCAGGTGCACCGAGCAACCAGCGGCCGAACGCTCAGCCGAGGCATCGGACAGTTCGAACGCCTGCTCGACCTTCAGGTCCGGCAGACCTTCGATTTCCAGGATGCGACCGGAGAAGATGTTCTTCTTGCCAGCCTTGGCCACGGTCAGCAGACCGGACTTGATCGCGTACAGCGGAATCGCGTTGACCAGGTCACGCAGGGTCACGCCCGGCTGCATCTTGCCCTTGAAGCGCACCAGCACCGACTCCGGCATGTCCAGCGGCATGACGCCGGTGGCAGCGGCGAAGGCGACCAGGCCCGAACCGGCCGGGAACGAGATGCCGACCGGGAAACGGGTGTGCGAGTCACCACCGGTGCCGACGGTGTCCGGCAGCAGCATGCGGTTGAGCCAGCTGTGGATCACACCATCGCCCGGACGCAGCGAGACGCCGCCACGGGTGGAGATGAACTCCGGCAGGGTGTGGTGGGTCTTGACGTCCACCGGCTTCGGGTAGGCAGCGGTATGGCAGAACGACTGCATCACCAGGTCGGCCGAGAAGCCCAGGCAAGCCAGGTCCTTCAGCTCGTCACGGGTCATCGGACCGGTGGTGTCCTGCGAGCCCACCGAGGTCATCTTCGGTTCGCAGTAGGTGCCAGGGCGCATGCCCTTGCCTTCCGGCAGGCCACAGGCGCGACCAACCATCTTCTGTGCCAGCGAGTAACCCTTGCCGGTGTCGGCCGGCTGCACCGGCAGGCGGAACAGGTCGGTGACCGGCAGACCCAGCGCTTCACGCGCCTTGGCGGTCAGGCCACGGCCGATGATCAGCGGAATGCGGCCACCGGCGCGCACTTCGTCGAACAGCACGTCGCTCTTGACCTGGAACTCAGCGATCACTTCGCCGTTCTTCAGTGCCTTACCGTCGTAAGGACGCAGCTCGACGACATCGCCGTGCTCCATCTTCGACACGTCCAGCTCGATCGGCAGTGCGCCGGCGTCTTCCATGGTGTTGTAGAAGATCGGCGCGATCTTCGAACCCAGGCACACGCCGCCGAAGCGCTTGTTCGGAATGAAGGGAATGTCTTCACCGGTGAACCACAGCACCGAGTTGGTGGCGGACTTGCGGCTGGAGCCGGTGCCGACCACGTCGCCGACATAGGCAACCAGATGACCCTTGTCCTTCAGCGACAGGATTTCCTGGATCGGGCCGCGCTTGCCGTCTTCTTCCGGCACGAACGGCGCATCGGGACGCTTGTTCTTCAGCATCGCCAGGGCGTGCATCGGGATGTCCGGGCGGGTGGTGGCATCCGGAGCCGGCGACAGGTCGTCGGTATTGGTTTCGCCCGGCACCTTGAACACGGTGATGGTCAGGCTCTGCGGCACTTCCGGCTTGCTGGTGAACCACTCAGCGTCGGCCCAGCTCTGCAGCACGCCCTGTGCATTGGCGTTGCCGGCCTTGACCTTTTCCTGCACGTCGTGGAATGCGTCGAACACCAGCAAGGTGTGCTTCAGGCCTTCAGCAGCGATGGCGCCGACTTCGGCGTCGTCCAGCAGCTGGATCAGCGGCGCGACGTTGTAACCGCCGAGCATGGTGCCAAGCAGTTCGGTGGCGCGCGCACGGCCGATCAGTGCGTTCTTCTCGCTGCCGAAGGCAATCGCGGCCAGGTACGAGGCCTTGACCTTGGCGGCGTCATCGACACCGGCCGGCACGCGGTTGGTGATCAGGTCGAGCAGGAACTCGGCTTCGCCAGCCGGCGGGTTCTTGAGCAGCTCGATGACGTCGGCCGTCTGCTGTGCAGTCAGCGGCAACGGCGGGATGCCAAGCGCGGCGCGCTCGGCTACGTGGTGGCGGTAGGCTTCCAACATGACAACTCCCGGGTGTAACGGTTAAAGAATGGATGGGCTCTCAGGCTTGCGGCACGATCAGCTTCAGGCCCTTGAAGTAGTCGCGATAAAACGTGTCGTTCCAGGTGATCAGGCCATCGCACTGCAGCAGTGCATGCGCACCCACCATGAAATCGTCGATGCGGCGTGTATCGCCGCTGCGCTGCCGGTGGCGGCGATGCATCTCGCCGGCACGCAACGCGGATTTGGCTTCCAGCGGATTGAAATGGACGCCCATTTCTTCCAGAGCGCCCTGCACCTCGGCGCCGCCGCGCAGTGATGCGCAGATCTCGGCCAAGGTGGTACCGCAGAGGACCACCCGGCCACCGACCAGCGCCTGCCGCAGGCAGGCCTCCACCGCGTCGGCACGTGGGCCGTCGCTGAGCAGCTCGATCAGGACCGGGGAATCAACGGCGATCATCATGCCTCGCCGGCCTCGTCACGGACGGTACGCACGGCCTGTTCGGCCGACTCGAACCCGTCGAGGGCGAACTTGCCGCGGGCGCGGGAAATGGCGTCATCCACGCTCTTGCGCAGGATGATGCGGCTGCCCTCCAGCTCGACCTTGAGCTGGGTGCCCTTGGTCAGGCCCAAAGCGTCGCGTACGGCCTTGGGCAGGGTGATCTGCCCGCGTTCAGCTACGGTGGCTTCCATGGGACCTCCAATGAAGTATGTACGAATTATACATACTTCGGCCGGCATACCCCAGCCAAACCCCAGGAAGCCGCCCCACGGTCGGCTGAGCTTCACCTGTAGTGGGGGGGGGGGGGGGGGGGGGGGGGGGGGGGGGGGGGTCCGCGCCACCGCGCCCCCCGGCCGCGCCCCCCCACTACAGTCGCCGCGCTCCGTTACATGCGCGCAACACGCCGTTGCCTAAACTGTGGCCAGCACCCATGCGCCCGACAACGGATGCTTCGTCCATACTCGGACCAGTATTCACCTGACAGGGCCCATGGCTCTGAAAAGCCCGCGCAGCGCCCCGGCGCCACCGCAAGCCATCTGTACCAAGAGGAGTCAGCTGTATGAGCGATACATTCTCCACCCGTAGCCAACTGGAGGTTGGCGGCCAGCAGTACACCTACTGCAGTCTTCCCAAGCTCGGCCAGAAGTTCGACATCTCCCACCTTCCCTACTCGATGAAGATCCTGCTGGAGAACCTGCTCCGGCACGAGGACGACGGCCAGACCGTCGGCCCGGACCACATCGAGGCGGTTGCTCGCTGGAACCCCAAGGCCGAGCCGGACACCGAAATCGCCTTCATGCCGGCGCGCGTCGTGCTGCAGGACTTCACCGGCGTGCCCTGCGTGGTCGACCTGGCCGCCATGCGTGACGCCGTCACCAAGCTTGGCGGCAAGGCCGAGCAGATCAACCCGCTGATTCCCTCCGAACTGGTCATCGACCATTCCGTGCAGGTCGACGTGTTCGGGCGCCCTGACGCGCTGGACCTCAACGGCAAGATCGAGTTCCAGCGCAACCAGGAACGCTACAGCTTCCTGCGCTGGGGCCAGAAGGCCTTCGAGAACTTCAAGGTGGTGCCGCCAAACACCGGCATCGTCCACCAGGTGAACCTGGAAAATCTCGCCCGCGTGGTGATGGAACGGCAGATCGACGGTGCCAACTGGGCCTTCCCTGACACCGTGTTCGGCACGGACTCGCACACCACCATGATCAACGGCATCGGCGTGCTCGGCTGGGGCGTGGGCGGCATTGAGGCCGAGGCCGCGATGCTGGGCCAGCCTTCATCCATGCTGATCCCGCAGGTCGTCGGCTTCAAGCTGACCGGCAAGTTGCCCGAAGGTACCACCGCCACCGATCTGGTGCTGACCGTCACCCAGATGCTGCGCAAGCTCGGCGTTGTTGGCAAGTTCGTCGAATTCTATGGCGAGGGCCTGCAGCACCTGCCGTTGGCCGACCGCGCCACCATCGCCAACATGGCCCCGGAATACGGCGCCACCTGCGGCATCTTCCCGATCGATGCCGAGTCGCTGAACTACCTGCGCCTGTCCGGCCGCAGCGATGCACAGATCAATCTGGTCGAAGCCTATGCAAAGGCCCAGGGCCTGTGGCACGACGCCAACAGCCCGCATGCGCAGTACAGCGCCACGCTGGAACTGGACATGGCCGAGGTCAAGCCGTCGATGGCCGGCCCCAAGCGCCCGCAGGACCGCGTACTGCTTGAAGACGTGCACAGCAACTTCAGCGAAGCACTGAAGGGCCTGACCAGTCACCGCGAGCAACGCAATGGCGATGTCGCCGACTTCATCAACGAAGGCGGCGGTGCTGCGGTGGGCAATGAGCAACTGGCCAAGGGCCATGCCGACATCGTGATCAACGAGCAGCCCATGCGCCTGAAGGATGGTGCGGTGGTCATCGCTGCTATCACTTCGTGCACCAACACGTCCAACCCGGCGGTGATGCTGGGTGCCGGCCTGCTCGCGCGCAATGCGGCACGGCTGGGGCTCAAGGCCAAGCCGTGGGTCAAGACCTCGCTTGGACCGGGCTCCCGCGTCGTCACCGACTATCTGGAAAAAGCCGACGTCCTGCCGGACCTGGAGAAGCTCGGCTTCTTCGTGGTCGGCTACGGCTGCACCACCTGCATCGGCAACTCCGGCCCGCTGCCCACCGAAGTCAGCGCCGGCATTGCCGCCGGTGACCTCGTGGTGGCCTCGGTGCTGTCGGGCAACCGCAACTTCGAAGGCCGCGTGCATCCGGAAGTGAAGGCCAACTACCTGGCCTCGCCGCCGTTGGTGGTCGCCTATGCGATCGCCGGCACGGTCCGCATCGACCTGAGCAAGGAGCCGCTGGGCAAAGGCAGCGATGGCCAGGACGTCTACCTGCGCGACATCTGGCCCAGCAACAAGGAAATCGGCGACACCATCGCCGCCACCGTCGGCCCGGAGATGTTCAAGCAGAACTACGCTGATGTGTTCAAGGGCGACACCCGCTGGGCGCAGATCGAATCGCCGGAAGGCCAGGCCTACGAATGGAATGGTGATTCGACCTATATCAAGAACCCGCCCTACTTCGACGGCATGACCATGCAGGTCGGCAGCATCAGCGACGTCCATGGCGCACGGGTGATGGGGCTGTTTGGTGACTCCATCACCACCGACCACATCTCCCCGGCCGGCAACATCAAGAAGGATTCACCCGCCGGTCGCTTCCTGCAGTCGCGTGGCGTGCAGCCGGCCGACTTCAACAGTTACGGCAGCCGCCGCGGCAATGATGATGTGATGGTGCGCGGCACCTTCGCCAACATCCGCATCAAGAACCTGATGTTCGGCGGCGAAGAAGGCGGCAACACGCTGTACTACGCCCCGGGCAGCAACACCGGCGAGAAGCTGGCGATCTACGACGCAGCAATGAAGTACAAGGCCGATGGCGTGCCATTGGTAGTGCTGGCTGGCAAGGAATACGGCACCGGCTCCTCACGCGACTGGGCGGCCAAGGGCACCAACCTGCTCGGCGTCAAGGCGGTGATCGCCGAGAGCTTCGAGCGCATCCACCGCTCCAACCTGGTCGGCATGGGCGTGCTGCCGCTGCAGTTCCATGACGGCGAGAACGCGCAGACCTTGGGCCTGGATGGTTCGGAGGTGTTTGATGTGACCGGGCTGGACGATGGCAAGGCCAAGACTGCAACGGTTACCGCGACCAGGGCCGATGGCAGCAGGAAGAGCTTCACCGCCAAGGTGCTGCTGCTGACGCCGAAGGAAGTGGAGTACTTCCGTAATGGTGGCTTGCTGCAGTACGTGTTGCGGCAGCTGGCGGCGAAGAAGGTTGCTTGATCTGCGTCGTTGAATGTTGAGTTGGAAGAACGCCCCTGTTGGGGCGTTCTTTTTTGTTGCATTTTTGCGGCGAGAAGCAAGAGCCCCCCTCCCCAGCCCTCCCCTTGGCTGCGCCAAAGGGAGGGGGCAAGAGCAGCCCCGCTTGTCTCCCTCCCTTTGGCGCAGCCAAGGGGAGGGCTGGGGAGGGGGGCTGTTGCGCTCCAAAGCTCCAAAGCCTTCAACCACCTACCAAGACAGCAGCTCACCCTTCCCCACCCACCGGCGCCCAATCCGCGCTATACACCTGCCACTCCCCATCCTGCTCGCGCCACCCAGTGACCACTTCCTGCATCTGCCCACGCTCGGGCAGCAGCCCTTGGTTGCCGCCGGTCAGCAGCACGGTGAAGCGCACCGTCGCAGTACCACCCTCGCCCATCTCCACCCGCAACGGCCCGGTCTGCACACCCACCTTGGCATTGAGCAACAACTGCCCACGCAGCAGACGCTCCATCCCGGCGCGGTCCAGCCCCTCGTTGCCCACGAAGTCTTCGGACACCCCCTCCATGAAGCCACCGGGCTTGCCGGCCTCCACGCTTTTTTGCATCGCAGCAAAACTTTCGCGCAGACGCTGTTCCGGTGGTTCGCGGCCGCAAGCGGCCAGCAAAAGCATGATCACCGCACAAAGCATGCAGTTGAAGACTGATCGCATCATCTATCCCTTCGCCTTTTCAATTCGGAACGGTATGCTGGCAACAATAACGCCGGTGCCCGATGATCGGGCCTGACCACTAGATCATTCCATTTCCTGGAGGGGAAGATGACGCAAGAACGTCCTTGGCTGCAGAGCTACCCGGCTGGTGTGCCGGCTGAAATCGACGTCAACGAATTCCACTCCGTCGCCGATGTCTTCAATGCCTCGGTCGCCAAGTTCCGTGATCGCCCGGCCTACTCCAACTTCGGCAAGGTCCTGACCTATGGCGAAGCGGACGTCCTGGTCACCCAGTTCGCCGCCTACCTGCTGGGCGAGCTGCAGCTGAAGAAGGGCGATCGCGTTGCGGTCATGATGCCCAACTGCCTGCAGTACCCGATCGCCATTTTCGGCATCCTGCGCGCCGGCCTGACCGTGGTGAACGTCAACCCGCTGTATACCGCACGCGAACTCAAGCACCAGCTGGTCGATGCCGGCGTCTCCGTGCTGCTGGTGGTCGACAACTTCGGCGAGACCGTGCAGCAGGTCATCGCCGATACGCCGGTCAAGCAGGTCATCACCACCGGCCTGGGCGATATGCTCGGCTTCCCCAAGGGCGCCATCGTCAACTTCGTGCTGAAGTACGTGAAGAAGATGGTGCCGGATTACGACCTGCCCAAGGCCATCCGCTTCAAGGATGCGCTGAAGCTGGGCAAGCGCCACAGCATGCCGGTGGTCGAGGTGGACCACGAGGACATCGCCTTCCTGCAATACACCGGCGGCACCACCGGCGTGGCCAAGGGCGCGATGCTGACCCACCGCAACCTGATCGCCAACATGCAGCAGGCCTCGGCCTGGATCAGCGCCTCGGGCGTCAAGCCGGGCGAGGAAGTGATCATCACCGCGCTGCCGCTGTACCACATCTTCGCGTTGACGGCGAACGGTCTGGTCTTCATGAAGCTCGGCGGCCTGAACTACCTGATCACCAACCCGCGTGACATGAAGGGCTTCGTCAAGGAGCTGAAGAACAACCGTTTCACCGCCATCACCGGCGTCAACACCTTGTTCAACGGCCTGCTCAATACCGAAGGCTTCGACGACGTCGACTTCTCCAACCTCAAGGTTGCGCTCGGCGGCGGCATGGCCGTGCAGCGCGCCGTGGCTGACAAGTGGAAGAAGGTCACCGGCGTCACCCTGGTGGAAGCCTACGGCCTGACTGAAACCTCACCGGCTGCCTGCATCAACCCGCTGGACCTGAAGGAATACAACGGTGCCATCGGCCTGCCGATCCCGTCCACCGAAGCCTGCGTCAAGAACGACGATGGCCAGATGGTGGCATTGGGCGAAGTGGGCGAACTGTGCATCCGCGGCCCGCAGGTGATGAAGGGCTACTGGCATCGCCAGGACGAGACCGACAAGGTCATGGACGCCGATGGCTGGTTGCATACCGGCGACATGGCACGCATGGACGAGAACGGCTTCTTCTATATCGTCGACCGCAAGAAGGACATGATCCTGGTGTCCGGCTTCAACGTCTACCCGAATGAAATCGAAGACGTGCTGGCAATGATGCCGGGCATCCTGGAAGTGGCGGCCGTGGGTGCGCCCAACGAGAAGTCGGGTGAGGTGGTGAAGGTGGTCATCGTCAAGAAGGACCCCAACCTCACCGAGGAGCAGGTGAAGGAATTCGCCCGCGCCAACCTGACCGGTTACAAGCATCCGCGCATCGTCGAGTTCCGCAAGGAACTGCCCAAGACCAACGTCGGCAAGATCCTGCGCCGCGAGCTGCGTGACGCCAAACCGGAAGCTTGATGCTTCAGGCGTGATCGCTGAGAGCCTCCCCGGAAACGGAGAGGCTTTTTGTATCTGTGATCTGATCACCGGCTCGCCCTGGTCGCCTTTTGCAGCGTGCTGCTCATCTGCGACCCCCGACGTTCGTTGCTTTAAAGGCGCATGCCTTCGCGGGACTCCTCGTCCCAACTGCCTGCTGCGGGGACAGGCACGATTGCCGTAGCGCGCTCGTCTGACCCGACAAGCGTCAGCGACATCGCTGCGATGGCGGTAACCGTCCCGCCCGCATCGCCACGCGAAATCCGATGACCGGTACTGCGTGGCTGATCAACCACCTGCTGCTGTGGCAGCTCCACCACAGTGCCGCGTACGGCCACCCGATCACCGGTGCGAAGCCGCGAGCCCATGCGCATGGTGAACTCTGCCTCGGCCGGCATGTTGATCGCGGTGTCGTAGCCCTGATCCAGCACGAACACCCCATCGGATGTAGCCGGATTGCCATCACCCTCGTCCTGCAGGAACCAACCGATGGTGGGCGTGCCACGATCACCTTCGCCCAGGGTTTCCTTGAGCTCCTGACCGATGTCGTCGCTGTCGCCCATCAGGTTGCGCACCACGATGCCCTCGACCAATACCTCACTGCCAAGCAGCGGGCTGCTCGCACCCTGACCTTGCACCTGCCCGATCAGCTTGCGCGCGGGATCCATTGGCTCTACATGGAATTGGCTGCCGGGCAGCGGAAAACCGCAGCCGGCCGTAGCCAATGCCATGCCGAGAATCGTGGGTTTGACTACTGCTGTCTTCCAACGCATGACGTGCGTGCACCCTGCTTTGTTGTAGGAGCGGCGTCAGCCGCGAAGCTCGTAGATTGTCAGATTACAAAATACCCGAACCAGACGCGTCCCCGGCTTCGCGGCTCACGCCGCTCCTACAAACACCAGCCGGCCCGCTATCCGGCGAACTGCTACCGCTTGTGGGAGCGGTGTGAACCGCGAAGCTCGTAGATTCTCAGATTACAAAACACCTGATCCAGACCCGTCCCCGGCATCGCGGCTAACGCCGCTCCTACAAACACCAGCCGGCCCGCTATCCGGCGAACTGCTACCGCTTGTGGGAGCGGTGTGAACCGCGAAGCTCGTAGATTCTCGGATTACAAAACACCTGATCCAGACCCGTCCCCGGCTTCGCGGCTAACGCCGCTCCTACAAACACCAGCCGGCCCGCTATCCAGCGAACTGCTACCGCTTGTGGGAGCGGTGTGAACCGCGAAGCTCGTAGATTTTCAGATCACGAAAAGTCCTGGCCACGAAGCATTGTCTGCTTCGCGGCTGACGCCGCTCCCACAACAGCCCTGTTGTCAGGGCTGTGCGGTTTGCAGCCGGTAGCTGGCCTGGCTGCGGTACTCCACGCCATTCAATGTAGTCCGCACTTCCACCGCATGCTCACCTTCACTGAGCTTGGTCGGCAATGCAGCACGCCACAGATGACTGGATGGCACGGCCTCCGGCGAACGGTCGTAGCCACGCAGCTCACTGGCCAGATCGTCGGCGATGTTCTCCACCAGCAAGCGCGGGTCGGCCTGCTTGACCTGCTTCATCGGCTGCCATTCACCGCCATCGACACGGAACTCCACCGGCAGGCCTTCATAGCCCATGAAGACATTGGCGTAGATGCCCCAGGCCGGGTACGCGCCCTGCCGCAGTACCTTCGGTGCATGCAGAGCGATCTGCTGGTCCGCAGGCGCGCGGGCAACCCGGTACTCGACGCTGTACTGGCCTTGCGGCCGCACATTGAGCAGGCCGTAACCATTGGGCGTACCGTCGGCCATGGTGGTGTCGGGAATGCCCTGCGCGTCCTTCACTCCGGACCAGAACGCCCCACAGGCCGCGCCAACATTGTATTCGTGCAGCGGCTTGGCACCGTTCCACCCCTGCGCGGCTCCCCAGAACACCTGACTCTGGTTGTGGGTATGACCGCTGACGATCAGCGGATGCGGCACCTGTTCCAGCAGCTTGAACAGACGGGCGCGATCTTCCGCACGGTAAACGTGGTCGAACAGCGGGATATGGAAGCCCAGCACCACCAGCTTGTCTTTCGGGATGGTCGGCAGGTAAGCCTCAAGGAAGGCGAACTGATCCTCGCGCAGACCGCCGACATAAGCAGGCTTCTGCCCGGGCTGGGCGATGATGTCATCCATGCCGATGAACACCATCGAGGCCTCTTCCCAGGCGTAGGTATCCGGGCCGAGCTGGCGATGGAAGCTGACCAGCGAATCAGCATCGCTACTCGCGCCAACGTCCATGTCATGGTTACCTGGCACGTGCAGCCACGGCACTCCCAGCGAGGTGACCGCCTTGGTCAACGCGGGGTAGAGGCTGGGGTCGTCATTGGTGATATCACCAAGGGTCATGCCCAGGCGCGCCTGATGCTTGCCGCGCAGCGGTTCAATGATGTCACGCTCGAAGTAGCCGACATCCAACTCGGTGCTGGTCTGGCTGTCAGCCAGCAACAGCGCCTGGAAACTGCTCGGTGGGTTCTTCTCCAGCTTCAGCGCGAACGGCCGGCACAGCTGGTCGCCCTCGCCCACCTGTGGCCGCCAGATGTCCGGCAGGCCATCGCCGCGCTTGAGCGCGCTGTAACCGGCCGGCTTGATGATGAAGATATTGGGCTGGTTGGAGGCGGGCAGCCGGTAGCGGCCATCCTTGCCGGTGCTGACGATGTGCTCGCCGTCGGAGACGCGGATGCCCGCCAGCGGCTTCTCGCCTACGTCCTGCTGGCCATTGCCGTTGCTGTCGAGGAAAACCACGCCGTCGGCGCAGGAGGCGCTGGCGGCAAATGGCACGCATGCCAGCAGCAGGGCGGTCAGCAGGGATGGGCGCATGGAGTCCTCGACGACAATGGGCAGGCGCCCATTATCGCCCCGGGATGCTGCAAAGGCATTGCGGCAGGTGGCGGCGGCACGGTCTTTGTAGGAGCGGCGTAAGCCGCGAAGCCAATACATCTTCCGATCGCAAAGATCCTGGGCCACGAAGCATTGCCAGCTTCGCGGCTGACGCCGCTCCTACTTGCAAACCCTTTAGAGCCGGGCCTTGCAGGCAAAGGCTCTGCCGAGCATGGCTCGGCACTACAGTTGCTCAGCTGGCTGCCTTTTCCGCCGCCTTGGCGTGGCGGTCTTCGAGAACGCCGATCGCATCATCCAGCGACAGGCCGCGTGCGCGCAGCAATACGATCAGGTGGAACAGCAGGTCGGCTGATTCGCCCAGCAATTCGTCATCGCGCTGCACGACACCGGCAAGTGCGGTTTCCACGCCCTCTTCGCCCACTTTCTGCGCGATGTGCCGTGCGCCCTTCTCGAACAGCTTGGTGGTGTAGCTGTTGAGCGGACGGTCGTGCTCGCGCTGCTTGATCAGCGCATTCAATGCGCCGAGGAAGTTGCCCGGTGCAGCACTGAAGCAGCTGGTCTCGCCCGTGTGGCAGGTCGGGCCATGCGGGCGCACGGTGATCAGCAAGGTGTCGTTGTCGCAATCACTGCGGATGTCGACCAGGTCGAGATGGTTGCCTGAGGTCTCGCCCTTGGTCCATAGCCGCTTCTTGCTGCGGCTGAAGAAGGTGACCCTGCCGCTGCTGCGGGTGGTCTCCAGCGCGTCGCGGTCCATATAGCCAAGCATCAGCACACGTAGCGTGGCCTCGTCCTGGATGATGACCGGGATCATGCCGTTGACCTTGTCCCAGTCCAATGCGGCCGGATCAACCGGTTGGAATTCAGTAGACATCCCTAACCTCAATTTGTTGTTCGCGCAGGAACTGCTTTAGTTCCGGAATTGCGATGGCGCCGGAGTGGAACACACTGGCGGCCAAAGCCCCGTCAACGTCAGCCTGTTCGAATACATCAGCGAAATGCTGCGGCGTGCCCGCGCCGCCAGAGGCGATCAACGGAACCGTGCACAGCGCCCGGGCCTGGCGCAACTGTGCAATATCGTACCCCTTGCGCACACCGTCGCTGTCCATGCAGTTCAGCACGATTTCACCTGCGCCGAGGGACTGGACTTCACGCACCCAGTCCAGGGTCAGCCTTGCCTCGGCGCGGGTCTTGCTCGGATCGCCAGTGTAAGAGCGCACCCGCCATTGGCCGTCGGCTTCGCGGATGGAGTCAATGCCGACCACCACGCACTGCTCACCAAAGGCTTCAGCCAACTCCGCGATCAACTGCGGGCGCTCCAGCGCCGGGGTATTGATGGAAATCTTGTCGGCACCGGAATTGAGTACGGCGCGCGCGGTTTCCACATCGCGGATGCCGCCGGCCACGCAGAACGGGATGTCGATCAAGCGCGCCACCCGTTCGATCCATGCGCGGTCAACGGAGCGGCCTTCCGGACTGGCGGAGATGTCGTAGAACACCAGCTCATCAGCGCCCTGGTCGCGGTAACGCAACGCCAGCTCGGTGATGTCGCCCATGTCGATGTGGTCGCGGAACTTGACGCCCTTGACCACGCGGCCTTCGCGCACGTCCAAACAGGGAATGATGCGCCGGCTCAACATGACAAAGCCTCATCCAGCTGCAGGCGGCCTTCCAGCAAGGCTTTGCCGAGCACGGCACCGCCGCAACCTGCAGCCTTGGCCGCGCGGATGTCGTCGGCGTCACGAACACCGCCCGAGGCCTGCACGGCGACGCCGGGCAGCAATTGCGCCAGATGCGCGTAGAGCTCGATATTCGGACCGGACAGCATGCCGTCGCGGGAAATGTCGGTGCACAGCAGGTGCTTCATGCCGGCCTGCGCGTAACGCTGGGCCAGCTCATCCAGGGTCACGTCTGCGGTTTCGGTCCAACCGTGCACCGGCAAGCGCCAAATGCCGTCTTCACCCTGACGCGTGTCCAGCGCGATGGTCAGCTGCTCGGCGCCGAACTCGGCCAGCCAAGCCAGCACCTGCTCGGGCTGACGTACCGCCAGCGAGCCAATCACCACACGGCTGGCGCCGGCATCAAGCATGCGGGCGACGTCATCGCGGCCACGCACGCCGCCGCCGGTCTGCACCTTCAGTTTGGTGGTCGCTGTGATCTGCTGCAACAAGGGAGCCAAGGTATAGCCGCCGGCCTTGGCCGCATCCAGATCGACCAGGTGCATCCAACTCGCGCCGGTCGCAGCGAAGGCCTGCGCGCGCGGCAAGGCGTCGTCACCGTAAGTGGTCTGCTTGGCGTAATCGCCCTGCAATAGACGCACGACGCGGCCGTCACGGATATCCAGCGCGGGGTAAACAATGAAACTCATGCGGCAATCTCGAGAAAATTCTGCAGGATGCGTGCGCCCGGCCCGGCCGAACGTTCGGGATGGAACTGCGCCCCGCATAGGCGTTCGCGCTGTACCACCGCGGTAAACAGGCCGCCGTGATGACAGGCAGCGACGGTGTCAGAAGTGACAGGAGCGGCGTAGCTGTGTACGAAGTAAGCGCTCGAGCCCAGCGGCACGCCATCGAGCAAGGGCGACTCGCGCAGGGCGAGCAACTTGTTCCAGCCCATGTGCGGCACACGCACGCCGACACCGGGATGCAGGCGGCGGACGATACCCGGCAGCAAGCCAAGGCACTCCACATCACCCTCTTCCGAACGCTCGAACAACAACTGCATGCCCAGGCAGATACCCATCAACGGCACCTGCAGCTCGCGCAGCGGTTGCACCAATCCTTGCGCATGCAGGCGCTTCATGCCTTCGGCCGCAGCACCAACACCGGGCAGTATCACCCGCTCGAGGCCGGCCAGATCCGTTGGCGCACGTACCATCTGCACGTCAACCTGCAGCCGCTCCAATGCGTAGCGCACCGATCCCAGATTCGCGCCGCCGGCATCAACCAGACCAACCCTGCTCACAACGCGCCCTTGGTGGAAGGCAGGTCGGTGCCTTCCTTGCGGATGGCCTGGCGCAAGGCGCGAGCCAAGGCCTTGAAGCAGGCTTCAACCTTGTGGTGATCGTTCTCGCCTTCCACCTTGAGATTGAGGTTCAAGCCGCTGGCATCGCATAGCGAGCGGAAGAAATGCGGCACCAGTTCGGTCGGCATGTCGCCAACGCGCTCACGCTTGAACTCGCCATCGAACACGAAATACGGGCGGCCACTGAAATCCAACGCAGCGCTGGCCAGGGTTTCGTCCATTGGCAAGGTGAAGCCATAGCGACCGATGCCACGCTTGTCACCCAGCGCTTCGCGCAAGGCCTGGCCCAGCGCGAGACCGGTGTCCTCGATGGTGTGGTGTTCGTCGATATGCAGGTCACCCTTGGCTTCCACTTCCAGCGCGAAGCCGCCATGACGGCCGATCTGGTCGAGCATGTGGTCGAAGAACGGCAGGCCGGTGTTGATCTTCGAGCTGGCCACCTTGTCCAGGTCGACGAACACGCGGATCTGGGTTTCCTTGGTATCGCGCTGCACGGTAGCGCGGCGTGGCGCGTCGGCCAGTTCGTGGGCAATGGCATCCCAGTCCCATTCGCCGCCGAACTGCCCGGTGCGCAGCTGGAAGCCCCGTATCTTCATGTTGTCGGCAAACTGGATATCGGTGGGACGATCACCCACCATGCCCGAGCGCGCCCAATCGATGCTGCGGTCCTGCAGGTACGAGACCATCATGCCGATGCCCGGCTTGCGGTTTGGGCTGTTGTCCTGCGGCCAACTCGGGTCGATCAGCACATCGCGGAACGTGATGCCCTGGCTGGCGAAGATCTGCAACATCAAGTCATTCGGGCCGTCGAAGCTGGCCTGCGGATAGCCTTCGGAACCGAGGCCGTCCTGGTTGGAGACGATGACGAACTGATAGCCGGCATCGCGCAGTTTCAGCATCGCCGGGATCACGTTCCTGACGAAGCGGATCTTTTCGTAGGCGTCGATCTGGAAGTCGGCCGGCTCCTCGATCAAGGTGCCATCGCGATCGACAAACAGAATGGGGGTCATGCGGTGAGCTCCAGCGTGGCAAGTGCGTCGAGGACGCGGTCGTTCTGTTCGGGCGTGCCCAGGGTGATGCGCAGGGCGTCCTGCAGCTGCGGCGCGGCGCGCTGGTCACGCACCACCACGCCGGCCTGCAGCAGGGCCTGAAATGCTGCTTCAGCGTCGCTGAAGCGCACCAGCAGGAAGTTGGCATCCGAGGCATAGACATGACGTACGCCACGCTGCGCCGACAAGGCGATGCACAGCCGGCTACGCTCGCTGCGCACGGTGGCGATGCGGGCGCGGGTCTGGGACAGCGCTGTGTCATCCAGACCGGCAAGCGCGAGGACAGAGCACGGCGTGGGAATTGGATACGGCGCCTGGCAGCACCGCAGCACCGCAATCAGGGCTGCATCAGCAATCACACTGCCAATCCGCGCAGCAGCCAGTGCATGCGCCTTGGACAAGGTGCGCAGCACCGCAATGTTGTCGAAGCGATCCATCAAGGTGGTGGCGGAAGGCTCATCGGCAAACTCGCCATAGGCCTCGTCAACCACTACCAGCGCCTGCCCACGTAGGGCTTCGGCTACGGCCCGCACCTGCTGCAGTGGAATGCTCAGGCCACCGGGATTGGACGGCGAACACAGGAACACCAGCTTGGCATTGCACTGCTTGGCAGTAGCAATGATGGCGTCGATATCAAGCACCAGCCCCGCGTCCGTATCCAATAGCGGCACTTCCAGCGCGGGCGCATTCTGCAGCCGTGCACTGACCGCGTACATGCCGAACACCGGCGGCGTGTACAACACCGCATCACGGCCCGGCACACACAAGGCGCGCACCAGCAGGTCAATGGCTTCGTCGCTGCCGCGGCCGATCAGCAGCTGCTCGGGCTGGCAGCCATACATATCTGCCAGACGCTCGCGCAGGAGCTGCGGCTGCGGATCGGGGTAACGACGGCAACTGGCAGCGGCATCGCCAGGATTCGCCCATGCCGATTCATTTGCATTGAGCCAGATATCGCCCTGCAGCTTGGCGCTACGCGCCGAGGAATAGCCGCCGAAGTCACGCAGGTCTTCGCGTACCAGGTCGAGCACGCTCACGGCGCCACTCCCAGCCGCAACGCAACCGCATTGGCGTGTGCGCCCAGGCCTTCGGCGCGGGCCAGGGTCAAGGCACAGGGACCGATGCCGGCGATACCTTCGCGGCTCGCAGCCTGCACGCTGATCTGGTTCTGGAAGCTGGCGACACTGACGCCGCTGTAGGCGCGGGCCGCGCCGGCGGTTGGCAGCACGTGATTGGTGCCAGAGCAATAGTCACCCAGCGCCTCGGGCGTGTAATCGCCGAGGAACACCGAGCCGGCAGCTTCCACATTGTCCAACCACTGACGCGGCTGGCGCAGGGCGAGAATCAGGTGCTCGGGCGCATAGCGGTTGGAGATCTCGAATGCCTGCGCAATCGAATCCACCTTGATCAGCAGCGACGCACCCAGCGCTTGGCGCGCAATCGCCTCGCGGCTGAGCTGTGCGACCTGTGCTTCGACCTGATCCTGCACGGCGGCAATCATCGCCGCATCGTCGCTGAGCAGCAGCACCTGCGAATCCGGGCCGTGCTCGGCCTGCGACAGCAGATCGGCGGCGACGAACGTGGGGTTTGCGCCCGCATCGGCGATCACCAGCACTTCCGAAGGACCAGCCGGCATGTCGATGGCGGCAGCGCCTGCCTGGGCCACCTGCTGCTTGGCTTCGGTGACGAAACTGTTGCCGGGGCCAAACAGCTTGTCGCAGGACGGCACCGATTCGGTGCCGTACGCCATGGCCGCAATGGCCTGCGCGCCGCCGATCTTGAACACGCGATGCACGCCAGTCAGGCGCGCGGCCACCAGCACTGCAGGATCGGCCGTGCCGTCCTTGCGCGGCGGCGTGCACAACACCACTTCGCGGCAACCGGCCAGCTTGGCCGGCACACCGAGCATCAGCGCGGTCGATGGCAGGGGAGCGCTGCCTGCGGGGACGTACAGGCCAACCCGCGCAATCGGGCGGATGACTTTTTCACAGACCACACCGGGTGCGGTTTCCACGCTGTACGGCTGCGCCATCCCGGCACGGTGAAAGGTATCAATACGATCGGCAGCCTGTTGCATGGCGATGCGCAACTCGGCGGAAACCGCCAATTCGGCGGCAGCAAACTCGGCTTCGCTGACTTCAAAAATTTCCAACGCAACGCCATCGAAGCGCTCAGTTATTTCGCGCAACGCCACATCACCGACGCTGCGCACCTGCGCGATCAAACCGGCGACCGAATCGCGGGTCTGCGCAGCAACAGTCTGTACCGGACGGGTCAGAGCGCGCGCCTGTGCATTGGCGTCGAGCGCGTTCCAATCGAGGATGTTCATACCAGCGACTTCTCCACCGCCAACACCATCAGGCCCTGCGCCCCGGCACGCTCGAGCTCTTCCAGACGCTGCCAGCTGAGCGCGCCACTGCACATGGTCTGCAGGCGCACGGCATCGCCCTGCCCTGGCAGACGCAGCAGCGGCTCGGCGTCGGGCAACAGGCGAGCCAGTTCCTCAACGCGGTCTTCGCTCGCGCTGAACATGAGCAGCTTCTGGTCCTGCACCTTGCTCAAACCGTCGAGACGGCGCAGCAGCATTGCCATCAGGCCCGCACGGGCGTCATCCAGTTCGTGCACCGGGCCAGCCAGTACCGCTTCACTTTCCAGCAGCACCTCCACCGGCTTGAGCTGGTTGGCTGCCAAGGTGGCACCACTGGAAACCAGGTCGCAGATCAGTTCAGCGGTGCCGAGCTTTGGTGCGATTTCCACCGAACCGGACAACTCGACGACCTGCGCATCGACCCCCTTGTCTTTCAGCCATGCGGCAAGGATGGCCGGATAGCTGGTGGCGATGCGCTTGCCCTGCAGCATCTGCACACCCTGCCAATCCCAGTCTTCCGGCACCGCGATCATCAAACGACAAGAACCGAAACCAAGGCCGCGCAACGGCTGGTAGGCATCCGGCAGGCCGATCTGGCGACGGGCCTTGGCCTGTTCATCCAGCTCGTTCAAGCCGACCACGCCGAGGTCGCAGACGCCGTCGGCGATCAAACCCGGAATATCGTCATCACGCACCAGCAGCAGGTCCACCGGCAGCGATTCGCCGAAGCAGAACAGCTTGTCGCGGCTCTGCCGCCAGCTCAGCCCACACGCAGCCAACAGGCTGCGCGCGGGATCGGCCAGACGGCCGCTTTTCTGGATGGCGATGCGCAGCCGGTCGCGTGCCGGGGC
The DNA here is from genome assembly GCF_056861425.1 of Stenotrophomonas sp. 21LCFQ19. Taxonomy (NCBI): domain Bacteria; kingdom Pseudomonadati; phylum Pseudomonadota; class Gammaproteobacteria; order Lysobacterales; family Lysobacteraceae; genus Stenotrophomonas; species Stenotrophomonas sp. 21LCFQ19. The sequence continues at coordinate 376,208 of NZ_JBSPUF010000002.1, read as the reverse complement.
GGAGGTTGAAGCACTCATGGGGTTATCTCAGTTGGATTCGGTTTTGCGCGCGGCGAGACGGTCGATGGCGGTGGCATAGCCCCCGGCACCGTGCTCGAGCGAACGCGCGACCCGACCGATAGTGGTGACGCTCACCCCGGTCAAGTCATAGATCTCGCGATAAGGCACACCCTTGCGTAGCAAGGGAACCACCCGCCAGCGGTCAGCCATGGCTTCCAGCTCAGCCGGCGTGCACAGATCGCGCAGGAAGGCCTGCACCTCCTGCGGTTTGTCCAGCGCAGCCAACGTACGCGCCAACGCCTTCAACGGGGCGTCGGATGGCTTCTCACGTTCGATGTCGGGGCGTGTTTTCATCATGTATCAATGTAATAGCGTGCTAATACATTAGTGCGAAATCGGCCTTGAGTCAAACCGCCTGATTCACCAACTGTAGTGCCGAGCCATGCTCGGCAAGGGGCTTTCCCGGTAACGCCCCAGCCGAACATGGTTCGGCTCTACAGGCGAAGCGCGCACTGATATCTGCGAAAGGCCACCCTCCCCAGCCCTCCTCTTCGCTGCGCGAAAGGGAGGGTGCAGAAACGGTAGTGCCGAGCCATGCTCGGCAAGGAGCTTTCCCGGTAACGCCCCAGCCGAACATGGTTCGGCTCTACAGGCAGAGCGCGCACTGATATCTGCGAAAAGCCAACCCCTCCCCAGCCCTCCCCTTCGCTGCGCGAAAGGGAGGGGGCAGAAGCGGTAGTGCCGAGCCATGCTCGGCAGAGGCTTTCCCGGTAACGCCCCCTGCCGAGCATGGCTCGGCTCTACAGACCAAAAAAAAGCCCCGCTGTGCGGGGCTTTTCATCAGCGCGCCATCGCGCGGGTCTGTTCCAGCTCCACCTGGAGGGTAGAAGCCAATTCATCCCGGGCCACCTCGAACTGCTGCTCACGGAGCAGATCCTTCACCGCCACCACGCCGCGCGCCAGCTCGTCCTCACCGGCCAGCACCACGAAGCGGATACCGGCCTTGGCCGCGTACTGGAACTGCTTGCCGATCTTCTTCGGCTCCATCTGCACTTCGGTATTGATACCGCCGGCCCGCAAGCGACGGGCGATATCCAACGACTGCGGCATCGCCGCCTCGTCCATCAACGCGACCATCGCATGCACGCTGCTTTCGGCGATTCCATCGATAAGATTGGCCTCGCGCAGCTGCCAGAACAAACGGGTCAAGCCAATCGAGATACCAACGCCCGGCAACTTGGACTTGGTGTAGTGGCTGGCCAGGTCGTCATAACGGCCGCCCGAGCAGATCGAGCCGATCTGCGGGTGATCAACCAAGCTGGTCTCGTACACCGTGCCGGTGTAGTAATCCAGCCCGCGGGCGATGGAGAAATTCAGGCAGTACGCGGTTTCCGGCACACCCAGTGCCTTCACCAGCTCCAGCACTTCGCGCAGCTCGGACGCACCGGTACGCAGCGATTCGCTGGCCGAGTCGCCTGCAGCAGCCAATACCGCGTCGATCTGCGCCAACGCGTCCGCGTGCGAGCTCGAACGGACCTCGACGAACGACAGGATGCGATCGACGGCGTCAGCCGGCAGACCAAAGTCGGGACCAACCAGGGTTTCACGCACATAGTCCGGGCCGCGCTTGTCGAGCTTGTCGACCTCGCGCAGCACCAGCGCCTGCTGCCCTGCATCCACAACGCCCTGCGCTTCGAAGAAACCACGCATCAGCTTGCGGTTGTTCAGCTGAACGGCAAAGTTGCCGATGCGCAGCTCCGAGAACACTGCGTAGATGACTGCCAGCACCTCTGCGTCGTAACGGATGCTCAACGTGTCCTTGCCGATCACATCGACGTCGCACTGGTAGAACTCGCGGAAGCGGCCACGCTGGGCACGTTCGCCACGGTAGACGCGCTGCATCTGGTAGCGACGGAACGGGAAACTCAGGTCGTGTTCGTGCTCGGCGACGTAACGGGCCAGCGGCACGGTCAGGTCGAAGCGCAGCGCCATCTCCGGCAGGCCACCCTTGTCGGCCGACTCGGCAGCATTGGCCAGCGCACCGGTGGACTGCACGAAGTACACCTGGCGCTCGGTCTCGCCGCCGGACTTGGTCAGCAGCACATCGGACAGCTCGAACACCGGGGTTTCCACCGGCAGGAACCCGAAGCGCTCGTAGTTGCGGCGGATGACGTCCAGCATGCGCTGGAACGCGATCTGCTCGCGCGGCAACAATTCCATGATGCCGGGCGGGGTACGGGGCTTGATCACGGGCAAAACTCCTGCAACTCAATAGGGGGAACGGTCGCCAATTCTAGCCGCACACCGCCCGTCTGGCCGCATGAAGTACAATTTGGGGCACCCTCCCCCCCTGCTGTAGACATGTCCCGGCCAGCCCAAGGCACCGAGCAATACCCCGTTTCGTCTGTTGCCCCCGAAGGCAATGGCGGGCGCGAGTGCCTGCAGTGCTCGGTCCGCCACCTGTCGGTGTGCTCGGCCCTGTCCTGTGATGAGGTACATGCGCTGGAGCAGATTACCGTCTCCACGCCAGTCGCCATGGGCACTACGCTGGCACGTGCCGGTGAGCCGCGCGCTTATGTCTATACAGTAACCGAGGGCGCGCTGCGCCTGGTGCGCACCCTGGCCGACGGCCGCCGCCAGGTGAACGGCTTCGTACTGCCGGGCGATTATCTGGGCCTGAGCGGCAGCGACCACCATCGCTACGATATCGAGGCGATTGCCGACAGCCGGGTCTGCCGGGTGCCGACCACGCAGATGCGTGACCTGCGCCAGCGTTACCCGCACCTGGAACGCAAGCTGCTGCAACGCGCCTGCCAAGAGCTTGACGCAGCTCAGGACAATGCACTTGCATTGGCCCGCCTGCAGCCGCCGGAGCGACTGGCTGACTTCCTGCTGCGCCTGGCTGCCCGTGAGGCAACCTTGAACGGCCGCAGCAGCAACCGGGTCTCCTTGCCGATGGGCCGTGGCGATATCGCCGACCATCTTGGCCTGACCATGGAAACCGTGAGCCGTACCTTCACCAAGCTGCGCCAGCAGGGTCTGATCGCCCTGCCCCACCTGAACGTGGTGGAGATCCTGGATTTCGCCGAACTGCAACAGCTGGCCAACGACGAGTTCTGACGCCTCACCTGTAGAGCCGAGCCATGCTCGGCTGAAGCATTACCGGTGAAGCCTCCTGCCGAGCATGGCTCGGCACTACCTCCTACAACAGCTTTTCGCGCAGGGCCGGGTAATCCGGTGCGCAGGGTTCGGCGTGGGCGGGACGCTTCAACAGCTCGGCCAGCGCAGGCGGCACTTCGACTTCACGACCGATCAGCGGCTCGACCACCGACTCGAATTTGGCCGGGTGCGCGGTCGCTGCCACTGCCCAATGTTGATCCGACGCTGCACTGCCATTGGCACGCAGCTGCTCCAGGACCTGCACCGCCGTGGCGGTATGCGGACAGAACACTTCGCCATAGGCACCATAGCGGCGAGCGATGGTCTCGCGGATGGTGGCATCGTCCACCGCCTGCGAGGTGAAGGCAGCGCGCAGTGCTGCATCATCGCCCTTGTACAGCCAGCGCAGTCGTTCGAAATTGCTCGGGGCACCCACGTCCATCGCATTGGCAAGCGTGGCGACACTGGCCTTCGGCGCGTAGTCACCACCATTGAAGTAGTCAGGTAATACACGGTTGGCATTGGTCGCCAGCACGATACGCCCCAACGGCACGCCCAGCGCGCGCGCCATCACTGCCGCCATCGCATTGCCAAGGTTCCCGGTGGGAATGACGAAATTCAGCAGTGAGCCGTGCGCGGCCTGATGGTTCAGCGCCGCGTGTGCGTAGTAGCTCATCTGCGGCAACAGGCGGCCGAGGCTGATGCTGTTGGCCGAGCTCAATGGCACCCGCGCCTGCAGATCGGTATCGCCCAGCGCCTGCTTGGCCATGGCCTGGCAATCGTCGAACGACCCGGCCACGCGCAGCGCGCGGATATTGCCGCCCAGGCAGCCAAGCTGATGCGCCTGACGCGGCGATACGCGCCCATCCGGGTACAGCACCACGACTTGAAGATTGGGCTGATTGTGGAAAGCTGCAGCGACAGCAGCGCCGGTGTCACCAGACGTTGCGACCACGATGGTCAGCGGACGCTCCTGCCCTGCACGCAAGCGCGACAGGCTCGCAGCGAGGAAGCGTGCACCGAAATCCTTGAACGCCGCAGTAGGACCGTGGAACAGCTCCAGCACATGATCGTTGCGGGTCGCCAAGGCCTGCAGTGGCGCCGGGAAGTCGAAGGCTTCGCTGCAGATCTTCGGTAATTCGGATGCCAGGGCGTCATCCGCAAAGAAGGGCTGCAGCAATCCGGTAGCGGTCGCGGCGAGGGTATCTCCAGGCTGAAGATTGCGTGCTGCTGGCATCTGCTCGGGTACATACAAGCCGCCATCGGGTGCCAAGCCGGCAGCAATGGCCTCGCTCAACGTGGCAGCGGGCGATGCATTACGGGTGGAGATGAAATTCATTCGGAGATCCGGAAAATGGTTGGTGTGGTGCGCTGGACTCAAGGGCCGCGCAAGCGTCCCCCTCACCCCACCCCTCTCCCGGCGGAGAGGGGCTTGAACGCTCAGAGCAGTCTGGCGCCGGGGCTGTTGATCGGGCTTACCCAGCTTTGGCTGTCGAAGCCTGCCGCAGCGAAGGCTGCCCGCACCTTGGGCGCGGCAGCCAATGCAGCGTCACGGTCTTCAAACCAGGCAAAGACACTGGGGCCGGCACCGGAGATGCTTGCGCCCATCGCGCCTGCAGCCAGTGCGGCGGCCTTGGCCGCGTCGAAGCCGACAATCAGGGGCGCACGCCGCGGCTCGACCAGAACGTCGGCCAAGCCCGCCCGCACCAGGCCCGCATCGCCGGCATGGCAACCGGCCAGTACCAGGGCCAGATTGCTGCTCTGGGCGACAAACTCCTTCAATGCATAGCTGCCCTGCAATGCCTCCCGTGCGCGCCGCGTTTCCAGCAACGCATCCGGATGCACCAGCAGGCTATGCCAATGCGCAGGCACCGGCACCGGCACCAATCGCTCCAAGGTAGAGAGCACCAAACCACCGAGGAACATCGGGCCAAGGTTGTCGCCGTGGCGGCTGCCACTGGCGACCGCTTCGCCTTCCAATGAGTACCGGTAAAGCTGCTCACGGCTCAGCGGCACATCGAGCAAGGCATTGGCAGCGATCAAGGCCGCCACACAGGACGCAGCCGAGCCGCCCATACCCGAACTCAGCGGTATGCCCTTGTCGATCTCCAGTTCGAAACCGAACGGCAGCGCCAGCGCCTCACGCAAGGCAATCAGCGCCGCACCTGCGGTATTGCTGGGCGCATCCAGTGGCAACTCCACCGCCGAACCGCGAATCGCGACGATGCGTACTTCCGGCGCATCGATGCGACGTACCGTTACCGTGTCGCCAACGTCAGGCACCGCATAGCCCAGCAGATCAAAGCCGACCGCCACATTGGCCACCGACGCTGGCGAGAATGCCCGCGCCTGGCGTGCCTCGGAACTGTTCAACACGCCGCTCACAATCGCGCTCCCTCGCCCGCCGCCACTCGCAGCACATCGGCAAACACGCCGGCCGCCGTCACTTCCGGGCCAGCACCCGGGCCCTGCACCACCAAGGGGTTGTCGCAGTAACGACGGGTGGTGAACTGCACCACGTTGTCGGTCAGGCGCAGGTTTGCGAAGGCATGCTCACCGGGCAGCTCCACAAGGCCAACGCTGGGCTGCTGCCCCGGTTTGAACTGGGCGACATAGCGCAGCACATTGCCACGCGCACGCGCATCGGCGAGGCGTTGCGCAAAGCCCGCGTCCACTTCGTGCAGGCGCGCCATGAAATCGTCGACGCTCGCGCCCTGCAATGCAGCGGGCACCAGGCTTTCCACTGCCACGTCCTCCAGGCTCAACTCATACCCGGCTTCGCGGGCGAGGATCACCAGCTTGCGGGCCACATCCACGCCGGACAGGTCATCACGCGGGTCAGGCTCGGTGTAGCCCATGCCACGCGCCTGCGTGACCAGCTCGGAGAACGGCACGCTGCCATCGTATTTGTTAAACAACCAGGCCAGCGTGCCGGAGAAAATGCCGGCGATCGCCGTCACGTCATCACCAGTATCGACCAGATCCCGCAGCGTGGTGATCACCGGCAGACCCGCGCCCACCGTGGCTTCATAGCGGAAGCGTGCGCCGGTAGACGCCGCCGCCTCGCGGATCGCCTGGTAGCGTGCCAGGGGACCGGAGCCTGCCTGCTTGTTCGGGGTGACCACATGGATGCCGGCGGCCAACCAGCCGGCATAGCGATCGGCGACTTCGGCACTGCCACTGCAATCGATGATCAGCGTATGCGGCAGACGCGCCGACAACAGGTGCTCGGTGAACAGATCAAGATCATTCGGCAGCGCTGCCGAGTCGAATGCGGCCTTCCAGTTGCCGTGCATGCCACGCTGATCGAGCACCATGCGGTTGCGCGATGCGACCGCACGCAGGCGCAGATCCAGCTTGGCCCTGGCCAGCAGCGCCGCTTCGGACGCATACAACTGCTCAAGCAAGGCTGCACCGACATTGCCCGGCCCGATCACGCCGACCGAGAAGGTCTGTGGCGACAACCAGAAGCCGGCGTGCGCGGCGCGCAGCGCCTTGGTCGCATCGCAGGCTTCGATCGCGACCGAGATATTGCGTTCGGACGAGCCCTGCGCGATGGCCAGGATATTGACCTGTGCGCGACCCAGCGATTCGAACAGACGTGCGGCAACGCCCGGCTGGCCGGCCATGCCATCACCCACCGCTGCAAGCACGCTCACCCCGCTGGTGAGCTGCACGCGCTGCACCTGGCCCGCTGCCAACTCGTGCGAGAACGCCTGGGTCAGTGCGTCACGGGCGAACTCTGCCTCGGCCTGTTTCACCACGCAGCAGATCGAATGTTCCGAGGAACCCTGCGAGATCATCACCACCGACACATGCGCGTTGCGCAGCGCCGAGAACACGCGTTCGGCGGTACCGGGCACACCGATCAGGCCGGTACCTTCGACATTCAATACCGCAAGGTCCGCACTCAGGGTCAGGCCCTTGATCGGACCACTGCTGGAGCTGTCGGCGGTGATGCGGGTACCCGGATGATCCGGATGGAAGGTGTTGCGGATGATGATCGGCAGACCGCGCTCGATGGCCGGCGACATGGTCTGCGGATGCACCACCTTGGCACCGAAGTAAGCCAGTTCGCAGGCTTCGTCATAGCTCAGTGCGTCCAGTTGCACTGCTTCCGGAACCACCCGCGGGTCAGCCGAGAGCACGCCATCGACGTCGGTCCAGATATGCAGTTCGTCGGCGGCAAACAAGGCGGCAAAGATGGCGCCGGAGAAATCACTGCCATTGCGCCCCAAGGTGGTGATGTTGCCCTTGCGGTCGCGGGCGACAAAACCGGTAACCACCAGCCGCTGCGCCGGATGCGATTCGCGCCACAACGCCAGCTTGGCAGCGCTGGACTTCCAATCGACATCAACGCCAAGCTCGCCATGGTTGACCACCAGGACGTCGCGCGCATCCAGGATGTCGGCGTCTTCGCCCAAGGCCTGCAGGTGATGACCCAACAGGTGGGCCGAGAACACTTCGCCCAGGCCCTGCACGCGGTCCAGCACTTCCTGCGGCAACTCACCAATCACGGCCAACGCCGCCAGAATCTCGCGCAGACGCTCGAAACGCGCATCCAGCCACTCGATGGTCAGCCCGGAGTGCTCTCCCAGCAGCGCCACGGCGGCACCACGATGGCGCGCCCGCAACTCGTGCCAACGGTCGTCCCAAGCCGGATCGGCTGCAGCCGCCGCCTTGGCCAGACCGATCAGCGCGTCGGTCACGCCCTTCATCGCCGACACCACGGTCACCTGCACGGTCTCGTCGCGGGCCAGCAACAGCTGCGCCACATGACGGTAACGTTCGGCATCGGCGACCGAAGTGCCGCCGAATTTGTGCACGACAGTGCGAACGGCAGCGTTCGCGGCGGAATCGGCGGGAGAAGCAGCAACTGACGACATCGGAAGAACCTCGGCTGGAGGCCCCGACACGCATCTTGATGGGGTTCCCCCGCATCCTGATCCGGGTGCGGGGCCGTGGTTTTCGGAAATTACGCGAAGACGACGGGCCGCACCGGGCTAATGGTGACGGTAATAGTGGTGGTGGTAATGGCGCCGCCGAACCCGGGCACACGCACCTGGCCGCCGGTAGGCGACTGCAGGAGGCTGACGAGGGGCTGCGGGCTGTTCATGGCCTTCAAGAGACAACAGCCGGGATCAGGCTGTCAAGTGCTGCGTTGCAAAAACACAGATAAAGGCAACGTCGCCAAACCTGCAGCTAAAAGTTGCAAATGTCATCAAGCGCGAACGTCGCGCATTTAACTGACAAGCAGCGCGCAACAGCTGGTTCACTGCTGCGGGCGCTGCCTGCGGAACGTGCATGCCAACTATCGCCCGCAAGCAATCGAAAGCAGCATCTCAGTCCTGCTTTCGCCACCTGACTGCGCAGGATTCTCAGGCCGAAGCTGCCGTTACCGCCTTCGGCCGGTGCGCCGCGGCGCTCCACACCACGCCGACCAGCAGGCACAGCGCAGCAACAATCTCGATTGCCACTGGCCAGCGCTGCTGCCACAGGAAGCCGTAGAGCAGCCCGAACAAGGTCTCGAACACGATCATCTGACCACCCAGGGTCAACGGCAGCGCGCGGCTGGCGCGGTTCCAGCAGGCATTGCCCAGGATCGAGGCAAACACCGCCACCGCAGCGGCCATCGCCCAGAAGCCCGCCCATTCACGTCCCGAATGTCCCGCTGCGCCGTCGGCAAAGGCGACCGGTGCCAGCAGCAAGGCCAGACCGCCGGTTGCCACGCCCGTCAGCAGCGACCAGTCGTGTCCGGATACATCGGGCACCTTGGCCAACCAACGGGTATTGCCCACCGAATAGGCCGTCCACGACAACAGCGCGCCGACCCCGCACAGCAGCCCGATCAAGCGCTGGCCCGGGTTGCCCTGGACATGGGTGGAGCCCATGGCTTCGACTCCCATCAGCACCACGCCGGCTACGCACAGCACCAGCGCCGGGGCCAGGCGGATCAGCGGGACAGCGCCTGGCTCGCGCGCACCAACCACCGCTACCAACACCGGCACCATGCCAACGATCAGCGCCGCCGCCGCGCCGCCACTCCATTGCACGCATAGCGACAGCAGCACGAAATAGATCAGATTGCCGAGCAGGCTCAACCACGTGAGCGCCGTCCATTCGACCTTGCCAATGCGGGCACGCAGCGCCGGCCAGCGCGGCACCAGCAATACGATCGCGATCAGCCCATAAACCAGATACCGCGCCGCAGCCAGCTGCAACGGGGAGAAATCCGACAATACTGCGGGCGCAAGGAACACCAGGCCCCACAGCGCCCCCGAGGCCACACCATTGGCGATACCGCCCGCCATCCGATCTTTCATCAAACCACCCACGTCCTCAGCAACCGCCACAGTTTCCGACCACTGCAGCCCTGTGTATTGACCCAGGCTTCGCCGCTTTTGACCCTGGCTACGCCTGCAACTGCCGCCGGTAGCGTCCCGGGGTGATGCCAAGTTCGCGGCGCATGGCCCGGGTGAGCGCACTCTGGTCGGAGTAGCCAGCCTGCTGTGCAATCCGTGCCAGTGGTAGTAGACCTTCGGCGATCCGCTGCTGCGCCCATTCCAGGCGTTGGCGCTGCAGCCACTGGACAGGGCTGCAGTCCAGTTCACGACGGAACGCTGCGTGCAGTGCGGTCAGGCCCAACCCCGCCTCATTCGCCATGCGCGCCAGCGACCAGTCCTGTCCTGGGGCGAGACGGATGCGCTCGCACAAGGCCTGCAGGCGCCCATCGCGGCGTTGCCGGCCCTGCGCGAGAACCGCATCCAGCAGCAATGGAAGCACCTGCCGCGTCAAGGCCGGCGCCAACTGCGCCCGCCCCTCCGCCGCCTGCTCCACGTAGGCCAGCAGATGCCTCGCCGCCGGAGGCAGAACAAAGAATGGGCGTTGCAGCCCGGCTTCCAGCTGCGCGTCGTCCAGCCGCGATGCATCGCAGTCCACGATCAGGAAACGGTTGCGCCCCTGCGCCTGCTGCACATGCAAGGCACCGGGCGCGACAAACGCCGCACGCTGCAGGTCCAGCCACCCACCGCGACCCTCCACCTCAAGCTCCAGCATGCCGTGCAGCGGCAGGACCAGCTGCACGTGCGCATGCCGATGGCCATGACCGGTACAGCCATAGCTGCGGAAGCTCAGGGAATCGTCTGCATGCATAGCGGGCACCGCGTAACAGGCAGTGCGGCGCTGGGCCGTCGGCCATGCGAGGGTGGTGGCCCCGACACGATTCGAACGTGCGACCTGTCCCTTAGGAGGGGACCGCTCTATCCAACTGAGCTACGGAGCCGAATACGCAAGGATACAACCAAGCGTGAACATGGACAAAGTCCTGATATCGTCCTGATCTTCGCAAACGGCACAGTCGACGCTGCCGGTTCAGAAAGCAATGTCGACCAGAACGGTATCCACGTAGCGTCCCACAGGCACCGGGGCCTGATCCGCATAGACCTTCGCGTTGTAGTTGAAGACCTGTCTGCCCACGCCCGCACCGGGACCCGGATTGACATCAGCGCCGGCGCTGGAGCGCCGCTCGGTGTCCACGCTGCCCCACCGTATACCGCTGACACCCTGGAACAGATCGTAGGCCAGCAGCTCCCCCTGTGCCGAGCGCATGTTGCGCCGTGCCGCCGCCAGGTTCTGCCCGTCCCCCAGGCCGACGCTGTAGGCACTGCCTTTGGTGCAGGTAACCGAAATGCTGCCGTTGACCACGGCAAATGCCGAGGGAAGCGCAGCAGTACCGAAATCCAGATCCGGCGCAGCGATACTGCAGTCGTTCTGCACCACCAGGTTGACCGGGACCGTCGTCACGCCACTGCCGGTGTCATATGACGAGCAAACCCCGGCACCCGAGCTGGCCGTACAGTAACGCCACTCCCAGGCCAGGGTCGCGGTGTCCTCGTAATTGCCTGCGGCGACATTGCTGCCGCCGGCTGCGGCCAGATACAACGGCATCGCCTTGCCGCCTGCACTCTGCAACAACCCCAGTGCGTCGATTACACCCTGCCCAACCAGGTCCAATGGCACCGCAGGGATCAATGCTGCGCCGTTGTTCCTGTCCGCCGAGGCGTACAGCTGGTAGTTCAGTAAATCCCCAGTCGGTCCCAGCAAGCCAGCGTTGGCAGAACTGAAGGTCACGCGGAAATAGGTGTCCTGCGCCTCCCAGGGTTGCAGGACCTGGCCGCTGCATTCGATGCCTGCGTCACGCGTGGAGGTCGCCTGCGCCGCGGCACCCAGGGCAACGGAGCCCACTGCCCCGAAATCCGCGGATTGTGCATTGCCCGTTGAACACGCCGCCGCGGCCTGCCCCGTTCCCGCACACAGCAGGAACAACCCCACCACACGCGCCAGCCCGCTCATCGGCACACCAGGGGGGCAGGCATCATCACCGCCGCGTCGTCGTCATCGGCCTTGAACATCGCCACGCAACTCTCTCCACTGGCCTGCATCACCTGAAGGTGATTGACCTCGTCCAGACGCTCCAGATACACCAGCCCGTCCCAGCCAACCACCGTATCCACCCCGCTTTCCACATGCTGCACGCGCGTACCCATTGGCAGCACCGCCCCCTGTGCATCGGTGAGGATCACACTGGCGGCGCGGGAACGGACAACCGGGAACTCCAACAGATAGCCACTGCGCGCACGCACCATCACGCGTGCCTCCACCAGCGCACTGCGCACATCCGCTGACGATCCCAACAGGTCGATCTCGTACTTGCCCGGATAGTAGGCGCTGGTCCATGGCACCAGCAGATGCCCGCTGGCGCCGGTTCGGCCGACCTCCTGGTTTTCGTAGCGCACGGGGATCCCTGCCTGGCCCTTGGTACTGACCACCACGAATGCGTCGTCCACGCGGTTACCGGCAAACATCCGGCCATCCATCCATACCGCCGAGCCGCTGACATCGGCCCAACGGGTCATGTTGGAACGGCTGCCGTAGGTGCCTGCCTGCACCTGCAGCAGGTCACCGCGCCAGGTCGCATCCAGCTGACGGTAGTCCTCGGCACCGCCATGCGCATAGCCAAGGTTGTAACCGAAGCCGCCGCTCGTGGGCGCCTGGCGCCCATAGTTCACGCGTTCAACCCGGTCCCCGTTGTTGTCGCGCTCGGCGGACAACGCCAGCGTGGCCCGCCCGCCCATCGGCACCATCAGCTGCGCCATCGCCGCCCAGCCATGGGCATCAAGATCACGGTTGGCCGACATATACAGGCTCATCCCTGACCGCGACGAACGGGTCCAGGACAGATTGAGCAATCGGCTGCGCGAGTCGTCCGAATTGCGGACATCGAAATAGCCAAGACCCGCGCTGCCCCAGGTACCCATACGGAGGCTGGCGGTCGCCTGTTGGCTGCCGCGACTGGTACGCAGCGTCTGGGCATTGATCGCGCCCAGATCCGCATAGCCGGCCTGCCGCTGCATGCGCTGATAACTAAAGCTGTAGCGGGGAGCGTTGAACTGGTAGCCAAACGCGAGCTGGCGGGCCTGTCGTCCATTGAAGTGGCTCTGGCTCACTGCCGCGTTCACAACACCGGCGTTGGCCACGCGCAGGTTGGCACCGGCGCCGGCCAACGACAGCTTCCGTGCGGCTTCGGCGTGCCCTTCCAGAGTCAGCCAGTCCACCACGCCGTAGCGCAGTGTGGCGCTGCCCGCCGCCTTGCCGTAGCTGAAATTGCGGATGCCGTAGTCTTCGCGCAGATTGCCTGCTGCCACCGAGAAATCGACCAGCCCCGGCTGCAGCAGCCGGGTGCTGACGTAGAACGGCAGGGTCGTCGAGACCTGCCGGCCCAATGCGTCAGTAGTGACCACCACCGCTTCGCCGGCGCCGTTGATCAGCGGAATATTGGTCAGCGTATAGGGGCCCGGGCTCAGCTGCGTACTGGAGGACTTATAGCCATTGACGAACAGGTCCAGCGCGGTCGGCACGGCCACCTCGCCGGCAAATTGCGGCAACGGATAGGTCACAAGATCCGGCCGCACGCTGAAATCACGTGAGAACTGCACGCCGCCCAGCCGCACCGAGCTGCTCCACGGCAACGCTGCGGTGATCACATCACCGGCTTCATAGGTCAGCAGCCGGGTCTCGTCGGAGTAGCGCCAGGTGGTGTCGTAGCGCAGATACCCCTCCTGCTGCCCCTTGCCGCCGCTGACGATGTGGCGGAACTGCCCGGTATTGGTCAGGCTGCCAGCAGAACCGAAGACACGCAGCTCGTTCCAGGCTGCAAGGTAGCTGCCGCCAAGGTCGACGTCACTTGCGTAGATGTCGTAGTTGAACATCGCACCCGGGCTTGCCTGCGCCACCATGCGCGGTGCCGTGGCGCGATAGCTGATGGTCTGCGTGGCCAACCACGCAGGCGGCACCTCCAGCACCAGCCGCAGCAGTGCCCGGTCGTAATGCGCGTGCAGGCCAGGCACGTCTTCCAGCGCAATGTCATCTGTGGCCGGTTGAGGCAGGTTGATACCGGCACCGGTCAATGCCGCCGCACTGGCATGGAGTCGCCCACCCCGCTCCTCAACCACAATCTGCCTGCCCGTTTCCACCTGGTTGACCACCAGATCCAGATGCAATGGAAGCGGTGCGGCGTCCTGTGCATCGAACGCTGGCAGCGGCAACCCCACCGCTGCAGCCGGCAATACCGGCACCACGCTCAATGCCAGCAGGTGCATCCACAGACCATGCCGCACGGCGCGGGACAACCGCCCGCACGGCGGTGCAGCCCGCTGGCAACCGTTCGTTGCCCCGTCCCCCATACGCCCAAGCGCCACGCGGCTGACGCCTCGTTCATTCAACATCATGCGAACCGTCACTCAAGGACAAGGCGTTGCGGCTGCTGCGCGCCATTGACGCGCACCAACAGCGCTGCGGGATGGCCTTCGGCTGCCGGCAGTGGCCAACGCATGCTTGCACCCGGCAACACGTAGCCCATCAAACCGTCGTGCAACAGCTGCAGCCTGCCGCCCTGTTCGATGGAGGCTTCGGTCAACCGCGCGTGTATTGGTCCGTCATTGCGAACCTGCAGGTAAGCCTTGCCGTCCACGCTGACCTGCTGCACCCCGAGCTGCGGACGCACCTGCGCTCCGCTTGCATCGCGTACCCCTTGACCCGCATCGCCGGCTGTCAGGCCCGCACCATAGACAAACAACGGAATGACATAGCGCATATTGAAACGCACCCCGGGTGCGGCAGCGGCATCGGTCGCCACCGTTGTCGGGATCTCGTCGATCATCACCCGGAATGCCTGCTGCTGACCTGCAGGCGTCGGCGTCATGCGGGTGATACGCACCAACTGCTTCTGCCCGGGCTCGATCCGTGCGATCTGCGGGATGCCGATCACCTGGCGTTGGTTCTGGTACTGGTCATCAAAATCCTGTTGCGACCACGCCAGCACACGCACCTGCAGGCTGACCGGGCTATCGCCCTTGTTCTCCAGCCACAACGCCGTGCTCTGCTGACCCTCTGCCAGCACCGGATCCACCGGCCAGATCAGCACCGAACTTGCGGCACGCGCGCCATCAACCGACAACATCGACGCAGCGAGCACAACGGCCACCGCCAGATACCTAATGAACAACATTCATCCCCCTGAGAACCGCACTTACCAGATCAATTGAACCTGCAACACATCGCTGTACATACCCGCGGGCGAGTGCGCTGGCACGCTCAATTCCGCATGGATGGGCAGCGTCACCACGCCTGCGCCGCCCAGCGGCACGGGCACGGATTGATCTATCGGCAGCAGCACGCCTCTGGCTGCGTCGCTGAACAATTGATAGGGGATGCGCTCACCACCGCCGTCGCGCTGCAGCTGGCGACCGTGCTGTCCGCCGTCCACCTGCATCGACAATTGCATGCCCGGCGTACACCTGATCTGCACCGTGCTGGACAAGCTGGCTGCGGCGGGCTCGGTGTCCAGCGCCGCCCGCGTTCCGTAATCAAGTGTCCCCCACTGGCCGGCGGCCACCTCGCAGCCGCCAACGACCTCCGCACTGACCTGCATGTCGGCGCGGGGCGCAGCGATCACCTCACCGGTCAATGCAGCCAGATATGCAACCACCAGAACCGGAAGCATCCACCGCCGCACGATCAAAAGGACAGTTCCACCAAAATGCTGTCCGTGTACGTCCCTGGCGTCAGCCCTGCCTTGCCCACTGCCTTGCCATACAGATTGATTGTCTGTGCAGCACCGGTACTGGTGGGCAAGGTAATCGTGCCATTGATCGGCAGAACAGTGCTTAGACCGGAATCAGTGTAAATGTCATAGGGAACAAAGCTGCCCGCCCCATTCGACAACGCCCGCGTGCCGCCGGAGGACTGCCCATCATTGCTGCCTGCCTGGATCCGCATCACCGGAATGGCACCATTCGAACACAGTATCGACATGGTGCCACCACCACCTGCAAGCACCTGCGCTCCGGCTTGGGTGAAAAGCGCCGTTTGCGTACCGAAATTCAAGGCACCAAAATTTACATTGGTTGATGCGGTCGAGCCATTCACCTGGCAGGAGCTGATCAGCACCAATGAAGAATTGATCCGGCCGGTGACGGTTCCAGCCTGTGCCATCGAAGCGAACAGCAAGCCGCCAGCGAACAGTGCAACGCGGATGTTCCTGTATTTCATTCGAACTCCCCATTTGAGCGGTAATACAGGCAGCCGTGCGCCACCTGCGATCTGCCTACCCTAGCGGACCTGCGTAAGAGCAAATCAGAACGACAATTCGACGGCTATCGAATCGGTATAGGTGCCTGGCGGCAAGCCCGCTGCCGCCGTGACTTTGCCGTAGAGATTCAAGGTCTGTGCCGCGCCATTGCTGACCGCCAGGTTGATGACTCCTTCTATGGGCAACAGATTGTTGAAACCGGCATCCGTGTACAGGTCATAGCCGACATAGTGACCCGCACCATCGTGCAATGCCCTGCTGCCTGTCGATGCCTGACCGTCATTGCGGCCCGCCCGCATCTTGAGCACCGGAACGAATCCTGCCGCACAGCGGATGCTCATGGCGCCCCCATCAGGTTTCAACACCTGGGTACCGGCCGGCTGCATCAACGCACTGGTGGCCCCGAAGTTCAACGAACCAAAATCGAGGTTGGAACTGGCGGTCGTTCCGTTGACCTCACATGCAGGCACCACCGTCAATGAACTGTGTATCTGCCCACTGATCCCAGGCGCAGCATGACCTGCGGAGCTCAGCAGGAGTCCGCACAGCGCCAAGCCCAAACTGCTTTTCAAATGATGCATCGACCCCTCTTCCATCCGTGTGCCACAAACGTGCCTGCATGAAACACTACGGACGTAAGAGAGGGGCCTGCTTGAGGCCGGGGCTGCGCAGCAGCCACCGGCCCGGGCGGATCAGGCGATGTCCAGCACCGGGAACGCCTTGACCATATCGTCCAGCGCCTTGATCTGCGCCAGGAAAGGCTCCAGCACATCCAACGGCAATGCACTTGGGCCATCGCAGCGCGCGTTGTCCGGGTCCGGATGCGCCTCAAGGAACAGGCCGGCAATGCCAACGGCCATGCCGGCACGGGCAAGTTCGACGACCTGGCGACGACGGCCACCGGAAGCTTCGCTGCCAGCGTCGCGGCGCTGCAGGCTATGGGTGACATCGAAGATCGCCGGCAGCCCGCCGGTGGCTTCGATCATCTCGCGGAAGCCGAGCATGTCCACGACCAGGTTGTCGTAGCCGAACTGGGCACCACGCTCGCACAGGATGATCTGCTCGTTGCCCGCCTCGCGGATCTTGCTGACGATGTGCTTGATCTGGGTCGGGCTGAGGAACTGCGGCTTCTTGATATTGACCGCGCGGCCGGTGCGGGCGATGGCCGTGACCAGATCGGTCTGGCGGGCCAGGAAGGCCGGAATCTGCAACACGTCGACTACTTCAGCAACCGGCGCGGCCTGCGCCACTTCATGCACGTCGGTGATCACCGGCACGCCAAAGCGCTGTTTGACCTGCTCGAAGATGCGCAGCCCTTCTTCCAGGCCGACGCCACGGAAGGAGGTGATCGAGGAGCGGTTGGCCTTGTCGAAGGACGCCTTGAATACGTACGGGATGCCCAGCTTGCGGGTGACCTCCACGTAGCGCTCGGCGGCATAGAGGGTGGAATCCAGGTCCTCCAGCACATTCAGCCCACCAAACAGCACGAAGGGCAGCTTGTTGCCAACCACTACCCCGTCCGAAATCGTCACGTTCATCTGTCTATCCTGTTCAAGCCGGGGAAACCCCTATCAAGGGTGGCGAATATGGCCGAAAACGGCCGCCAGCAACAGGGTTTGCAGCCACGTTAAAGGCAACGCCCGTCATCCGCACGGTCCTTGCCTCCGGCACAACCCGTCCCATCAACCCAACCAAGCCGCACGGGGCCAATCGGTTCACTCTGATACTATGTAGTACTCACTCCGTCGCCCCCACCCGCAGTTTCCGACGGCGCCAAAATAACGTTAAGAAACAGGAGTTTGAATGTCTTCCGAGCTGCTCAAGGCCTTGGCGCTGGATGCCACCAACGCTGGCACCTACATGGGCAACGGGGAATGGTCCGCCGCCACCGGCGCGGGCGTCCTCAAGCCGCAGAACCCGACCACCGGCGAAGTGATCGCCGAGGTCCAGGCGACGACCGAAGCTGACTACGAAACCGTCATCGCCCGCGCGCAGGAAGCCTACAAGGTGTGGCGCACCACCCCGGCACCACGCCGCGGCGAAGCCGTGCGTCTGTGCGGTGAAGCACTGCGCAAGCACAAGGACGCACTGGGCTCGCTGGTCGCGCTGGAAATGGGCAAGTCCAAGCCGGAAGGCGACGGTGAAGTGCAGGAGATGATCGACATCGCCGACTTCGCACTGGGCCAGAGCCGCATGCTGTACGGCTACACCATGCATTCCGAGCGTCCCGGCCATCGCATGTACGAGCAGTACCACCCGCTGGGTCTGGTCGGCATCATCTCGGCCTTCAACTTCCCGGTCGCGGTGTGGAGCTGGAACGCGTTCTTGGCGGCCATCTGTGGCGACATCTGCATCTGGAAGCCGTCCAACAAGACCCCGTTGACCGCCATTGCGACGATGAAGATCTGCAATGAGGCGCTGAAGGACGGCGGCTTCCCGGACCTGTTCTTCCTGATCAACGATGCCGGCACCGCGCTGTCGGAGAAGATGGTCGACGATCGCCGCGTGCCGCTGATCTCGTTCACCGGTTCCACCCAGGTCGGCCGCACCGTCAACCAGAAGGTTGCCCAGCGCCTGGGCCGCTGCCTGCTGGAACTGGGCGGCAACAACGCCATCATCATGGACGAGACCGCCGACCAGAAGCTGGCCGTGCCGGGCATCGTGTTCGGCGCCGTCGGCACCGCCGGCCAGCGCTGCACCACCACCCGCCGCCTGATCGTGCATGAATCCATCTACGACAACGTGCTGGCCACGCTGATCAAGGCCTACAAGCAGGTCGAAGGCAAGATCGGTGACCCGACCGACGCCGCCAACCTGATGGGCCCGTTGAACAGCCCGGAAGCCGTGCAGCAGTTCCTCGGCTCCATCGCCAAGGCCAAGGCTGCCGGTGGCACCGTCGAGACCGGCGGCACCGCCATCGACCGCGCAGGCAACTTCGTGCTGCCGGCGATTGTCACCGGCCTGAAGAACAGCGATGAAATCGTCCAGCACGAGACCTTCGCGCCGATCCTGTACGTGATGAAGTACAGCACGCTGGACGAAGCCATCGACATGCAGAACGGCGTGCCGCAGGGCCTGTCCTCGTCGATCTTCACCCAGAACCTGAAGACCGCCGAGAAGTTCCTGTCGGCTGCCGGCAGCGACTGCGGCATCGCCAACATCAACATCGGCACCTCCGGTGCGGAGATCGGTGGCGCCTTCGGTGGCGAGAAGGATACCGGCGGTGGCCGCGAGTCCGGTTCAGATGCATGGAAGGTCTATATGCGTCGCCAGACCAACACCATCAACTACTCCGATTCGCTGCCGCTGGCCCAGGGCATCAAGTTCGATCTTTGATCGTGTCTGCCCCGGCTTTGGTCGGGGCGTTGGAACGGGAGAGTGCTGAGCTGAAGAGCTTCCCCTCACCCCAACCCCTCTCCCGCTTGCGGGAGAGGGGCTTAATTCGCTGAAACGGAGTTCCCGATGAGCATTCCTGCACCTCGCCAGACCAGCAGCTACGCCGTGATCAGTCTGGTCGCCGGCATCCTTGGCTGGACCTTGTTGCCCGCCATCGGCAGCATCTGCGCCATCATCTTCGGCCATATGGCACGTGGCGAAATCCGCCGCAGCAACGGTCAACTGGAAGGCGATGGCCTGGCCGTGGCCGGGCTGGTGCTGGGCTGGCTGGCTACCGCGCTGTGGCTGATCGGCATCATCTGCTTCATCGCCATCCTGGTGTTCTTCGGTGGCCTGGCTGGCCTCGCGGCGATGCACTCCTGAGGCCGGCATGGGGCAATCCGATTCAACCCAACGTTTCAGTAGCCGGGTAGCAGACTATGTGCGCTATCGCCCGGGCTATCCATCCACGCTGCTGGAATGGCTGCACCGCGATATCGGCCTGCCCCGCTCTGCCCTGGTCGCCGATATCGGTGCCGGCACCGGTATCTCCAGCGAGTTGTTTCTGGCTGCCGGCCATCCATTGATCGCGGTGGAACCCAATGCCGCAATGCGCGCCGCAGCCGAGCAATGGCTGCTGCCCGGATATCCGCAATTGCAATCCGTCGCCGGTACCGCCGAGGCCACAACCCTGGCCGACCACAGCGTTGATCTGGTCGCGGCCGCGCAGGCTTTCCACTGGTTCGATACCGCCGCTGTACGTTGCGAATGGATGCGCATCCTGCGTCCGGGCGGACTGGCCCTGGTGTACTGGAACTCACGCCTGCTCGATGCCTCGCCGTTCCTGGCCGGCTACGAACAGCTGCTGCTGGACTACGGCACCGACTACACCGAGGTCGCCGAGCGCTACCAGGACGACCAGACCATGCGCGACTGGTTCTGCGATGGGCTGCGCGGCCTGGTCCACCTGCCGAATGTGCAGCACCTGGACTACGACGGCCTGCGTGGCCGGCTGCTGTCTTCCTCGTACGCACCGCAAGCCGGTCACGAACGTCATTCCCCGATGCTGGAGGCCCTGCAGCGCCTGTTTGATGCGCATGCGGTCGATGGCAAGGTTGCCTTTGAGTACCAAACCCGCGCCTTTGTTGGCACGCTGAACTGAGCTTATGTATTCCATTGCCCGCCCCTTCCTGTTCACCCTTGATGCCGAGCGCGCCCACGGCCTGGGGCTGTCCGCGCTGGATCTTGCCTGGCGCACCGGCACCACGCCGCTGATTGCCGGCCGCATCAAGCCGCTTCCCACCCCGGCGTTCGGCCTGAGCTTCCCCAACCCGGTTGGTCTGGCTGCTGGCCTGGACAAGAACGGCGAGCACATCGAAGCCCTGTTTGCATTGGGCTTCGGCTATGTCGAGATCGGCACCATCACCCCGCGCCCGCAGGCCGGCAGCCCCAAGCCACGCCTGTTCCGGCTACCTCGGCACAACGCCATCATCAACCGCATGGGTTTCAACAACCTCGGCGTTGATGCACTGGTGAAGAACGTGGAGGCAGTCAAGCACCGTCCCGGCCCGCTCGGCATCAACATCGGCAAGAACAAGGACACGCCCAACGAGGATGCGCTGTCCGATTACCTGATCTGCATGGAAAAGGTCTATCCGCTGGCCGACTACATCACCGTCAACATCTCCTCGCCCAATACCGCCGGCCTGCGTGAGCTGCAGGAAGAGCAGGCATTGCGGCGGCTGGTTGGCGGCCTGCGCGAGGCGCAGGAGCAACTGGCAGCCAAGCACGGCAAGCGCGTGCCGATGCTGGTCAAGGTTGCGCCGGACCTGAGTGACCGCGACATCGATGCCGCCGCGCGCGTACTGGGCGAACTGAGCGTGGATGGCGTCATCGCCACCAACACCACCATCGGCCGACCCACGGTCGAAGCGGATCCACTGTCCAAGGAAATCGGTGGCCTCTCCGGCGCGCCCTTGCTCGGCCAATCCACCCTGGTCTTGCGGCGCCTGCGTGCGCGCCTGCCCGAGTCGGTACCGCTGATCGGCGTCGGTGGCATCAGTTCGGGCGCGGATGCTGTCGCCAAGATGGCAGCTGGCGCGACCCTTGTGCAGTGCTACAGCGGGCTGATCTTCCAGGGCCCTGGCCTGATCGGCGACTGCGTGAATGCGATCCGTCGCCGTCGTGAATCCCCGTCGGGAGGCGCCGTCGCTCCGCTATGACGAATGCCGCCCCAGCTTGGTCGTTGACCGAGAACGCTCCACTGCGCCACCTCAACACCTTCCATGTCGACGCCCGTGCACCGCGCATGTTGCGTATCGCCGATCCCATTGCCCTGCCTGAAGCGCTGGCCGCCATCGGTGCGGCAGACCTGCTGGTGCTTGGCAGCGGCAGCAACGTGCTGCTGGCCGCCGATCCGGAAGATGTGGTGCTGGTGTTCGACAACCGCGAGATCAGCGCGCTGGAACACCGCGCCGACCACACCATCGTCCGCGCGGGCGCTGGCGCGATCTGGCACGAACTGGTGATGTGGTCCTTGAACGAAGGCCTGTCCGGCCTTGAGAACCTGGCACTGATCCCCGGTACTGTCGGCGCCGCGCCAATCCAGAACATCGGTGCCTATGGCGCCCAGGTCGGTGAGTTCATCCAGATCGTCGAGGCCTGGGACCGGCAGGAGCAGGTCTGGGTGCGCCTGGACCAGGAAGCCTGCCGCTTCGGCTACCGCGACAGTCTGTTCAAGCATGAGGCTGATCGCTACCTGATCACCGCCGTCGAGTTCCGCTTGCCGCTGCTGCACGAGCTGCAGCTGGACTATGCCGGCATCCGCGAGGAGCTGCAGACCATGGGAATTGAGTTCCCGGTCTCGGCCGACGTGGCCAATGCCGTCATCGCCATCCGTCAACGCAAGCTGCCTGACCCGGATGTACTCGGCAATGCCGGCAGCTTCTTCAAGAACCCGATCCTGCCGCTGGAACAGATCGACGTGCTGCTGCAGCACTACCCCGAGCTGCCCGTGTTCCCCGGCAACGATGTGCGCAACCGCAAGGTATCTGCGGCATGGATGATCGAGCAGGCCGGGTTCAAGGGCCAACGCGACGGCGATGCCGGCGTCTCGCCCAACCACGCCCTGGTATTGGTCAACCATGGCAATGCCACCGGCGCCGAGCTGCTGGCGTTTGCCCGACGTGTATCTGCAGCCGTGCTGGAGAAGTTCGGCGTACCGATTGAACCCGAACCAAGGCTGATTGGCGCCCGCTGGTGAATACTGCCTTGGCTGCACCCCGTTCCACCGCAATGCGCGCTGCCCTGCTGATGTTCGGCAGCGCCATGGCCTTCGGCCTGATGGCCATCGCCATCCGTCTGGCAACCGCCTATGTCCCCACCCAGGAAGTGGCGTTCTTCCGCAACAGTTTCGGCCTGCTGGCGCTGTTGCCGATGCTGCTGCGGCCGGGCCACGCGCCGTTGCGCACCCAGCAGTTGCCGCGCTACTTCCTGCGCAGCGCGATTGGCCTTGCCTCGATGTTGTGTGGTTTCTGGGCCATTGGCCACCTGCCGCTGTCGCAGGCCATCTCCCTGTCCTACTCCACGCCGTTGTTCGTCACCATCGCCGCCGTGCTGTGGCTGGGTGAGAAGGTCCGCTTCCGCCGCTGGGCGGCGGTGATTGTCGGCTTCATCGGGGTGTTGGTGATCGTCCGTCCAGGCGCCCACAGCTTCGAACTCGGCAGCCTGATCGCGGTGCTGGCCGCCGTGCTCAGCGCGCTGGTCGCGATCCAGATCAAGCAGCTCACCCGCGTCGACAGCCCGGATACCGTGGTGTTCTACACCTATGTGTTCTGGGTGCCGTTGTCGTTGATTCCGGCATTGTTCGTCTGGGTGTGGCCCACCGGCATCGCCTGGCTGTGGCTGGTGGCGACCGGCGTGATGGGCACACTGGGCCAGCTGCTGTGGACCCGTGCGCTCAAGCTTGGCGAAGTTTCCGCACTCACCCCCATCAGCTTCACCCAGCTGCCCCTGGTGGTAGTCATGGGCTGGTTGCTGTTCGGTGAAACACTGGACCGCTGGACCGTGATCGGCGCCCTGATCATCCTCGGTGCCAACGCTTACATCGCCCACCGCGAAGCGGTATTGGCGCGTCGGCAAGACACCCTGCAGAACGCCCGGGCCGGCGACACTCCGGCCTGACTTGAGCCCAGCCGTCGTCAGCGCTGCAGCAGCATCACCAGCAAGGGCGCGACGGCCACGTTCAACACACCGGCCATCACCATCACCAGCCCGGCGATCGCACCCTCGCTCTCGCCCAGCTCGCGCGCCTTGGCCACGCCCATGCCGTGCGCACCCATGCCAAACAGCGCACCACGCGCCATCGCACTGCGCACCGGCAGCAGCTTGAGCAGCGCCTGCCCGCACAGCGAACCGCAGACGCCGGTGATGATCACGAACACCGCAGTCAGCCCGGGGATGCCGCCAATACGCCCGGATACGTCCATCGCAAACGGCGTGGTGACCGAGCGCGGCGCCAGGCTCAGGCGCAGCTCCGGCGACAGGTGCAGTGCCGTGGCCATTAACCATGCGGCGATGATCGCCACGCCGCTACCGACCAACACACCTGCACCCAGCACCTTCCAATGCCGCGCAATCAACGCCCGCTGCTGATGGATGGGCACCGCGAACGCAACCGTCGCCGGCCCCAGCATTGCCACCAGCCAATGCGTGCCACGCAGGTAGTCGTGGTAGTTGGCGTGCAACACCAACGCAAGACCCAGCAGGACCAATGGCGCAGTGATCAAGGGTGACGCCCAGGCCTTGCCGCTGCGCAGATACAACTGTTTGGCCAGCAGGTAGACCGCCACCGTCAGCACGGCCCAGAACACCGGCCACAGCAATTGCCCCGGTTGTTGGATCAGCGCGTCAAGCTTCATGGCGCAGGCTCCACCGCAGCAACAGTTCGACGGTCACCGCCGTGCTTGCCATCACCAGCAAGGTGCCGCCGACCACCACCAGCAACAGTTTCAGTCCAAGCCAACCCAACATCTGCCGGTTATCGAGCAGGATCATCGCCGCCGGCACGAAGAACAACAGCATTTCCGCCAGCAGCCACTGCGCACCACGCGCGAACGAGCGCGGCGACAACCAGCGCATCGCGAAGGCCAGCAGCAGCACCAACAAGCCAACGATGCCGGCGGGTACCGGCACGCCCAGGCGCTGCATCAGCGCCTGCGCCAGCAGCCAGATCACCACCAGCACGCCGATCTGCAAGCCGGCGCTACGGCGCAAGCCGCGCCGCAGGCCCAGTTGGCCGCGACGCAATGACGACATC
Source organism: Stenotrophomonas sp. 21LCFQ19 (assembly GCF_056861425.1). Classification (NCBI taxonomy): domain Bacteria; kingdom Pseudomonadati; phylum Pseudomonadota; class Gammaproteobacteria; order Lysobacterales; family Lysobacteraceae; genus Stenotrophomonas; species Stenotrophomonas sp. 21LCFQ19. The sequence goes on along the minus strand of NZ_JBSPUF010000002.1, from coordinate 351,708 downwards.
AAGGTTTCCATTCCTCCTATGTACGCCGGGCTTATCTATAAATAAAATGAATTGATTGCATCCACGGGATTCCATTTAAGAATGGATATCAGGCAGCTACGCATGTTGGTGGAAGTGGTCCGCCATGACGGTTTTTCAGCGGCCGCCGAAGCGGTATTCGCGACCCAGCCAACCATCAGCAAGGCCATCCGCCAGTTGGAGGATGAGCTGGGTGAAGTGCTGCTGCAGCGCTCCCGCAACGGGGTACGGCTGACCCCGGCCGGGCAGATCGTCTACCGCCGCGCCCTGGCCCTGCTCGGTGAGCGCGAAGACATGTTGCGCGAACTGGAAGAACTGCGCGATCTGCAGCGAGGCGAGCTGCACCTGGGCCTGGCTTCGCTCGGCAGCGACATCCTGTTCGCGCCGGTGTTTGCACGCTTCCGCCAGCTCCATCCGCAGATCGAGTTGCGTGTACTCGAACGCGGCAGCGAGGCACTTGAGGAAAGCCTGCGCGCCGGAGAAATCGAGCTCGCCGCCAGCCTGCTGCCGGTCGCCGACGACCTGGACTGGCAACCGGTCCGCACCGAACCGCTGGTCGCGCTGCTGCCGCGCCAGCACCCATTGGCGGGCTCGGCCAGCCTGCAGCTGCAGGATCTGGCAGAGGTGCCTTTTGTGCTGTTCGAGAAGGGCTTCCTGCTGAACCGGCACATCATCCAGGCCTGCCAGGCTCGTGGCTTCAGCCCGCGCGAAGTCACCCGCAGCGGCCAACCGGACTTCATCGTCGCGCTGGTCGCGGCGGGTCTGGGCGTGGCCCTGCTGCCACGCATGATCGCCAACGCCCGCCCGCGTGCGGACGTCGTCATCGTGCCGCTGGATGAGCCGGAGCTGGACTGGAAAATGGTGCTGGCCTGGCGTCGCGGCGGCTATCTGTCCGCCGCCGCGCAGGCCTGGCTGCGGCTGGTGGAGGCGCAGCACGGCCAGGCCGATTGATACTTACGCCGTCGACAGCTTCGGTGCCCCCTGCAGGCGCTGCGCCACCTGCGCAGCGTTGACCGCACGGTCATACAGGAAACCCTGGCCAATCCGGTAACCGGCCTCGATCAGGATCTGCCGCTGGCTGGCGTTCTCCACCCCCTCGGCAACCAGATCAAGGCGCAAGCTCGGCCCAAGCTTGCCGACCGCTTCGACTATCGCGCGGATCGATGGCTCGGCCACCATGCGGGCGACGAAGCTGCGATCGATCTTGAGCACATCAATTGGGTAGTCGCGCAGGTGCGCCAATGAGGAATGCCCGGTACCAAAATCGTCCAGTGCGATCCGCACGCCGGCGTCCTTCAACAGACCCAGCGCACGGGCAACGAAAGCAGAGCCACGATCGGTCAGTACCTGCTCGGTGATCTCCAGCTCGATCAACACCGGGTCGACGGCAAACCGCTGCAGTTTCTCCAGCAGGATCTCGGCAAAGTCGTCACGCAGGAACTCCACCGGCGCCGCATTGATTGCGATCGGCAACACCTGCAGGCCCTGCGCCTGCCACGCACGAATATCCGCCAGTACCTGCAGATGCATGGCCTCGGCCAGACGGGAAGCGAGCTCATAGTCGCGAAACGCTTCATCAAGCTGGCAGTCTTCGCCGATGCCCTTGTCTTCGACGCAAGGCCAACGCAGCAATGCCTCGTAACCGACGACGCGACCATCCTGCAGGTTGACCTTCGGCTGGTAATGCGGCACCACGCCACCGTCGCGTACCAATTGGCGCGCCATCAACCGCTGATTCGCGGCCTCCTCGGCGATGGCCATCAACCGCCGACTGTACAAACGCACGCCACCGCGCCCGTTGGCCTTCAGATCATTCAACGCGGTGTCGGCTGCTTTCAATAGTTCCGCCGGATCACAGGCATCGCGTGGATACATGGCGCAGCCGATACTCATCCCGGTATTGATAACCTGCCCGGCAAAGGTCACCGAGCTTTCCGCCAGCAAGCTGATGCCTTCGGCAACCTGCAGCAACTCGGCCTCACCGGTAATGTGTTCCAGCACCACCGCAAACTCATCGCCACCCAGGCGCGTGACCAGGGTCGTGTCGGAAACGTGCGCCGCAACCCGCCTGGCCAGCACCCGCAGCAGGTGATCGCCAGCCGAATGCCCCAACGTGTCGTTGACGTGCTTGAAGTGATCCAGGTCGATGATCATCAACCCAAGGGTTCCATTGCACTCACGCTGGCGCTGCAAGCTCAGCCGCAGCCTGCGATTGAACGAGCGCCGATTTGGCAAGCCGGTCAACTCATCGATTTCGCAGGCGATCCGCAGCCGCCGTTCGGCGTGCTGCTGTCGGCTGACATCACGCGAGACACACAGGATGCCGTTCACCTGTCCTTGCCCGTCAAACATCGGGGTGAGGACGTTGTCCCAGAACTGCGTAAGCGCGCCTTCGCTGCCGGTCTGGCCCGCAAAGCGCGCCGCCCGCCCACCCGCGGCCTGCGCCAATGCTCGCCGTCCCTTGTTGCGAAACGCCGCAGGCAAAAGATCGGCCCACTGCATTCCGAACGTGCGCTCGTCCTGCGGCAGCCCGAACGCCACGCAGCCGGAGCGATTCATGTGCCGCACCGTGCCGTCGCTGTTTATCACCTGGATGCAGTCCATGCTGGCATCCAGCATCCGGTCCTGCAGATCCAGACTCTGCTCCAGAGAATGACGCAGGCGACGCCTGGCACTGATATCCGTCATTGTTACCGCCTGCAACGGAACCTCCGCAGCGGGGCTCCCGAGGCGCACCTCGAACCAATGTTCGATGCCAGCCTCGTCCTGCAGACGACATTCAAATGCGGGCGCATGCCCATGCAGCAGGAACTCGCGCCAGCCTGCTATCGCCAGCGCACGCTCATCGGCATGCACACGCTCAAGCCAATCACGTGAACTTCCCAGCGCCGCATCATTGCCGAAGAACTCACGCCAACGCAGATTGGCCTGCACCGGCACGCCATCGTGAACCATCGCAGCCATCTGCGGCAACGCGTCCAACACTGCCTGCAACTGCACATACAAATCCGTCAATCTCCCCCTCCCTGGTGACGGTTCAACAGCCTCGTCCCAAAGCATTGCACTTCCCCCTGATGCATTGCCTCCACCGATCACGCAGCAACATCATGCAGTACAGCAGGCGTCGCTGAAGTGAAAACCGTGTGTACGCCGTGGCGAAGGAAAACTATTACAGCGCAGTGACACATCGCAATGGTGTCCAACATCCGGTGGCGCATAGAAACGCAAGCGCGCTTGCGCCGACGGAATTCACAATCCGCCCCCACCCCATCCGATAAGGCACACGACAGCTGGAAACCGCACAGCTAGCGCGCAACGCCCCACTCGACCACAACATAGCGGATGAACTTGCTTCCGAGCCTTCTCTCCACGCCAGGACCGACACCCTGTCGCGCCTATTCATCTGAGCCCCGAGCCGCGCTGCGATCAAGTCTGCCTCTCAATTCCCGCGCGCCGGAACATGAATACCTGGTGGTATCCACACGATCAACACTGGCATTTAAAAGCATTCCAGCAGCAATGCCGAATGCGATCAGCGCAAATTCCCAGCAGCATCATCACTTTTCGCCGCCCACAGTCTGGGGAATACCTACAGCCTGGATCAGCGGAGAAACATAATATTTTCGGCTCGGTTCGAAGCTTCCAGGCATATCAGCACCACCAATCACAAGCACCCAATACGCGGCAGGGGGAATCCACTGCCCGCTTCGCTGGCAACTCCAAGCCAGGCATGCCCACCTCCCTGTCACAGCGGGACACCCCGCAAGCGCACGATGTGCGCATTCGAATTGCCGAGCATCCGCACTGAACAGCATGCTCCGCGCAAGTCCAATTCCATCGTGAGTTGACGATCAACTCCGCGCAGCCACTCCTCAACCTACTGGTCTTCTGGTTGAACAAAACCCACGTCATCGCCAATCAGCGCGATGGCACAGCCAAGGCTTTGCGGGCAGCGCTGCTCCCCTAACAGCGAGGTGCCGCCCACACAGGTCTTTGCTTCATCACGTAGTTGTTTCACCACCGCGCTTGCTCGCAGCACCTGGAGTGAGCCCCTCCCAACCTTTCATGCAGAAAAGCGCATGAGCCAACCCCGCGCCTGCATCGTCGACGTCCGGGTACAGCGTGCTTCGCATCGCCGTCCTCGACTCACGTTCGTTTCCACCGCTGCCAACTGCGCTGCAGGCATCACCGCGATCAATCAACGCTCCCCTGCAAACGCACGAACAGTGTTGACGTCATCCGCAACAAACAGGAAATACAAATGAACTTCATCAACACCAACGTCGCCAAGACTGCCGTATTGGCGCTTGCATTGTCCTGCCTGGCGGCACCTGCAGCGCAGGCCGCATCGGGCACCATCACCTTCAAGGGCGAGATCGTCCAGTCCACCTGCGACGTAAGCACGGCCAGTGTGGACCAGACCGTGACCATCGGTACTTTCCCAACCACCCTGTTCAAGGAAGCCGGCGATGTGTCGGCGCCCAAGAGCTTCAAAATCGACATGGAAAACTGTGAAGCCGGCACCTACACGCTGCGCTTTGACGGCACCACGCCAGCCGGCCACCCGGAACTGCTTGCGGTAAGCAAGGCAACGGGCGTTGGCATTGAGATCCTGGACAACAACGACAAGGTATTCCCGATCAATCAGGACCTGGTGGACCCGGCACTGGTCACCGTTGCTGCCACGGGCAAGGCAAGCGTCAATCTGAAGGCGCGCTACAAGTCCTTCGAGAAGGATGTCGGTGCCGGCATCGCCGACGCGAACTCGACGTTCTCCATCGAGTACCGCTGATGCTGTCCGTGGGGCTGATGACGCGTTGTCGTTGCCAGCCCCGCGGCTTATCCGCCCGAGCGCCCGCCGCAACAGTGAACACCATAGCAAGCCCGATGATTCTCATGCACACCTCCAACTGCCCGCCGACGAAGTGGTGGATCGCCCTGGCCATACTGCTCTGCCTGTCCTCACCCCATGCTGCCCAGGCAGCGGTGCAAGTGCAGACCACGCGCGTTATCTATGACGCAAAGACCGCCTCCGCCGCGATGACGCTTTCCAACAAAAGCAGCCTTCCCTACATGGTCCAGACCTGGCTGGACGACGGTGACGACTCCGCAGTCCCAAGCGACCTGCCAATGGTGATCACACCTCCACTGATGCAGTTGGCGCCAGGGGAGCAGGCAGTCGTCCGCACCATCTACGCCGGCAGCGGGCTTCCAGCCGACAAGGAGTCGCTGTTGTGGATCAACGTGCAGGAAATCCCCCCCACTGCCGAAGCGGACAACGTTCTGCAGGTAGCCATCCGCACCCGTATCAAGCTGTTCTATCGGCCGCGAGGCCTCGACCAGACGCTGGATGAAGCCGCGCGCAGCTTGCAGTGGCGCGCTGACGGCCAACGCTTGGAGGTTCGCAACAACAGTCCGATGCATATCACCTTCTCGCATCTGCAAGGCCGGGCAACCGCCGGCATCGGCAACGATATCGAGCTGGACATGATCGCGCCCGGCCAGACACTCACCGTGCCGCTGTCCAAGCTCGACCTTGGCGATGTCCAGTCGCTGCGTTTTGGCTACATCAACGACTACGGCGGCATCAGCGACGTCAACGATGTGCCATTCCGGTCCTGAGCCAAACTCCGATCCACTTCGCGATTTCCCTCATGCTTCGCAGAATCCGTGTAACGCCGCGGCCGGGAAGTGCTGCCCCTCGCTTGGCACCACTGGCGGTTGCCCTCAATGCATTCAGCATCGGCAGTGCAGTTGCCGCAGCAAACTTCAACATGGATTTTCTGCGCGCCGGCAGCAGCCAAGCGGATGTCGCCGCGCTATCCCGCCCCGGCGCAATCCTGCCCGGCACCTATCCATTCGCCATCTATCTCAATGGCAATGAGGTGGCTCGCGAAGAAATCGTGTTTGCGGCGTCCCCGTCCGGCCAGACCGAACCCTGCCTTTCGCGCAGCCGCCTCACGCAGTGGGGCATCCGCATGGAGGATGTGGAGACTGGTGCAGGCGATGCCTCTGACTGCCTTGCACTTGCCCATTTCATTCCTGATGCACGCGTCAGCTACAACGGCAACCAGCAACGCCTCGATTTACGTGTACCCCAGGTGCACCTGCTCAACCTGCCGCGCGGACATATTCCAAAGGCGCTGCGCGACCAGGGCATCAACGCGCTGCTGGTCGACTACGCACTCAATGGCGCGCACAACGACCACAAGCAGCAGCGCCGCGATGACTACTTTTTTGCGTCGATCAACAGCACGCTCAATGCAGGAACGTGGCGCTTCCGCCATACCGCCAGTGCCAACCGATCAAACAATGACAGCCGAACGCACTGGACAACACAGGGCTTCCGTGCGGAGAGCGATCTTGGATCCTCGCACAGCAGGTTGACGCTTGGTGATACCTATACCGCATATGGCGTCTTTGACAGCGTGCGCTTTCGCGGCGTACAGATATCCAATGACGACGAAATGCTGCCTTACAGCCAGCGCAGCTATGCCCCCGTGGTGCGCGGCATCGCTGCCAGCAACGCACGCGTGGAAATCCGCCAGGACGGGAGCCTCATCTATGCATTGAACGTGGCCCCGGGTGCCTTCCAGATCGACGATATCGTACCCAATCGTCTGAGTGGCGAACTGGATGTCTCCATTGTCGAAGCCGACGGTTCGCTGCAACGTTACCAGCAGTCCTTTTCCGCGGTCGAAACCATGCTGCGACCGGGCCTGGTGCACTACGAATTCAGCGGCGGCGAACTGCGCAATGGCTACGACCGCTACCAGCCGCGTTTTGCGCAGGCTACCGCAGCACGCGGACTGGCATCGGACACCACACCATATGCCGGCCTGCTGTTGTCTGCCAACTACAGCGCTTTGGCGGTTGGTGCAGCCCAAAGCCTGGGCAAATTTGGTTCGGCCTCCATCGATGTCATCCACGCCCGCACCCGGCTTGCCCAGGGCAAGGTCAGCAACGGCCAGAGCTATCGCTTCCTGTACTCCAAATCACTGAATGCACATGGCACCGAGTTCCGCCTCGTGGGTCATCGCTACTCCACCTCCGGCTACTACGATTTCGGCGACGCCTCTGCGGAGCGTGCGCAATGGCGCCACGGCTACTACGAAACCAGCTACGACGAGCAGATCGAATACCCCGACCAGGCAGCGCCGTGGACGCAACCGCAGCAGCATCTGATCCAAAGCCAGCGTTACCACAACAAACGCAACCGTCTGGAGATCGCGCTGAACCAGCGCATATCGGACGACTACTCGCTCAATGCCAGCTACAACAAGCAGGACTATTGGGGTACCAGTGAACGAGAACGCGAACTACAACTTGGATTGAACGGCCGCTTGGGCGCCGTCAGCTTTGGCACCTACTTCAGGCATAGCCAAGGACGCTACAACCGCGCCGACCGTTCATTAGGGCTGACGCTTTCACTGCCGCTTGATGGCCTGGGACTGCGCCGCAGCAGCAGTTCTGCTTCCTACAGCCACTCACGCAATAGCGGTGCAAGCTACCAATCGGGGATGAATGGCTCGCTGCTGGATGGCGACCGGTTGGGATACGCGCTGAACATTGGTAAATCCGATACCGGCAAGACCGGTTCTGCAAACCTGCGTTACATGGGCAGCAAGGGCGTCGCCACGATCGGCGGCACGCTAGCTGACAGCTACTCCCAGATCAACTGGGGGGTACGCGGTGGCTGGGTTCTGCACCGCAATGGTTTGACCTTCGCGCAGTCGCTGCACCGTACCAATGTGCTGGTGCACGCACAGGACGGCGCAGGACTTGGCCTGGAGAATCAGTCCGGTGTTCGCCTGGACCGGCGCGGCTATGGCCTGGTCAGTGGTATCAGCGCCTATCGCAGCAACCGGGTGGCCCTGCGCACCGATGACCTTGGCGCTGACATCGATGCCAGCAGGACTGCCAGAAACATAGTTCCAACCCGCGGTGCACTGACGCGGGTGGACTTTGAAACCCGTCGTGGCATCAGCCTGATGATCCACCCCATCCTGGTCGAGGACATCCGCGTACCCCTCGGCGCCACGGTATTCGACAACGATGGGCTGAGCCGCGGCATCGCCGGCCCCAATGGCGATATCTTCGTCAGTGGCGTGCACCTGGGCGACCGGCTCTCCGTCCGCTGGGGCACGAGACCTGATCAGCGCTGTGAGATGCGCCTGGAGCAGGCCCAGGCAAGCCCTTCCCACATGACCCTGCCCGGCTACCGGCGCATCGCATTGCGCTGCGTTCCGCCGGGCCAACGACAATGAAATTGACGATGAAGAATGTATTACTCAAGGGCCTTTCAGCACTGATGCTTCTACTGGTGCTGCCAAACGCAGCGTGGGCCCTATCCTGCAAGGATGCCATGACCGAATCCATCAACCAGGTCATCCCACTGCACGACGAGATCGTGATTTCCAAGGGTGACGCAGTTCGTGGCCGGCTGTTGTGGCGCTCGGAGGACTACACCGTGAGTTTCCGCTGCGTGGATGCGCAAGGTGCGCCGCAAGGAGAAGACGCATTCTTCTACTGGGACCCGGACAGAACCGTTGCGCAGATCCATCCATCGATCGAGGTTGGCGTGACCATCAAGCACGTCGACCACGTCATCAACGGGGGCGACATCAGAATGCTGGCAGGCCAAGGAACCATGCCGCCGGCAAATCGAAAGAACTGCAAGATGTACTGGAACAACGCCAGGGCAAAACGATGTGCAACATCGATGGTGTTGTACGTCACCTTCTCCATCTACATCAAGGCGACAGGCAGCCCACCGCCCCAGAATGGGCAGATCAACAACTGGGGGGTCTACGATCTATTCCAGGTGGATGGCGAAGGTGGCCTGAACACCATACCCAACTCGAACTTCCGCGCCGGCGTTTCTGGGCTCGGACAGATCCACTTCATCTCGTGCAGCCCGAACATCACGATCATCGGCAACTCGGGCAGCACGGTGAATTTTGGTCGCATTCCGGTTGCGGAGATCAACAAAGGCAAGATCCAATCACAGATCCCCTTCCAGATACAGGTCGACATGACCCATCCCGGCGCGGGCAATGAATGCAGTAATCGAATGTTGGTTGCCTCGATCAGCACCCTCGACATCGTCAAGGACGACAGCGTCATCATGCCAAAACTCAATGGCGGCTACGGCATTGCGATATCCAGGGCGGATACGCCAGGCCACTTCATCCCGCTGAAGAAAGCCATCCCGCTGGGACCCGTGAACAACACACTGATGAACTACGACTTCCTCGCTTCGTTGATATGGACCGACGACACCGCAAAGCTGGGCCCGTTCTCTGCAACCGCCACGGTCAATGTAACGTTCCGCTGAAGTCGGGCGGGATGCCCCGATGACCACACCCCAGAAGGAGCAACAGGGGCTGCTGGCCTCGATCTGACGCAGCCGTTCAGCTCGACGAGGTTGAAGAAGACCACAGCCAACCGGGCAAAGAAGTAGCCCGCATTACCGGAAGCATCGCCGCCTTCAGGGCAACACGCACTGAGCAAGCGCGGAACCAATCAACTGCCGGCCCGCGGACTGCGTCTTGCAACCTTCGGCTTGGCCGCGTCCTGCTTCAACCGCCCGGCGGCAGCCGCCTTGAGCAAGCGTCGGAACCTTGGGCATTCGGCGTGATTCACCGCAGGACATGCTGCTGCATGACGCAGACCCTGGCTCATCGCCCGCAAGCGCTTTACGGTTGCATCGATCTCGTCGGCCTTGGCCAGCAGCAGCGTCCGATCAACCTGCGGGGCTCCGTGCGGCGACAGCATGGCCTGGATCTCATCCAGCGACAGCCCGCCGGCCTGACCCAAGGCAATCAGAGCCAATTGGTCCAGTACATCAGCCGCAAAGTGCCGCCGCCCACCCGCTGCGCGACTTGCCACGATCAGGCCTTTGTTTTCGTAGAACCGCAGCGTGGAGGACGGCAGCCCCGTTCGCCTGGCGACTTCGGCGATGTCCATCGCAGACCCTTGACTTGAAGTTGACTTCAACTTTTAGCATGTCTCGGGAGACAGATGGGTCATTGCAGAGGAACCGACATGACGTGGATGGATGTACTGCGGATGGTAGTGGTTGGAATCGGGGCAACCATCGTGATGGATGCCTGGACCCAGACCCTCAAACGGCTGGGCGCGGCCACACTCGACTACGCACTGCTCGGGCGCTGGGCCGGCCACCTGCGTGAGGGCACCTTCGCCCACGCCAGCATCAGGCATGCGGCGGCAATACCCGGCGAGCGACTGCTTGGCTGGGGCGTCCACTACGCCGTTGGCATCGCTTTCGCAGCCTTGCTGCTGGCGATTCAAGGCCCGTCCTGGCTGAATCGCCCCACCTTGCTACCTGCCTTGGCCCTAGGCGCAGCGACAGTGGTGGCACCGCTATTGGTGATGCAGCCTGCGATGGGTGCAGGGTTCATGGCATCGAAGACGCCAACGCCGCTGCAGAACTGCCTGCGCAGCCTGGCCACGCATACCGTGTTCGGACTGGGGCTGTATCTTTCGGCTACGCTGATGATGTTCTTTGAGGCCTGACATGACGACCAACGAAATCCGTTTTCGCGATGGCGCTGCGTATGAGCGCTACATGGGTGTGTGGAGTCAACTTGCCGGCGAGGTATTCCTCGATTGGCTAGCCCCGGCACAACAGCAGCAATGGCTTGACGTCGGCTGTGGCAACGGCGCTTTCACCGAGATGATCTCCGAACGCAGCGCGCCGGCGTCGCTGCACGGTGTGGATCCATCCCGCGAACAGCTCGCCTATGCGCAAGCCCAGCCAGCGCTGCAGGCAGCAGTGTTTGAACAGGGTGATGCGATGGCCCTGCCCTGCCCGGCTTCTGCCTTCGATATTGCCGTGATGCCGCTGGTGATTTTCTTTGTCCCGGAGCCCGCTCGCGGCGTGGCTGAAATGGCACGCGTGGTTCGCCCGGGCGGCAGCGTCGCCGCGTACGCCTGGGACATGCCAGGTGGCGGATTCCCCTATGAGATGTTGCTGGCGGAGATGCGCGGGCTTGGCCATTCCGTTCCGTCGCCACCCAGTCCTGAAGCATCGCGAATCGAGGTATTGCAGCAGTTGTGGAGCGACGCGGGCCTGGAAGCGATTGAAACCCGCGAAATCGACGTGTCCCGCACCTTCGCCGATTTCGAGGACTTCTGGTCCACGGCGCTCGGTGCGCCCAGCGTCGGCTCGACGCTCGCGGCAATGACCGCCGAGGAGCGCGCCTTGCTGAAGGCTCGGATCAGCGTCCGCCTGGCAGCGGACACTGAAGGACGCATCACTTGCCATGCTCGCGCCAATGCCGTGAAGGGTCGAGTGCCGGACCAGACTTGCCCAGGGTGACGCAATTCCCGCATCGCGCTCAATGCAGCTGTCCTCAGGCAAGGCGCTGGCCTGTGGGAGCGGCGTAAGCCGCGAAGCTGAGGCTGCTCGATCTCTCGGGGCACCGTGTCATCTGATGATGCGCGTGCTTCGCGGCTTACGCCGCTCCCACAAAAGAAAAATCCGATGCCAGAGGTCTGGCATCGGATTCCGGGTTGCTCATTGAACAGCGCTACGCGCTACACGGGCGTTTGATTTGCTAGCGCCAGTTGCTACCGCGCCGTGTCAGATACCCGATCACTCCCACTCGATCGTCGCAGGCGGCTTGCCTGAGATGTCGTAGACCACGCGCGAGACGCCACGCAGCTCATTGATGATGCGGTTGGAGACGCGGCCGAGGAAGTCGTACGGCAGGTGCGCCCAATGTGCGGTCATGAAATCGATGGTCTCCACTGCGCGCAGTGCGATCACCCACTCATAGGCACGTGCATCGCCAACCACGCCTACCGACTTGACCGGCAGGAACACGGCGAAGGCCTGGCTGGTCTTGTCGTACAGATCGGCAGCACGCAGCTCTTCGATGAAGATCGCGTCGGCCTTGCCCAACAATTCGGCGTACTCGCGCTTCACTTCACCGAGGATGCGAACGCCCAGGCCCGGACCCGGGAACGGATGACGATAGACCATCGCGCGCGGCAGGCCGAGTTCGACGCCGAGGCGACGCACTTCGTCCTTGAACAGCTCGCGCAGCGGCTCGACCAGCTTGAGCTTCATGTCTTCCGGCAGGCCGCCCACGTTGTGGTGGCTCTTGATGACGTGTGCCTTGCCGGTCTTGCTGCCAGCTGACTCGATCACGTCCGGATAGATCGTGCCCTGCGCCAGCCACTTGGCGTTGCTGAGCTTGTTGGACTCTTCATCGAAGATTTCGACGAACAGGTTGCCGATGATCTTGCGCTTGGCTTCCGGATCGCTGACGCCTTCCAGTGCCTTGAAGTAACGGTCGGCGGCATTCACGCGCACGACCTTGACGCCCATGTTCTCGGCCATCATCTGCATGACCTGGTCGCCTTCCTGGAAGCGCAGCAGGCCGGTGTCGACGAACACGCAGGTCAGCTGGGTGCCGATGGCCTTGTGCAGCAGCGCTGCGACCACCGAGGAATCAACGCCACCGGACAGGCCGAGGATCACTTCATCGCTGCCAACCTGCTCACGCACGCGGGCGATCTGGTCGTCGATGATGTTGGCCGCGGTCCACAGCGTGGCGCAGCCGCAGATATCGGTGACGAAGCGCTTCAGCAGCGCCGAGCCCTGCTTGGTGTGGGTCACTTCCGGGTGGAACTGCACGCCGTACCAACGCTTGTCTTCGTTGGCCATCGCGGCCACCGGGATGCGGTCGGTCACCGCGGTGATGGCGAAGCCCGGCGGCACGTGGGTGACGTGGTCGCCGTGGCTCATCCACACGTCCAGGCGCGGCTCGCCATTGTGGTCGGACAGGCCGCCCAGCAGCGCGTCGTTGCCGAGCAGCTTCACCTCGGCATGGCCGAACTCGCGCTGGTCAGCGGCCTCGGTGCCACCGCCCAACTGCTTGGCCATGGTCTGCAGGCCGTAGCAGATGCCCAGCAGCGGCAGGCCGCTGTCGAACACTTCCTGCGGCGCAGCCGGCGCGCCGGGCAGCGTGGTGGTTTCCGGGCCGCCGGACAGGATGATGCCCTTGGCACCAAAAGCGGCGATCTCGGCCGGATCGTGGTCCCATGCCCAGATTTCGCAGTAGACGCCGAACTCGCGGATGCGGCGCGCGATCAGCTGCGTGTACTGTGCGCCGAAATCGAGGATGAGGATCTTGTCGTTATGGATGTTGGTCATAAAGCCCGGCAAGTGATCAATGAAAACGGGAGTCGATGCAAAACGAATGGCGGATAGAGAAAGAGGAACGGGACCAGGTCCACGTTCCTCTTCTGCTTACCGCATCAAGCGCGGTAGTTCGGCGGCTCTTTGGTGATCTGCACGTCGTGGACGTGGCTCTCACGTTGGCCGGCACCGCTGATCTTGACGAAGTTCGGTTTGGTGCGCATTTCTTCGATGGTGGCGCAGCCCACATAGCCCATGGTCGCGCGCAGGCCACCGATAAGCTGGTGGATGATGCCACCAACCGGGCCGCGATACGGCACACGGCCTTCGATGCCTTCCGGCACCAGCTTGTCGGCGGTGGCGGCGTCCTGGAAGTAGCGGTCCTTGGAACCCTTCTCCATCGCAGCCAGCGACCCCATGCCACGGTAGCTCTTGTAGGAGCGGCCCTGGAACAGTTCGGTTTCGCCCGGCGATTCTTCGGTACCTGCGAGCAGGCCACCGATCATCACCGTCGACGCACCAGCGGCCAGCGCCTTGCCGATGTCGCCGGAGTAACGGATGCCACCGTCGGCGATCAGCGGAATGCGATCCTGCAGCGCTTCGGCAACCAGGTCGATCGCGGTGATCTGCGGCACGCCAACACCAGCGACAACGCGCGTGGTGCAGATCGAGCCCGGGCCGATACCGACCTTGACCGCATCGGCGCCACAATCCAGCAATGCCAGCGCAGCGTCGCCGGTGCAGATGTTGCCGCCGATGACCTGCACGTTCGGGAAGTTCTTCTTCACCCAGCGCACGCGGTCCAGCACGCCCTGCGAATGGCCGTGCGCGGTGTCCACCACCAGCACGTCCACGCCGGCGGCGACCAGTGCCTCGACGCGGCGATCGGTGTCACCACCAACGCCGACCGCAGCGCCAACCAGCAGGCGCGTTGCGGCGTCCTTGGCAGCGTTGGGGTTGTCGCTCTTCTTCTGGATGTCCTTGACCGTGATCAGGCCGCGCAGTTCGAACGCGTCGTTGACCACCAGGACTTTCTCGATGCGGTTCTTGTGCAGCAGCGACAGGACTTCGTCCGAGGCCGCGCCTTCCTTCACCGTGACCAGGCGATCCTTCTTGGTCATGATGTGGCGGACCGGATCGTCCAGCTCAGTCTCGAAGCGCATGTCACGGTGGGTGACGATGCCGGCCAGCAGGCCATCGCTGCCAACCACCGGCACGCCGGAGATGTTGTGCGCCTGGGTCAGGGCCAACACGTCACGGATCGTGGTTTCCGGACCAACGGTGATCGGGTCGCGGATGACGCCGGATTCAAACTTCTTGACCTTGGCCACTTCGGCAGCTTGCTGCTCGACGGTCAGGTTCTTGTGCAGGATGCCGATGCCGCCGATCTGGGCCATGGCGATGGCCAGGCGAGCTTCAGTGACGGTATCCATGGCGGCCGAGACAATCGGCAACTTCAACCGCAGGTCGCGCGTCAGCCGCGTGCCAAGGTCAACGTCCTTAGGCAGAACGATGGAGTGAGCGGGGACGAGGGAAACGTCATCGTACGTTAGTGCTTCAGCCTGGATGCGCAGCATCGGCGTGCCCGGTAGATGTGGGGAAGCGCGACATTTTACCCTTATTTGCCCGCCGATGTCAGGGGGCAAGTGCGACGCAGTGTCGCGCTGGCAGGGAGGTGTTCAGGGACCACGGTCTGTAGTGCCGAGCCATGCTCGGCAGGGGCATTACCGGGAAGGCCGCTTGCCGAGCATGGCTCGGCCCTACATTGATCCTGTACGAGGCAAGCGCCCCCACCCCCGCCCCCCCGGGCCCGGCCCCCCCCGCCCCCCCCCCCCCCCGCCCCCCCCACTACATTGATCCTGTACGAGGCAAGCCTCTGCTGAGCATGGCTCGGTACTACGCTGATGCTGTACGGGGAAAGCCTCTGCCGAGCACGGCTCGGCACTACAGGAGCTTAGAACTTCAAGCCCTCGGCGCTGGCCTCGGCCGCCTCGATCGTGTTCTGCATCAGCGTGGCCACCGTCATCGGGCCAACACCACCCGGCACCGGGGTGATCCAGCTGGCGCGCTGCGCTGCCGCTTCAAAGCCGACATCGCCGACCAGGCGACCATCGTCCAGGCGGTTGATGCCGACATCGATCACCACCGCGCCCGGCTTCACCCATTCACCCGGGATCAGCTGCGGAATGCCTACTGCGACGACCAGGATGTCGGCGTTGCGCACGGCCTGCTCCAGCACGTCCTTGGGGGTGAATTTGTGGCAGCTGGTCACCGTGCAACCGGCGATCAGCAGCTCCAGCCCCATCGGCCGGCCGACATGGTTGCTGACACCAACGATGGTGGCATTGCGGCCACGCACCGGTTGATCGGTATGGCCGAGCAGCGTGGTGATGCCACGCGGCGTGCACGGACGCAGGCCGAACTCGCGCAGCACCAGGTGACCAACGTTCTGCGGGTGGAAACCATCCACGTCCTTGCGCGGATCGATGCGCTGGATCAGCCGATTGGCATCGGGAATGCCCGGCAGCGGCAACTGGATCAGGATGCCGTGGATCTTGGGATCAGCGTTGAGCTGATCGATCAGCTCCAGCAACTGGGCCTCACTGGTGCCTTCCGGCAGATCGTAGTCGAAGGCTTCGATGCCGACCTTTTCGGCCGCGCGACGCTTGTTGCGCACGTACACCGAAGACGCCGGGTCACCGCCCACCAGCACCACTGCCAGGCCGGGCCGGGCGCCGCCAGCAGCCAGGCGGGCGTCGACGCGCACCTTCAAATCGTCGAGCAGTTCCTCGGCGATGCGGCGGCCATCAAGGATGCGGGAGGTCTGCGTGGAGGCGTCGGCGAGGACAGTCATGGGCATGGCGGTGAACACGGGGGCGGCTATTGTCCCTGATTCCGGCCACCGCCACACCTTGTCATGGCCCCGTCGCCCCGCCTGAACCGGCGGCGGCCGGCTCCGCTGCCCCGGCAATGGCGTCAGGATTGAGCGGACGCGCTTCACGTCGCGGCGGGGTGAACGGCGTCGGCGTCGGTGCTCCGGGCGTATTGCGGTACATCAGCCCGGTGTCAGCCTGCAGCCCGCCGCCGGCCATTTCCAACTCGAATCGTTCGGCGTCGCGCCGGCGGATTTCGCGCGCGACCACATCGGCCTCGTCCTCATCCACACCCAGCTGCATCAGCGCCGCACGGCCAAACTCCACCGCCGACTCGAAGGTTTCGCGGATCTGGAAATCCACGCCGGCATGTATCAGGGACAACGAATGCTCGCGGTCAAACGAGCGCACCAACAGCTTGGCCAGCGGGAACTCATGTCGCACCAGCTCGACGATGCGATCCGCGGCTGCGCGGTCATCCACGCAGACCGCAATCGCGCGTGCGGTCTCGGCGCCGGAGGCACGCAGCACATCCAGGCGCGTGCCATCGCCGTAATAGATCTTGAACCCGAACCGCGTAGCGCTGCGGATCATGTCGATGTCGTTGTCGATGATGGTCACGTCCACATCGCGCGCCAGCAGCGATTGGCTGGACACCTGGCCGAAGCGACCGAAGCCGATCACCAGCACGCTACCCGTGAGCCCGTCAGCCGCATCCACATCGTCGGCGGAGACCTGCCCTTCCTTTACCAGCAGCCGGTACACCAGCATGCACAGCGGCGTCAGCGCCATCGACAACACCACCACCGCAGTGAGGTTGGCATTGACCTTGGCATCGATCACGCCGGTAGTCGCGGCGGCGGCAAACAGCACGAAGGCGAACTCGCCGCCCTGCGCCATCAGCACGCCGCGGTCCAAGGCCTGGCGATGATCACTGCCCATCACCCGCGCCACGCCGTAGATGCAGATCGCCTTGGCCAGCATCATCGCCGGCACCAGCAGTGCGATCACCTTCCAGTTGGCCGCCACCACCGACAGATCCAAGGCCATGCCGACGCTAAGGAAGAACAGGCCAAGCAGGATGCCGCGGAACGGCTCGATATCCGCTTCGATCTGATGACGGAAGGTGGATTCGGACAGCAGCACGCCGGCCAGGAACGCCCCCATCGCCATCGACAGCCCGCCGAGCTGCATCAACAGCGCCGCACCCAATACCACCAGCAATGCCGCCGCTGTCATCACTTCGCGCGCCTTGGCGGCAGCCAGGATGCGGAACAAGGGATTGAGCAGATAGCGCCCGACCAGCACCAGGCCAACAATGGCGCCGGCGCCGATGGCGATGCTTGCCCAACGCGAACCTTCGTGCGCCCCGATCTGCGCCGGTGCCATCCACGCAACCACGGCCAGCAGCGGCACGATCAACAGGTCTTCAAACAACAGGATGGAAACAATCTTCTGCCCGGAAGGCAGGGTCAGGTCACCGCGCTCACCCAACAGCTGCATCACCACCGCGGTGGAGGTCAGCACGAAACCAGCGGCAGCGATGAAGGCGATCTGCGGGCGGTAACCGAACAGAATAGCCACGCCGGTCAGCACCAGCGCACAGGTCACGATCTGCGCCGTACCGAGGCCAAATATCTCGCCGCGCAGGCTCCACAGGTGCGAGGGCCGCATCTCCAGGCCGATCACGAACAGGAACATCACCACGCCCAACTCGGCCACATGCAGGATGGCCTGTGGATCGGAGAACCAGCCAAATCCAAACGGGCCAATGGCCAGGCCGGCGACGAAGTAGCCCAGCACCGAGCCCAGGCCTAGGCGCCTGAACAAGGGCACAGCCACCACCGCAGCGCCCAACAGGGCAACTACCTTTACCAATTCCTGCGAGGATTCCGCCGCCATGCCACATCACCTTGTAATCGTCCAGGTGAACGATAAAGCAAAAAAGCTGCAGAACCGATCAGCGCCTACGGCATTTCACCTCATGGCGAATGCGAACAGAACGCTGCGTAGTCGATATATCCGGGGAATGGCACGCCAGGGGCACACAACGGACAGGCCGGGTCGGCATGCACGCGGGTTTCGCGGAAGCGCATCTGCAGGGCATCGAAACGCAGCAGACGCCCGGTCAACGGTTCACCGATATCCAGCAGCATCTTCAACACCTCGGTTGCCTGCATCACCCCCGCCAGCCCCGGCAACACGCCCAGCACGCCGGCCTCGGAACAGTTGGGGGCGAATTCAGGCGGTGGCGGCTCCGGGAACAGGCAGCGGTAGCACGGTGCGACACCGCGCTGGCGGCCCGCGTCGAACACACTGACCTGCCCATCGAAGCGTTCGATGGCGGCGTAGACCAAGGGCTTGGCGTGCTTGATGCAGGCATCGTTGAGCAGGTAGCGCAGCGGGAAGTTGTCCGAGCCATCCAGCACCACATCCACGTCCTGCAACAGGGCATCGATGTTGGCCGAGGTGACGCGCTCAGTGATCGCCTCCACCTCGATATGCGGGTTCAGCGCCAACAGCCGCTGCCGCGCGGAGTCCACCTTGGCCGTGCCTAGGGCGGCTTCGGTATGGATGATCTGCCGCTGCAGGTTGCTGCGCTCGACCACGTCGTCATCGACAATCCGCAGCCTGCCAACCCCCGCTGCAGCCAGGTAGAACGCAGCCGGCGCACCCAAGCCACCTGCGCCAAGCACCAGCACACTGGATTGCTGCAAGCGGCGCTGGCCACTTTCGCCCACCTGCGGCAACAGCAGGTGCCGCGAGTAACGGTCGTAGAAGTCGCGCTCACCGGCATCCAGCATCGGTTGAACCAAGGGCAGACCTGCTGTCCGCCAGGCGACAGTGCCGCCACGTACCGAAGACAGATTGCTGTAGCCGGCGTCCTGCAGCGCCTGCGCGGCATCGGCCGAGCGCTTGCCGCTTTGGCAGATCAGCAGGATCTCGCGCTCAGGGGCTGGCAGGTGCAACGCAGGGCTGGCCAGCAGCGCCGCCTTAGCGACGCCGATGGCACCTTCGGCCATGCCACCTGCCCGCTCGTGCGCCTCGCGCACGTCGATCAGCAATGCACCATCTGCGTGGCGGACACGGGCCTGTTCGGGGGGCAGTTCGCGGATGCTCATGGCTGGATTATCGGCCAAACGGGAAAAAAGAGAGAAATCGGCTTTTGGGCTTTTGGGCTTTTTGGCTTTTTGGCTTTTGGCTTTTTGGCTTTGGGCTTTTTAGCTCGTCATTCCCGCGCAGGCGGGAATCGCTCTTGCTTGGGATCTTGCTTAAGCCCTTGCTTGAGCACCTTGCCCCCCTCCCTGGCCCTTACCGTCCCAACTGCCTCCACGCCACTTCAAAGGCAAGAGCAGGAGCGATTCCCGCATACGCGGGAATGACGAGTCACTACCAGTGAGGAGCCATAGCCACGACCGCGGTCAGGGCCAGATCAAGGGCCAAAGCAAACTCCAAGGCCAGAGCGATTCCCGCCTACGCGGGAATGACGAAATCATCTATTGGGAACCTCGCCCGTACCGAACGCACTCCCACTCAATGCATCAAAAACAAAAGCGGCCTTTCGGCCGCTTTCGTCTACACCACTCAGTACGCTTGAACCGCGTTCCGGGCCTGAATCACTTCCGGCCCTTGACGTGCTTCATCAGACGCCGCTTGGCCTTGACCTGGCGATCCGTCAGCACATTCTTCTTGCCTTCGTACGGGTTGGCACCCTCACGGAACAGGAAGGTCACCGGCGTACCCACCAGCTTGAAGCGCTTGCGGAAGAAGTTCTCCAGATAGCGCTTATACGACTCCGGCAGTTCCTTCAGGCGCGTACCGTGCACGATGAAGGTCGGCGGATTGCTGCCACCCGGATGCACATAACGCAGCTTGGAGACGTGACCACGGATGCTCGGCGGCGGGTTGGCCTCATAGGCGATTTCCAGCGCCTTGTTGACCTCGGCCGTGCTGAATTCGTGCGTCGCCGAGGCATGCGCACGGTGAATCGCCTTGAACAACTCGCGCAGGCCCGAACCATGCAGCGCGGAAATCCGCACGTTCTCGGCCCACGGCACGAAGCCCAGCTTCAGCGACAACAGGGTCTCGGCCTGCTGCTTGTCGTACTCGCTCAAGCCGTCCCACTTGTTGATCGCAATGACCAGGGCACGGCCGGCATCCAGCACCGCACCCAGCACGCTGGCGTCCTGATCGGTCACGCCCTCATGGGCGTCCAGCATCAGCACCGCCACCTGGCATTGCTCGATCGAGCGCAGCGTCTTGACCACGCTGAACTTTTCCACCACTTCGTCCACGCGCGACTTGCGACGCAGGCCGGCGGTGTCGATCAAGCGGTACAGCTGATCGTCGCGTTCCAGATCCACTGCGATCGAATCACGGGTGGTGCCAGGCACTTCCGAGGCAATCATCCGCTCCTCACCGAGGATGCGGTTCACCAACGTCGACTTGCCCACATTGGGGCGGCCAACGAAGGCGATGCGGATGCGGTTCGGATCGTTGTCCAGGGTCTCGGCCGTGCCTTCTTCCGGCAGGCGACCAACAACCTCTTCAACCAGATCATCGATGCCCTGCCGGTGCGCGGCAGAGACAGTCAGCATCTCGCTGAAGCCGTAACGGGAGAACTCCGAACGAACGGCATGTTCGTCCGTACCGTCGATCTTGTTGATCAACAGCAAGGTAGGCCGCGCAAGCTTGCGCAGCCAAGACAGGATCTCGTCATCCAAGGCCGACGTGCCATCACGCGCGTCAACAACAAATACGATCAGATCCGCCTCACCGGCGGCGGCACGGGCTTGGCGCGCAGTGGCGCCAGCCAGCCCTTCCTCTTCACCGGCGATACCACCGGTATCGACGATCAGGAAGGGATTGTCCTCATCTAGACGGCAAACACCGTAGTTGCGATCGCGGGTAACACCCGGCTGGTCGTGCACCAGCGCATCGCGCGTACGGGTCAACAGATTGAAAATGGTGGACTTACCGACGTTCGGTCGTCCAACCAGGGCGACCAAAGGCAGCATCGCTATGACTCCTTATTGGGCCAACCGGAATGCGGTCAGCTTTCCATCAACGTTCTGCACCAGCAGGATGCCGTCAGCGACGACCGGTTGCGCCAGCAGAGCATCACCACCGCTCTTCTCACGCGCTGCCAGTTCGCCATCGCTCAACCGCAGCCAATGCAGATATCCCTTGTAGTCCCCCACCACGGCATAGTCACCCTGGATGGCGGCACCAGTCAGCGAGCGGCGCGCCAGCGCCTGCTGTGACCACATTGCCGAGCCGGAGGTCTTGTCCAGCCCGTACACCACACCCTTGCCATCGGTGACCACGACATTGCCCGAGGACACCGCAACACCACCGCCACCGCCGTGGTCACGCGACCACATCGGGCGACCGGTCGGGCCTTCAATGGCCATGGTTTCGTTCTTGAAGCTGGTCACAAACAGCGTATTGCCTTCCAGCACCGGCGCACCATCGATGTCAGCCATGCGTTCCAGCTCGGTACGGCCTTCCGGCGTACCCACCATCTGTTCCCACAACGGGCGACCATCCTGCATCGCCAGCGCGGCGACGGTACCGTCATCGTTGCCGATGAACAGCACGCCCGGGCCGGTTACCACCGGCGCGTTGCCACGCACGGTCAAGGACGGCAATTCCTGCGAGTTGAACCAGCGCTGTTCGCCGGTAGCAGCGTCCAGCGCGGTGGTGCGGCCGTCATTGCTGCGCACGAACACCAGGCCCTGCGCGACGGCCGGCGCCGCAATCACCTCGCCTGGAACCTTGGACTTCCACTTTTCGCTGCCATTGGCTGCGTCCAGCGCAATCACATGCCCGTCCAGCGTGCCGATCACAACCAGGCCGTCACCAACACCCGGGCCACCGGAAAGACGCAGCTTGGGCTTCTTCTTTTCCTTGGCCGGGCTGTATTCCCAGACTTGCTTGCCGGTCTGCAGGTCGAGCGCGTGCACGCCCCCCTGCACTGCCGCCGCGTATACGCGACCGTCAGCCACGATCGGCGCCTGGCGCAGGCCGATACGGCCCTCGCCCTTGCCGACGTTCGCCGACCAGATCTTGTCGACCTTGACGCTGGCCTCGAACTTGGTCAGCTCAGCAGGCTCCAGCGCCTTCTTGGCCTCTGCGTCCTTGCCCGCGAACCAACCCTTGACCGTCGAACAACCGGTCAACGCCACTGCCATCAAGGCAACGCCTGCAACTTGCTTGAACTTCATCAATTCTTCTCCGCTGCAGGATCAGCCACGGTGCCGCCGGCGTCCATCAATTTGGTTTCGAGCAAGCGGCGCTGCGGTGCAGCCACGTCCAGCTTGGCCAGCGCTTGGGTGTACAGCTCGCGCGCTTCATCACGCTTGTTCTGCGCCATCAGGGCGTCGGCACGGATCTCCAGACCCGCGCTGTCGTCAGCCTTGCCCAGCAGGGCCGCTGCGTCCTGCGGCTTGCCGGTTTCAATCAACAGGCGCGCAATGCGCTGGTCGATCAAGGCCTTGAACTCACCCTCGGTATTGAGCGCACGCAAGGTCTTGATCGCGTCATCGTACTTGCCCGCTTCGACCTGGGCCTTGGCCAGTTCCAGCGATGCCAGGTCAGCATAGATGCTGGCCTTGCTACCACCCAGCGCCGCAACCTCCTTGGCCGCCTCGTCCAGATTCTTGGACTGCAGGCTGCGAGAGACGGCTTCGTAACGGACGTTGGCGTCGGCAAGCTTGCCGACCTGCTCTTTCTGCCACCACTGCCAACCGGCAATAGCACCAATGCCGAGAACTACTCCGCCGATAATCCCGGCGCCATTCTTGCGCAGCCACGTGCGGACACGTTCGCTTTGTTCGTGCTCGTCGAGCAGGTCGTCAATCGCCATGCGTACTCTCGCTCACCCTGGCGGGGAGCCTTGTTGTTTTGTTCGACGCCTGGTTTCAGTGCGAAACCGGCGCCACGGAGCCTTCAGAGGATACCGTAAAGCGGGCCACATTGCCGCGCTTGTACGGCGCCAGGTCGACGTTACCCGTCGCCTGCTGAACCTCGACCTCGGCTGCATTGCCAAGCACCATGCGCCCCACCTGACCTGCGGTGAAGCTGCGGCTCTCACCGGCGCGTATCAGGGCTTTTTCGACGGTTGTGCCATCCGGAGCGGAGATCTCCACCCAGCTGTCGCCCTTGAAATTCAGGGTCAGTGCCGACGGAGCGGAAGCCGCCGTACGCGCCATGGGGGCCATCGAGGCAATGTAAGGACCAGCATCCGCGACTGGCGCTGCTGCCGGCGCCTGAACAGGCGCGACCGACTGCCCAGCGGTCGCTGGAGCCGGCACCACGTCCAGCGAAGCCGTGCTGGGCGGGGCGCTATTGGAATTGCCACTGATCACGTACCAGACCGGGACCGCCAGCACCGCCGTGATCACCACGTACACCGCACGGCGCCCAATGTTCTCGGCCGCACGCTTCAGCCGCGGGGTATGCGTATGGCTGACCAGCTTGGGCGGCTCGACCGGCGCGATCCGCGCCTGTTCCAGCAAGCCCCCCAGATCAACCTTCAACAGGCGCGCGTAACTGCGCAGCTGACCGCGGACGAATACCGATGCACCCAGACGCGACCATTGCTCGGCCTCCAGCGCGGCAACCACCTGCTGCGGCATGCGCAACTGGGCAGCAACCTGGTCCAACGACAAACCGGCGGCCTCTCGCGCTCTGCGAAGCTGCTCACCACAACCCACTACACCATCTAAAGCATTTACACCCGGATCATTGATCACAATGCATCAGCCTTGGGGATTCGAGGTTACTGGCGAAGGAAACTCTTCGCGCAACCGCTGCTGGAACCGACCGGCAGCCGTCCTGTCGCCGAGTCGCTCTTCAATCTGAATGGCAAGTTGTAACACGGAAACCGTGGCCGGCGCAGCCGCCAAACGCCGCTGGTAGAAGGCCCTGGCCTCAAAATAGCGGCCGTGCAGGACTTCATTGCGGGCCATAGCCTCCAGCGCATAGGCATTGTCCGGAGCCAACGCCAGCGCCTGGCGAAGACTATCTTCGGCCCGCTCAAGCTGCCCGGTCTCCAGTGCGCAGCCGCCTGCGTTGGCCAAGGCATCGGCGCGCTCCTGGTAGTCCGGGTCAGCCAGGGCCCGGTCAAACCAGACCAAGGCCTCTGCCTGGTGGCCAGTGCCACACAGCCAAGCGCCGTAATTATTGAGTACATCACCCTGCTGCGGGGCGAGCTCGGCTGCCTTGCGGTACAGCGCACCTGCCGCCTCGGCGTTGCCTTTCTGCCCCTCGATCACCGCCTGCATGGTGTAGGCATCAGGCATTCCGGGCTCCAGCTTCTGCGCCGAGCGCGCGAACTGCAGCGCTTCATCCAACTGGCCACGACCAAAACGGTCGCCGGACAACCTCAGGAATTCCTGGTAACGCGCACGCTTGTTCGCGCTCTTGTCCTGCTTGATGCTGTAGTCGGGCGCCACCGACTGGGTACCGGTGATTTTGAGATTACCCCGCCCGCACGCCGCTGTGAGCGCAAGCAGAACCAACAGCAACAACCAGCGATCAGGCGACCGCATCCCCGCCTTCCTGTTCCTGCAGCAGACGATTGAACTCGGCCTGACGACGGGTACGATCCATCACCTGGCCCTTGAGCTGGCCGCAGGCGGCATCGATGTCGTCACCACGGGTGCGGCGCACCATCGTCAACACCTGCGAGTCGAGCAGGATCTTCTGGAAGGCGCGGATCTGCTCCTCGTCCGAGCGCTCATAGCGCGTGCCCGGGAACGGGTTGAACGGAATCAAGTTGACCTTGCCCGAATCCTTGGCCTGCACCGCGTTGTCGAACTGGCGCATCAGCCGTGCCAGCTGGCGGGCGTGCTCAGGCTGATCGTTGATGCCCTTCATCAGCGTGTATTCGAAGGTCACCGAGTCACGCTTCTTGTTGCCGCGCAGGTAGCGCGCACAGGACGCCATCAACTCGGCAATCGGGTATTTCTTGTTGAGCGGCACCAGCGTCTCACGCAGCTCGTCGTTCGGCGCATGCAGCGACACCGCCAGCGACACATCGCTCTCGACCGACAGGCGATCGATCTGCGGCACCAGGCCCGAGGTGGACAAAGTCACGCGCTTGTTGGCCAGACCATAGCCCAGGTCATCGCGCATGATGCTCATCGCGCGGATGACGTTGTCGAAATTCATCAACGGCTCGCCCATGCCCATCATCACCACGTTGGTGAGACGGCGCATCTGGTGCGGCACGTTGCCCAGGTGGCGCGCGGCAACCCACACCTGGCCGATGATCTCGGCGGTGGTCAGGTTGCGGTTGAAACCCTGGGTAGCAGTCGAACAGAAGGTGCAGTTCAAACCGCAGCCGACCTGCGAAGACACGCACAGCGTGCCGCGGGTCTTGTCGGGGATGTAGACGGTTTCGATGGCGTTCTTGCCATCCACGCCCATCGCCAGCAGCCACTTGTGGGTGCCGTCGTTCGAGGGTTTGTCGAACACGATGTTCGGGACGACGACCTCGGCATGCTGCTGCAGCTTGGCGCGCAGCGACTTGCCGAGGTCGGTCATCTGGTCGAAATCGGTGACGTAGCGATGGTGGATCCACTTCATCACCTGATGGGCACGGAACTTCTGCTCGCCGAGGGTTTCGACGAAGAACTTTTCCAGGCCCGCGCGATCAAGGTCGAGCAGGTTCTGCTTGCCAGCGGTGGCTGCCGTTTTCGGCAACGGCTGGATGGCGGGTGTCTGTACGACCTCGTTCACGACTTCAACCTCTGATTAACGCGAAACCACTTCGGTGGCAGCAAAGAAGTAAGCCACTTCGTTGGCTGCGTTCTCGACCGAATCCGAACCGTGGGCGGCGTTGGCGTCGATCGAATCAGCGAAATCAGCGCGGATGGTGCCCGGCGCTGCGTCCTTCGGATTGGTGGCGCCCAGCAGGTCGCGGTGGGCCAGGACGGCGTTCTCGCCTTCCAGGGCCTGGATCATCACCGGGCCGGAGATCATGAACTCGACCAGCGCGTTGAAGAACGGACGCTCGCGGTGCACGGCGTAGAAGCCTTCGGCTTCACGGCGCGACAGCTGCTTGTACTTTGCAGCGACAACCTTCAGGCCGGCCTTTTCGAAGCGGGCGTAGATTTCACCGATCACGTTCTTGGCAACGGCGTCGGGCTTGATGATGGAAAGAGTGCGCTCGAGCGCCATGGGAATTCTCCGGTAGTGGGCCGGTCGGCCCGAGGGTACATGAAAAAACCCGCGTGCGGACGCGGGCTTAGCCTGAATTGCGGTGGCTAATTCTACCGGGTGACCCCGGCGTTTGCACAGCGGCAGATGAATGATGCTGCGCCGCAGCATGACCCAGGCGACCGGCCGGGCGTAGGATCCAAACAATCGTTTGATTGATTGAGCCAGCCATGGGCAAACCCGCCAGCTTCTCCACCAAGGACCGCATCCTCGGCGCGGCCGAGGAACTGTTCGCCCAATACGGCTTTGCCGGCACCTCCCTGCGCCAGGTGACCAGTCACGCCGATGTAAACATTGCTGCGGTCAACTACCACTTCGGGTCCAAGGACAACCTGGTCAATGAAGTGTTTCGCCGTCGCATGGACGAGATGACCGCCGCCCGCCTGGGCCAGCTGCAGCTGGCACGCAGCAGCCAGCCAGGCGACCTGCGCGCGGTACTGGCCGCCTTCGTCGAGCCCGCCCTGGCGCTGGCCCAGGACCGCCAAAGCGGCGGCGCCTTCGTCCGCGTCATCGCCCGCGCCTATGCGGAGAAGAACGACAACCTGCGCAAGTTCCTGTCCGACCACTACGGCCATGTGCTGCGCGAGTTCGGCAAGGCCATCGACGCCTGCATCCCGGGCCTGAGCAAGGAAGAGCTGTACTGGCGCCTGGACTTCCTGGCCGGTTCGCTGACCTATGCCATGGCCGATTTCGGACTGATCAAGCGTCCGCACAACATCAGCGAGGCCGAGCACCGCAGCAAGGCCGCGCAGGAATTGATCCATTTCGCCGAAGCCGGGTTCCGCGCCAGCGTGCGTAATCCGACCTCCCCCGCCGTTCCCTGATCCAACCGTCATCGCAGACCAAAGGTTTATCGATATGTCCAATTCCCTGCTTGTCCGCCGCGCCGCCGTACTTGGCGCAGGCGTCATGGGTGCGCAGATCGCCGCCCACCTGACCAATGCCGGCGTCGACACCGTGCTGTTCGACCTGGCCGCCAAGGAAGGTCCTGCCGACGGCATCGTGCTCAAGGCCATTGCCAACCTCGGCAAGCTGAGCCCGGCCCCGCTGGCCAGCAAGGCGCTGGCCGAAGCCATCACCCCGGCCAATTACGACTCCGGCCTGGAGCAGCTGCGCGACTGCGACCTGATCATCGAAGCCATCGCTGAACGGATGGACTGGAAGCAGGACCTGTACAAGAAGATCGCGCCGTTCGTGAACGAACACGCGGTACTGGCCTCCAATACCTCGGGCCTGGGCATCAACAAGCTGGCCGACGTGTTGCCGGAAGAACTGCGCCACCGCTTCAGCGGCGTGCATTTCTTCAACCCGCCGCGCTACATGCACCTGGCCGAGCTGATCCCGGCCAAGACCACCGACAAGTCGGTGCTGGAAGGCCTGGAAACCTTCCTGACCACCAACCTGGGCAAGGGCGTGGTCTATGCCAAGGACACCCCGAACTTCATCGGCAACCGCATCGGCGTGTTCTCGATCCTGTCGACCATCCACCACACCCAGCAGTTCGGCCTGGGCTTTGACGAAGTGGACGGCCTGACCGGGCCACTGGTCGGCCGCCCGAAGTCGGCTACATATCGCACCTCCGACGTGGTCGGCCTGGACACCATGGCCCACGTCATCAAGACCATGGGTGACACCCTGCCCGACGACCCGTGGCACAAGTACTTCAACGCGCCGGCATGGCTGGGCGCGCTGATCGGCAAGGGTGCATTGGGCCAGAAGACCGGCGCCGGCATCTTCCGCAAGGTCGGCAAGGACATCATGGTCGTCGACCTTGAGAAGCAGGACTACCGTCCGGCCGACCGCGTCGCCGCACCGGAAGTGGTCGAGATCCTGAAGATCAAGAACCCGGCCGAAAAGTTCGCCAAGCTGCGCGAAAGCCAGCACCCGCACGCACAGTTCCTGTGGGCGACGTTCCGCGACCTGTTCCACTACAGCGCCTACCACCTGGCCGACATCGCCGAAACCGCGCGCGACGTCGACCTGGCCATCCGCTGGGGCTACGGCTGGTCCTTGGGCCCGTTCGAGACCTGGCAGGCTGCCGGTTGGAAGCAGGTGGCGCAGTGGATCGCCGACGACATCGCGGCTGGCAAGAGCATGAGCAATGCCCCGTTGCCGGCCTGGGTGCTGGACGGCCGTGACGGCGTGCATGCTGCAGAAGGCAGCTACAGCCCGTCGCAGAATGCACTGGTGCCGCGTTCGTCGCTGCCGGTGTACCAGCGCCAGCGCTTCCCGGACGCATTGCTGGGCGAGAAGTTCGCGCAGGGCGAAACCGTGTTCGAGAACGACGGCATCCGTCTGTGGACCGACGGCGATGGCATCGGCGTCATCAGCTTCAAGACCAAGATGAACACCGTCTCCGACCAGGTCCTGGACGGCATCCAGCACGCGATTGCCTTGTCCGAGAAGCAGTTCAAGGGCGTGGTGATCTGGCAGAACAAGGAGCCCTTCTCCGCCGGTGCCGATCTGTCCGGCGCACTGGGCGCGTTGAAGGCCGGCAAATTCGCCGAGTTCGAGGCGATGGTCGCCAACTTCCAGCGCACCAGCCAGCGCATCAAGTACGCCACCGTGCCGGTTGTCACCGCGGTGCGCGGCCTGGCGCTGGGCGGCGGCTGCGAATTCCAGATGCACGCGGCCAAGTCGGTTGCGGCGCTGGAGAGCTACATCGGTCTGGTGGAAGCCGGCGTCGGCTTGCTGCCGGCCGGTGGTGGCCTGAAGGAAATCGCCGTGCGTGCCTCGCAGGCGGCCGGTCCGGACGGCGACGTGTTCGCCGAGCTGAAGAAGACCTTCGAAACCGTCGCCATGGCCAAGGTCTCCAACTCGGCGGTCAACGCCAAGGAGCTGGGCCTGATGCGCGGCACCGACAAGGTCGTGTTCAACAGCTTCGAGCTGCTGCACATCGCCAAGGCCGAAGTCACCGCGCTGGTCGAAGGCGGCTACCGTCCGCCGATGCCGGCACGCCGCATCCGCGTGGCCGGTGACGTCGGCATCGCCACCTTCAAGATGATGCTGGTCAACATGCTGGAAGGCCGCTTCATCAGCCCCTACGACTACGAGATCGCCGAGCGCATCGCCACCGTGTTGTGCGGCGGCAAGGTCGACCGCAACAGCGTGGTCGACGAAGAGTGGCTACTGACCCTGGAGCGCAAGCACTTCGTCGAACTGGCCCAGCAGGAAAAGACCCAGGCCCGTATCGCGCACATGCTGACCACCGGCAAGCCGCTGCGGAACTGAGTGAGCGTGCTTCGGGGCGGCGCTGCCAGCGCTGCCCTCGCCCGCCCTCACGCTCACACCTATTGAAGAGATCACTGCAATGACCAAGCAAATCCAGGACGCCTACATCGTCGCCGCCACCCGCACCCCGGTTGGCAAGGCGCCCAAGGGCATGTTCCGCAACACCCGTCCGGACGACATGCTCGCCCACGTGCTCCGTTCCGTGGTCGCACAGGCCCCGGGCGTGGACGTCAACCGCATCGATGACGCTATCATCGGCTGCGCCATGCCCGAAGCCGAGCAAGGCATGAACGTGGCGCGCATCGGCGTGCTGCTGGCCGGCCTGCCGAACACCATCGCCGCGCAGACGGTCAACCGTTTCTGCTCGTCCGGCCTGCAGGCCGTGGCGATGGCTGCCGACCAGATCCGTCTGGGCAACAGCGACCTGATGCTGGCCGGCGGCACCGAGTCGATGTCGATGGTGCCGATGATGGGCAACAAGATCGCGATGGCACCGAGCGTGTTCGACAACGACCACGTCGCCATTGCCTACGGCATGGGCATCACCGCCGAGAAGGTCGCCGAGGAATGGAAGGTCTCGCGCGAAGAACAGGATGCGTTCGCCCTGGCCTCGCACCAGAAGGCCATCGCCGCGATCCAGAACGGCGAGTTCAAGGACGAGATCAGCCCCTACGACATCGTTTCGCACCTGCCTGACGTGGCTGATGGCAAGCGCATCATCACCCGCAACAAGCTGGCCGATACCGACGAAGGTCCGCGTATGGATTCGTCCGCAGAAGGCCTGGCCAAGCTGCGCCCGGTATTCCGCAATGGTCAGTTCGGCGGCTCCGTCACGGCAGGCAACTCCTCGCAGATGAGCGACGGCGCCGGTGCGGTGCTGCTGGCCTCCGAGCAGGCGATCAAGGACTACGGCCTGACCCCGCTGGCCCGCTTCGTCAGCTTCTCGGTCGCCGGCGTGCGCCCGGAAGTGATGGGCATCGGCCCGATCGCAGCGATCCCGAAGGCATTGAAGCAGGCCGGCCTGAGCCAGGACCAGCTGGACTGGATCGAACTCAATGAAGCTTTTGCCGCGCAGTCGCTGGCGGTCATCCGTGATTGCGGGCTGGACCCGTCCAAGATCAACCCGCTGGGCGGCGCCATCGCCCTGGGCCACCCGCTGGGCGCCACCGGCGCGATCCGTACCGCGACCCTGCTGCACGGCCTGCGCCGTCGCCAGCAGAAGTACGGCATGGTCACCATGTGCATTGGCACCGGCATGGGCGCGGCAGGTATTTTCGAATCGCTGTAAGCGATCTGCTGCGCTGTTGATCGAAGAAGGCGGCCTGAAGGCCGCCTTCTTTTTGCACGGTTCATCGCGAGGAGCCACCCGGCGCCAGAAACAGAAAAGCAGCCTTGCGGCTGCTTCTCCACTGCATCCGGCTGACAGATGACGTCAGCCTGCAGAATACTCCCGGCGCTTACTCCGCCAGCATCTTCTGCATCGCTGCCCGAGCCGGCCCTGCCAGCTTTTCGTTCTCCAATGCGAAGCGCACGGTCGCTTCGATCAGACCCAGATGGGTGCCGCAGTCAAAACGCGTACCTTCAAAGCGATACGCATCTACCTGCTCGGCCTTGAGCAACTGCGCAATCGCATCGGTCAACTGGATCTCACCACCTGCGCCGGTGCCGGTGGCCTCCAGCAACTCGAAGATCTTCGGACTAAGTACATAGCGACCAACCACCGCCAGATCACTCGGCGCATCTTCCGGCTTCGGTTTTTCAACGATCTGGGTGATATGCCCCTTGCGACCATCAAACTTGTCGGTTGCAACGATGCCATAGCTACCAGTCTTGTCATGCGGCACATCCTCCACCGCAATGACACTGCCACCACTGGCCTCGCTCAGGTCAGCCATCTGCTTGAGAGCGCCTTCGCCGCGGTTCCAGATCAGATCGTCGGGCAGCAGTACCGCAAACGGCTCGTCGCCGACAATCGCCTTGGCACAAAGCACCGCGTGTCCCAGCCCAAGCGCCTCGGTCTGGGTCACGAAAACAGCACGCACGCCCTTGGGCAGCACGTGACGGATCAGCTCCAGCTGCTCCAGCTTGCCAGCGCGCTCCAGCTTCTGCTCCAGTTCGTAGGCCTTGTCGAAGTAGTCAGCGACCGCATGTTTGTAGCGGTTGGTGATGAAGATCAACGTATCGCAACCGGCCTCGATCGCCTCATCAACGGCGTACTGGATCAACGGCCGATCAATGATCGGCAGCATTTCCTTCGGCACAGTTTTTGTGGCCGGCAGGAACCGTGTTCCAAGCCCGGCGACGGGAAACACTGCTTTTTTGATTCGACCGTGCATCAATGACTTCTTCCAGCTTCTTTGGTGGTGGGAAACGGAACGATGTTGGCTGTACCCGCCTGTCTCGCCGCGTCTTCGGCCGACATGAATTCGGGAATGGTTGTCGCAAGGATAGTGCGCATCCCCTCGATGTCATAGGCCGCAACAGCTTTCCTGAGGGCCGTCACGTTGTTCAAGACCAGCTCGGGAGAGAACTCACGCACCCCGGCGGCCATTACCTTCGGGTGCACCGTCGGTTGGCAGTTCTCGTCTGCGTAGAACAATCTCTCGTGCAGCTTCTCACCTGGACGCAAACCGGTGTAGATGATTGGAATATCAACCCCCGGCTGCTTGCCCGCCAACCGGATCATCTGTTCGGCAAGGTGACGGATGAGGACAGGCTCGCCCATGTCCAACATGTAGATCGCACCGCGTGAAGACGATGCCGCTGCCTGCAGAATCAGCAGGCAAGCCTCGGGAATCGTCATGAAATAGCGCGTTACATCAGGATGCGTGACGCTGATCGGACCACCCTTGCGGATCTGTTCGCGGAACATCGGCACCACGCTTCCCACCGAACCCAACACGTTGCCAAAGCGCACCGTGACGAAGCGGGTATGTGCGCTGCGCCGATTCAAGCTCTGGCAGATCATCTCTGCGTAGCGCTTGGTTGCACCCAGTGCATTTGCCGGATCAACCGCCTTGTCGGTGGAAATGAAGACGAAGTTCTCAACCCGCGACTCAATACAGGCAGTTGCGACACACTCGGTCGACAAGGTGTTGTTACGCACCGCCTCGCGCAGCTGCGCCTCCAGCAGAGGCACCTGCTTGTACGCCGCAGCATGGAACACGGTGTCCGGGTTGTAGGTGCGCAGCGCGTGACGGATGACGGCAGGATCACCGCAATCGCCCAGGACGCCATGCACCTCGAGATCGGGAAAGCTCCGGTTCAATTCGGCCTGGATGTTGATCATCAGCAGTTCACTGATTTCCAAGACCACGATGCGCGACACACCGTGCCGCGCACATTGGCGACAAAGCTCCGAACCAATGGAGCCACCACCGCCGGTGACCAGGACAGTACGTCCGCGCAACCAGCTGCGCAGCAGCTCCCAGTCCGGCAGGATGGGCTTGCGCCCCAGCAGGTCTTCAATGGCGACTTCTTTGAGCTGACCCGGCAACGAGCTGCCTTCGAGAATATCGGTCAAGCGCGGAACCGTGCGGAACGGCAAACCAGTGCTTTCACAAAGCCCGACCACACGCTGCATGCCAGCTGCATCAAGCGTTGGAATGGCGATCACCAGCAGCTTGGCACTGGTCTCCCTGGCAACTACCGCGACCTCGTCCAAGGTACCGAGAATCGCCGCGCCATGCAGCCAAGCCCCTTGCAGATGGGGAGAGTCATCCAGCAGGCCTACCGGCTCATAGACACCAGAACGGCGTAGGTCCTTGATCAGTGATTCGGCTGCCTGGCCCGCCCCGAGCACCAGCACGCGCCGTGCGCGCGCATCGGAATGCTGCGCCTGGTAGTCCTTCCATGCACGGTAAAGCAGACGAGGCCCACCCAGCATCGCGGACAACGCGAACGGATAGACCATCAACACAGAAATGGGAATGCCATCCAGGCGGCGATAGGAAAACACCATGACTATCGCCAACAGCCCGATGAAACTGGCCTTGAAGATGTTGATCAGATCGGCGACCGACGCAAATCGCCACAGCCCCCGGTACAGCCCCACCTTCCAGAATGCGACCGCCTGGATCGCAATGACCGCCGCAACATCGAGCGAAAACCACGGATGCACGGGACCTGCATCCAGCAATGCAAAGCGCGCCATCAGCAGCAACTGCCAACACAACCAAACCATGACCAGGTCGTGCAGCATCACCGCGTAGCGCGGACCACCGCCTACAAAGCGCTCGAACCAAGACGCCATATAAAACACTGTCCTTAAGTAAGTGCCTTAGCACGCAGGAACACCCACGCCATTGCCGCAGCAACCAGCCAGGTGACGCCCCCTGCCCACCCCCAATCTAGGGGAAGCCTTGAAAACTGCGCTGCAAGTGTAAGCCCCACAACGCTGAAGAGCGAATACCCCAGCGTCACAGCCGCGTGACTGTATTCACGCTTCACAAAGCGTTGATAAAGATGCTGGGTATGCGGCTGCATCCACGGTTCGCCCTTGAGCATCCGTGAAAGCAGCGTGAAACCCGAATCGACCAGAAACACTGCGGGCAGCATCAGCCATAGCACTGGCGCGCTGTCGGTGACACTCAGACCAAGTGCCAGCAGACCCGCCACCAGATAGCCAAGCGCGCCGCTACCAACGTCCCCCATGAAAATCCGAGCCCGGGGAAAATTGAACGGCAAGAACCCTGCACAGCCCGCTGCCAGCACCCAGCCGGCAAGCGCATAGGGCGCCGGCAGCAACCATGCCGCGCCCAGCCCCACCAGGATGGCCTGGGTGGTAGCCAAGCCATTGATGCCATCCATGAAGTTCCAGATGTTCACCAACGACACGGCCAACCCAAAACAGAACGCCGCTTTCACCACGCTCCCGGTGCCAAGCCATACCAATACCGCAAGCATCAGCCCGGCCACGAGGTGAACGCACAGCCGAGGCAAGGCGGGCAGCGAGCGATGATCGTCCCACCAGCCGATTCCCGCCACCATCAACAGGCCAACCGCGAATACCAGCAGCACGAGCGCTTGGCCTGGTAACCACACAGCACCCAGCACGCAGGCCAGCAACTGCGAGACTACAATGCCGACACCCCCACCACGCGGGGTCGACACGATATGGCTGCGGCGCTCGCCAGGCTGGTCGATCAACTGCCGCCAGCGCGCATAGCGGATCGCCAGCCAGGTCACTGCTGCTGCAGTAACCAATACCAGCAGCACCAACCAGTAATGCTGTTCCAGCACTCAGAGCACCGCGAAGTTCAACAGTGGCTTGACCGTACCCCATTCCTTGCAGCTGGGACATTGCCAGTGGTGCGTCCGCGCACCAAAGCCGCAACGCGTGCAACGATAGGCCGGATTGCGAACCAGCAACTGATCGGTGATGTGCTTCAGGTCCTGCAAGGTGGCGACCGGATCAGCGCCTTCGGCGAGGGTCAGATCGATCAGGGCGGACTCGCCGCGTACCGACGGCCGATCCTTGAGCTGGCGCCCCAGGTAGGCGCGTGCAGGCGCCGGCCCTTCCTGTTCTTCCATCAAACGGGTGAGTGCCAACACCGGCGCGATGCCGCGGTAGTGCTCGGTCATTTCAGCGAGGAATGCACGTGCGCCGGCAAGGTCACCGACATTGCGGTAGTTCTTCAGCAGCTGCGGCAGGATTTCGGGCAGGTAGTCCGGATCATTGCGTGCGGCCCGTTCAAACGCGCGCACGGCCGCTTCATCATTGCCGAAATCACTTTCCAGACGGCCTTCGATGATGCCTGCGCGCACGCTCATCGCATCGGCGACATTGGCCCGGTTGATCGCCGCACGCGCATCGTCCAACCGCCCTGCCGCGCGATAGCGCTCGGCGAGTTCGCATTCGAACTGCCCGATCAGCTTGCCCATCGGCTCGTCGGTGACCGCTTCATAGCGCGTTGCGTTCTCGATGGCCTTTTCCCAATCGCGCTCGGCCTGATAGATCCCGATCAGGTGCTTCAAGGCTTGCGGGGCACGCTGGTCGAGCTTCGCCAACTCGGTGAATACGGTTTCGGCGCGATCCAGCAGGCCGGACTTCATATAGTCCTCGCCGAGCGCCAGCAAGGCCTGCACGCGCTGCGTGTCACTCAGGTCATTGCGATTGACCAGGCCTTGGTGCAGACGGATCGCCCGGTCCACTTCGCCACGGCGGCGGAACAGATGCCCAAGCGCAACCTGGGTTTCGAAGGTTTCCTTGTCCAGCTCGGCAATATGCAGGAACAACTCGATGGCCTTGTCCGGCTGCTCGTTGAGCAGATAGTTCAAGCCACGGAAATAGGTACTGGAAAGTCGGGTGACCTGATTCTCGCTGTGGCGTTGGCCACTGCGACGACCAATCACCCAGCCGGCGATCGCGGCAACCGGCAGGCACAGGAAAAACCAGAACCACTCACTGATGAAGGCCATCGTTGCTTAGCGTCCGTCAAAAGGAGAAGGCGTCTGCGCGGCAGGCGCAACAGGCTCTGATGCCGTCAAGGCGGCCGCTTTATTGGCGCGACGCAGCTTGGTGTACATCGGCACCACCAGTGCTGCCATCACCATGCCACCGCCCACCAGGGCGCCGAGCAACAGCGAGGCAATGATTGCGATACCCGAGGTGGTTTTGAGCACCCAGAACGCGAGGCTGATTTCGATGGGCTGCGAGTTGAGCGAGCCGATCACAAGACCGCCTATCAACACCGCCAGCAGAATCACTAATCGAACGGTCTTCATGCGCCGGCTTACTCCTGTAACAAGAGCCCGTAGCTTACCGTTCAGCGGAAGAAATGGCAGCAGTCAATCTACTGCGCAGCACCCAGCCAGAAGCACTCAGGCAGGGTCACTTTCCAGCGGCACCACCGAACTGACGCGCTCGCGCAGTTCCTTGCCCGGCTTGAAATGTGGAACATGCTTGCCCGGCAGCGCAACCGACTCACCCGTCTTCGGGTTACGGCCAAGACGCGGCGGGCGGTAATGCAGGGAAAAACTACCGAAACCGCGGATCTCGATGCGGTCGCCGGAGGACAGCGCCCCACCCATCATTTCCAGCAACGACTTCACCGCCAGATCGACATCATCAGCCTTCAGGTGCGCCTGGTGGCGCGCGAGGATTTCGATCAATTCGGATTTGGTCATTGCGTACTCGTCAATGGCAGGGTCTTACCCTGAAACGGCCCGGACTGATGTCCGGGCCGCCAGGTCAAATCTACAACAGGAAGCCGATTACTCGGACTTGTTGCCGTTCAGCTGTGCACGCAGCAGTGCGCCCAGCTGGGTGGTGCCGCTGGAAGCCGAAGAGGACTGGTATTCCTCCAGCACTTCGCGCATTTCAGCATCATCCTTGGCCTTGATCGACAGCTGCAGGGTACGGCCCTTGCGGTCCATGCCCACGAACTTGGCTTCGACCTTGTCGCCGACCTTCAGGAACTGGGTCGCGTCGTCGACGCGCTCGTTGGCGACGTCACGTGCCGAAACGTAGCCTTCGATGCCGTCAGCCAGCTCGATGGTTGCGCCCTTGGCGTCAACTTCCTTCACGACGCCTTCGACCTTCGAACCCTTCGGGTTGGCAGCCATGTACTGGCCGAACGGGTCCTGCTCAAGCTGCTTGACGCCCAGCGAGATGCGCTCGCGCTCCGGGTCGACGGCCAGGACCACTGCGTCCAGGGTGTCGCCCTTCTTGAAGTTGCGAACCACGTCTTCGCCGGTGGTGTTCCAGCTGATGTCCGACAGGTGCACCAGGCCGTCGATGCCGCCGTCCAGGCCAATGAAGATACCGAAATCGGTGATCGACTTGATCTGGCCGGAAACCTTGTCGCCCTTCTTGAAGATGGCAGCGAAGGTTTCCCACGGGTTGGCAGCAACCTGCTTCATGCCCAGCGAGATACGACGACGCTCTTCATCAACGTCCAGCACCATCACTTCGACTTCATCACCAACCTGGACAACCTTGGACGGGTTGACGTTCTTGTTGGTCCAATCCATCTCGGAGACGTGCACCAGGCCTTCCACGCCCGGCTCGATCTCAACGAACGCGCCGTAATCGGTCACGTTGGAGACCTTGCCGAACACGCGGCTGTTGGCCGGGTAACGACGTGCGATGTTGTCCCACGGATCCTCGCCCAGCTGCTTCAGGCCCAGCGAAACGCGGTTGCGCTCGCGGTCGAACTTCAGCACGCGCACGTCCAGCTCGTCGCCGACGTTCACGACTTCGGACGGATGGCGCACGCGCTTCCATGCCATGTCGGTGATGTGCAGCAGGCCGTCGATACCGCCCAGGTCCACGAATGCGCCGTAATCGGTCAGGTTCTTGACGACACCCTTCAGGATTGCGCCTTCCTGCAGCTTGTCCATCAGCTGCTCGCGCTCTTCCGAGTGCTCGCTCTCGACAACTGCACGACGCGACACGACCACGTTGTTACGCTTGCGGTCCAGCTTGATGAGCTTGAATTCCAGCTCCTTGCCTTCCAGGTAGGCCGGGTCGCGCACGGGGCGCACATCGACCAGCGAACCGGGCAGGAATGCGCGGACATCCTTGATGTCCACGGTGAAACCACCCTTGACCTTGCCGCTGATGCGACCGGTGATGGTTTCGTTCTTTTCCAACGCTTCTTCCAGCTCGTCCCACACCATGGCGCGCTTTGCCTTCTCGCGCGACAGGACGGTTTCGCCGAAGCCGTTCTCGATCGAGTCCAGTGCAACCTTTACCTGGTCGCCCACGCCCACGTCGATTTCACCAGCGTCGTTACGGAACTGTTCGATCGGCACGATGCCTTCGGACTTCAGGCCGGCGTTGATCACGACCACGTCGCCGCGGACTTCAACGACGGTACCGATAACGATGGCACCGGGCTTCAGCTTGGCCAGATTGGCCTGACTGGCTTCAAACAGTTCTGCAAATGATTCGGTCATTAGATTTACTCAGTTGAACATATGGACAGCGGATCTGTTGCGAAAACCCGTACTGTCCAGCCTGTTGGACGACCCCATGACAGCGGCCGAATGTGAATGAAAAAGCCCACCACGCACCATTGCGCAGCGGGTTGTTGCAACATCTTTGCTACGACTGCGATCGATCAACTGACCGCACTCAACGCTGCGAGGATCAGGCTTCCTTGGAAACCAGACCCAGCACCTTGGCAACGACGTCGTCGATGCCAATACCGCTGGTGTCGATGAGGATGGCGTCATCGGCCGGCCTCAGGGGCGCCACTGCGCGCTGTGCATCACGGGCGTCGCGGGCCATGATCTCACGCAGGAGGTCTTCAAAGTTAACCGAAACCCCTTTTTCTTTCAACTGTTTATGCCGCCGCTCGGCCCGCTCCTCGGCGCTCGCGGTCAGGAAAACCTTGAATGGGGCGTCAGGGAAGATGACGGTCCCCATATCTCGACCATCGGCCACCAACCCGGGCAAAACCCTGAATGCGCGCTGACGCTCCTTCAGCGCGGCCCGGACCTCGGGAATGGCGGCAATGGCCGAGGCCAGTGCCCCCGTCGTCTCCAGGCGCAACTCATCAGTGGCATCGCTACCGTTGACCAGTACCCGCAGGCTCTCGCCCTGCTCGACGAACTGGACCTTGGTGTCAAAGGTGCAGCGCACCAGCGCCGAGGCATCGGAGGTGTCTATATCAGCCCAGCTGGCGGCCACACCCACCGCGCGATACAGCGCACCGGAGTCCAGGTAATGCCAGCCCAGCTGGCGGGCAATAATGCGACTGACGGTACCCTTGCCAGCCCCGGACGGGCCATCAATGGTGAGAACGGGGGGCAATTGACTCATCTGGATGCCTGTCTGGAGCGAGAATCAGGCTATTCTAGCGCCCCGCACCGCCCTGCCCGCACCCGTTTGCACGCAAGCACTTGAACTGGCGCGGAAATACCCAGTAGAATGGCGGGCTTGAACGGGCGTTACCCTGCATATCCGCGGCCACGCTCCTAAGATCTCCTTACCAGTATCCGCCGAGGTATGTCATGAAAGTTCTGTCCTCCCTGAAGTCGGCGAAGACCCGTCACCGTGATTGCAAAGTTGTGCGCCGTCGCGGCAAGATCTTCGTGATCTGCAAGTCGAACCCGCGCTTCAAGGCTCGCCAGCGCTGAGCCAACTGGCGCAAGCCAGGGCTTGATCCTCAAGGGTCAGGCAACGCCAAAAAGCCGCCTTCCGGGCGGCTTTTTGCGTACCGGGTCAGGCACCGCGATGACGCATTGCTGAGTGCATGCAGCAACAACGACGCAGGACCACACTTTCATCGTCAATTTTTGCTGTAATCCCAACCTGTCCTCTGGGGAGATGTGACCATGAAGCACGCATTCAAGATTCTGGGCCTGATCGCCGTTCTTGCCGCCGCACCGGCAGCGCAGGCTGACACTTTGCTGATCGAGCGCGCACAGGAGAAGCCGGCCCAGGCCATCCCAGCCCGCGGCCAGAGCATGGCCGAGGTGGAAGCCCGCTTCGGCGCACCGAGCGAGCGCATGGACCCGCGCGGCGGCCAGAAACGGCAATGGCCAACCATCAACCGCTGGGTTTATCCGGCCTTTACCGTGTACTTCGAGAAGCAGCGCGTGATCGACGTGGTAGCCCGCCAGGCCAGCCCGGATGAAATCGGGCCAAAGCCCCCGATCCGCTGACCCCTTTCCAGGCGGCAGGCCCTGGCCTGCCGCTCCAACGCCCGACCGGGCCGAACGCATCCGAGAAGAATGAACGAAACGCTCCGCTTTCCAGCCGAATGGGAAACCCAGTCCGGCGTATTGATCGCCTGGCCGAATGCCGACACCGACTGGGCCGAGCGCCTGGCCGAGGTTGAGGAAACCTACATCGCCCTGGTCAGCGCGATCACCCGCTACCAGCCGGTGCTGATCTGCGTGGCCGATGACGACATCGAGACCTACGCGGAAATGCGCCTGCGCTCGAACCGCGTGGACATGGATCGCGTGCAGTTCGTCACCGCCCCTTACGATGACACCTGGTTGCGCGATTCCGGCCCGATCACCCTCAAGCGCGCCGACGGCAGCTTCCAGCTGCTGGATTTCCGCTTCACCGGCTGGGGCGGCAAGTTCGAAGCCAGCCTCGATGACCAACTGGTCGGCGTGCTCGACCAGGCCCAGGTGTTCAACAATGCGCAGGTCCGCAGCATTCCGTTCGCGCTCGAGGGCGGCGCCATCGACACCGACGGTGCCGGCACCCTGCTGACCACCTGGAAGTGCCTGCACGAACGCCACCCCGAGCGCGACCGCGATTCACTCAGCACCGACATGGCCAGCTGGATGCAGCAGGACCGCGTGCTGTGGCTGGACCACGGCTACCTGGAAGGCGACGACACCGACGCCCATATCGATACCCTCGCCCGCTTCGCCTCGGCCGACAGCATCGTTTACCAGAACTGCGACGACCCACAGGATTCGCATTACGCCGAGCTGCAGGCCATGGGCGCCGAACTGGCCGCACTGCGCACCAGCGACGGCAAGCCTTACCGCCTGTTCCCGCTGCCCTGGGCGGAGCCGGTTCTGGACGAAGGCCGCCGTCTGGCAGCCTCGTACGCCAATTTCCTGATCATCAATGGCGCGGTACTGATGCCGGCCTATGGCGACGCCGCCGATGGTGTCGCGCGTGACGTACTGGCACAGGCTTTCCCCGACCGCGAAATCGTGCAGGTTCCCTGCCGCTCGCTGATCTGGCAGAACGGCAGCCTGCACTGCATCACCATGCAGCTGCCAGCCGGCCTGCTGAAAAACTGAGCGCAGCAACTGTAGTGCCGAGCCATGCTCGGCAGGGGCTTTACCAGCGAAAAGCCCCCTCACCCCAACCCCCGCTCCGCGCCCCGGCCTTTGCGCTGGCGCAAAGGCGCTCGATCGACCGCGAACCAGTGGTTCGCAACCGGCCTCTCTCCCCCCGCAAACGGGAGAGGGGCTCAAAGCGTAGAGCCGAGCCACGCTCGGCTGCCTTTCGCTCCGGGGCCGCGCAATCCGGATCTGCTACGTGCATGTTCAGCCGAGCATGGCTCGGCTCTACCTGAAAAGCACAAGCTACCGCGGGCGCGCCCTACTGCGCTCTCCGTTCAGCCCAGACCGCATTGCCAGCCCACATCCGCGTTAACATTCGTGCTTTCCCCCGCAGGATCGCAGCATGAACTCGCGCAGCCCTCTTACCGTCGCCCTGGTGCAGGAACGAAACCACGGTGATGCCGCCGCCAACCTGGCCGTGATTGATGCACGCGTAGCCGAGGCTGCCGCGCAGGGCGCGAAACTGGTGCTGCTGCAGGAACTGCACAACGGCGCGTACTTCTGCCAGCACGAATCGGTGGACGAGTTCGATCTGGCCGAGCCAATCCCCGGCCCCAGCACCGAACACCTCGGCGCACTGGCCAGGAAGCATGGCGTGGTCATCGTCGGCTCGCTGTTCGAGCGCCGCGCCGCTGGCCTGTACCACAACACCGCCGTGGTCTTCGAAAAAGACGGCACCTTGCTGGGCAAGTACCGCAAGATGCACATTCCCGACGACCCGGGCTTCTACGAGAAGTTCTACTTCACCCCCGGCGACATCGGTTTCAAGCCGATCGAGACATCTGTGGGTCGCCTCGGCGTGCTGGTCTGCTGGGACCAGTGGTATCCGGAAGCCGCCCGCCTGATGGCCCTGGCCGGTGCTGAGCTGCTGCTCTACCCGACCGCGATCGGCTGGGACCCGGACGATGTGCAGGACGAGAAGAACCGCCAGCGCGATGCCTGGGTGCTGAGCCACCGCGGCCATGCCGTTGCCAACGGCGTGCCGGTGCTGAGCTGCAACCGCGTCGGCCACGAAGCCTCGCCACTGGGCGCGTCCGGCATCAACTTCTGGGGCAACAGCCACGTGCTGGGCCCGCAGGGCGAGTTCATTGCCGAAGCCGGCACCGAAGCAACCCTGCTGGTCTGCGACGTCGACCTGCAGCGCAGCGAGCACGTCCGCCGGATCTGGCCGTTCCTGCGTGATCGCCGCATCGATGCCTACGGCGACCTGCTCAAGCGCTACATCGACTGACCGGACCTGACATGACCCTGCAGCTGCGCACCGCAACCCCCGCTGACATCCCGGCCATCACCGCGATCTACGCGGTGGAGGTGCGCGAGCTGGTCAACACCTACGAGTACGAAGTCCCCGCCGCGGCGGAGATGGCGCAGCGCATGCAGGACATCACCGCACGCGGCTTCCCCTATCTCGTCGCCACCATCGACGGCGAGGTAGCCGGTTACGCCTACGCCAACAGCTACCGCGCCCGCATCGCCTATCAGTGGACCGTGGAGAACTCGGTCTACGTCGATGCTCGCTTCCAGGGTAAAGGTGTTGGCAAGGCCTTGATGCAGGCCTTGATCGACGAATGCACCGCACTCGGCTTCCGGCAGATGATCGCGGTGATCGGCGAACCGACCAATACCGCGTCGATCAAGCTGCACGAGCGTTTCGGCTTTGAGCTGGTTGGCGTGTTCCGCGGCCTTGGCCGCAAGCACGGTCGCTGGCTGGACACGGTACAGATGCAACGCGCACTCGGCGACGGTGCCGACAGCGCCCCATCCAATGAATGAAGCAATGACTGACTCCTCTATCGAAACCGGCGGCGAACTGCTGGCCGGCCAGCCTGTGCGCGTGGTTGAACGTGACGGCGTGCGCTACACCTTGCTGGGCACTGCCCACGTCTCTGCAGCCAGCGTACAAGCGGTTGAACAGGCCATCGCCAGCGGCCAGTACGACGCAGTCGCAGTCGAGCTGGACCCGCAGCGCCTGCAGGCGCTGACCAATCCCAATGCCTTGGCACAGCTGGATCTGGTCGAAGTGATCCGCAAGGGCCGCGTGGCGCTGTTTGCCGCCAACCTCGCGCTGGCCGCTTACCAACGCCGTCTCGCCGAGCAGTTGGGGATCGAACCCGGTGCCGAACTGAAGCGCGCGGTGGAACTGGCCAAGGCCAACAACCTGCCCGTGCACCTGATCGACCGCGATGTCGGCCTCACCTTCCGCCGCGCTTCGCTGAGCCTGGGCTTCTTTGGCAAGCTGAAGCTGGTGATGGGTCTGGGTGCCGGCCTGTTCTCGTCCGAGGATGTGGGCGAAGAAGAAATCGAGAAGCTCAAGCAAGGCGACATGCTGGAATCGAGCTTCGGCGAGTTCGCCAACGAAAGCCCGGCGCTGTACCAGGCCATCATCGGCGAGCGCGACCGCCACATGGCCACGCGTCTGCGCGAGGAACACAACAGCGAGCAACGCAATGTGCTGGCAGTTGTTGGCGCGGGTCACCTTGCAGGGTTGGCCCGTTACCTGGAAACCGATATCGAAGCACCCGGACCGCTGCGCGAGCAGCTGGAGTCGGTGCCGAAGAAGCGCAACATCCCGTGGATCACGCTGGGCATCCTGGCCATCGTGCTGGGTGGTATCGGGTTTGGTTTCTGGAAGGGCGGCATGGGCATGGGTGCCGACATGCTGCTGACCTGGGCGATGTTCACCGGCGGCCTGGCTGGCTTGGGTGCACTGCTTGCTGCCAGCCATCCGTTGAGCATTCTGACCGCGATCGTGGTTGCGCCGTTCAAGCCCTTCCGCTTGAGCATTCCCACCGGTGCGTTTTCGGCGCTGGTTGAAACGCGCCTGCGCAAGCCGACGTATCAGGATTTCCTGCAACTGCGTGATGATGCGCAGAGCCTGAAAGGCTGGTACCGGAATCGCGTTACCCGCATCGTACTGACTTTCATGCTGACCAATATCGGCAGCATGCTGGGACTGTGGCTTACCGGTTTCAGTGTTTATGGGAAGTTGGCTGGGTGAGGCTTTTTGGGCTTTGAAGCTTTAAAGCGTTGAGGCTGTAGAGCGCTAAGAGCGTAGAAGCGCCCTCACCCCTACCCCTCTCCCGTAAACGGGAGAGGGGATTGGATCTCATACATCTTCTTCTGCTGCAGCCTCCTCGGCTTACGGCAGCCAAAACCACATCTCAAGCACCAGCTTCGGCTCTTGCTTCAGCTCT
The DNA here is from genome assembly GCF_056861425.1 of Stenotrophomonas sp. 21LCFQ19. Classification (NCBI taxonomy): domain Bacteria; kingdom Pseudomonadati; phylum Pseudomonadota; class Gammaproteobacteria; order Lysobacterales; family Lysobacteraceae; genus Stenotrophomonas; species Stenotrophomonas sp. 21LCFQ19. The sequence goes on along the minus strand of NZ_JBSPUF010000002.1, from coordinate 307,228 downwards.
TGCTTCAGCTCTTGCTTCAGCTCTTGCTTCAGCTCTTGCTTCAGCTCTTGCTTCAGCTCTTGCTTCAGCTCTTGCTTCAGCTCTTGCTTCAGCTCTTGCTTCAGCTCTTGCTTCGGCTCTTGCTTCGGCTTTTGCTTCGGCTGTCCCCTCTCCCGCATGCGGGAGAGGGGTAGGGGTGAGGGCAGCTCTTGCTTCAGCTGTTGCTGTTGCCTTCGCTGCCAGTCGTCGAAGCAGCTACAGCCGCCCTGCCCTCCAGCCAATCAGCCCTCTACAACAGCCGCACGCTCCACCGTCGGCAAACCGCGCGCACGCCGCACCAACCGCGCCGTGCCGGTACGCAGATCATCCAGCAGCGCGTAGATGGTCGGCAGGAACAACAAACTCACCACCGTCGAGAATGCCAATCCACCCGCAATCGCGCGCGCCATCGGGTAGTACGGCGGCATGCCGTCAGCCGTGGTCGTATTCAAGGCAATCGGCACCATCGCCAGGATCGCCGTACCCATCGTCATCATGATCGGCCGCAGTCGCTCACGGCTACCCTCGATCAAGGCCTCGGTACGCGACACCCCACGTCGACGCAGGTTGTTGATGTGCTCGATCATCACGATGCCGTTGTTCACCACCACGCCCATCAGCACCAGGATGCCGATCACTGCCATGATGTTCATCTCGGTACCGGTCAGCCAGAACAGCCAGTACACGCCATAGATCGAGAACAGCACGCAGGACATGATCGCCGCCGGGAACAGCAACGACTCGAACACCGCCGCCATGATCACCACCATCAGGATCAGGGCAATGAAGATCGCCGTCACCATCTGGTCCATGCCATCAAAGTTGATGTTGAAACCCGCACCGTTGAACGTATAGCCATAGCCCGGCGGGAACTGCACCCGGTCCAGGGTCTCCTCGACCGACTTGCGCGCCTGGTCCATCGGCACGTCCTTGGCCAGGCCGGCCTCGATACGCAGCATGGTCTGCCGGTTCAAGCGCTGGATGGAGTTGGCCGCCGGATTGACGTTGACGTCCACCATCGCCAGCAGCGGGATCTCCTTGCCGCTGGAGCTGCGCACCATGAACGAAGACAAGTCTTCGATGCTGTAGTTCTCCGAGCCAGAGAAACGCACATTGACCGGAATCTCGACGTCATCACGGTGGAAGTCACGCAGCGATGAGCCACGCAGCGCCATGCCCACGAACTGCGCCACCTGCTGGGCACTGAAGCCATACGACGCTGCACGTTCGCGGTTGACCCGCACTGCCAGCTCGGCATTGGCATCACCCACGTCCACGCGCACATCGCGTAACTTGGGATTGCGCGCCAGGATCGGCACGATGTCGTCGGCCAACTCACGCAAGGTCTGGCTTGAATCACCGACCAGACTGAAACGCAGGCCCTGCCCTTCGCTGCCCATGCCACCCGGCCAGCCGATACCGATCTTGGCGCGTGCCGATTGCGGCAACCCCTTGCGCACCTCTTCCTCGATCTTCTTGCTCTGCTCGCGGTCGTCGATGCTCAGGTACAGGCGTGTCTGCGCCCAGCCCTGTTCGGCGAAACGGCTGTACACGCGCTTGATCTTGAACGCGTCGCGGTTGGCATTGACGAAGTCCTCGACGCGCTGCACTTCCTTGCCCATCTCTTCCTTGGAATAGGAACCCTTCCATTGGTAGAAGATGTTGATCTCATCCGGATCATTGTCATCGCCACCACCGGTGGTATGGGTCATCGGCCACACGCTCAGCACCGACACCAACACGATACCTGCCACGCTCCAGCCACGGTTCTGCAGGGTCCAGCGCAGTATCCGCGCATAACGCGCCTGCAGACGGCTGATGAACGGCGACTTCAATGCCGGCGGGGTCTTCATCCGTGCCGACAGCATCGGGATCAGACTCACCGCCACCAGCCACGAGGCCAGCAACGAGAACGAGATGGTCAACGCCAGCTGGGTCAGGTAGATGGTGATGATGTTCTTCTCGCCGAACATCATCGGCAGGAACACCACGCAGTGGCACAAGGTGCCGGCCGACAGCGCGATCGCCACATGGCGGGTACCGATGATGGATGCCATCTCCGGCTTGCCAGGGTATTTCTCGCGCTCCTGGTAGATGCTTTCCACCACCACCACGGCGTTGTCGACCAGCATGCCCACCGCCAGCAACAAGCCCATCATCGAGATGATGTTCAGGCTGATGCCGGTGAAGTACATGAAGCCCAAGGTCATGATGAAACAGATCGGGATCGCCATCGACACCATCAGCGTCGACGGCCAATGGCGCAGGAAGGCGTACAGCACGATCACCGACAGCAGCAGGCCGATCGCACCGGCCTCGGCCAGGGCCAGCAGCGAACTGGTGACTGCCTTGCCGGAATCCCAGGCAATCTCGATGTCGACACCGCGCAACGCCGGATCCTCACCCAGCAGCGCGACCTCTTTGGTCACAGCGCGCGACAGGTCCACCAGATTCGCCGAGCGCTCCTTGTAGATGTCCACGCCCACGCTGGGCTTGCCTTCCATGCGCCGCACATAGCTCATGCGCTGCGGTTGCAGGCTGACCTCAGCGATGTCCGACAGGCGGGTACCACGATTGTTGACCGGCAGGTCGCGCAGCTCCTGCACTTCCAGCAGCTCACCCTTGGGCTGCACGCGCAGGCGGCGGCCGTCCTCGGTGATCTGCCCGGCCGATACCGCGAAGTTGGCCGCCTGCAGCTTCTGCACCAGATCATTCAGGGCAACGCCGTGCGCGCTGATGCGGTCCTTGTCCAGCGCGATCAGCACTTCCTGCTTGGCAACGCCTTCCACTTCAACACGGGCCACGCCGGGCAGACGCTCCAGGCGTTGCTTGATGGCACGCTCGATCATGTCGGCGCGCGCAGTCAGGTCCTCGGCACTGTTCAGGCGCAGGCTGATCGCTTCCTGGTCGCTGGTGCTCCAGCGCTGCACGTAATAACGGCGGAAGTCGTCCGGCAACTCGTCACGCACCGCGTCGATACGCTCACGCGCTTCGGACGCGGCCATCGCGATATCGCGGTTCCAGTCGCTGAATTCGACCTGGATCTGCCCACCTTCGGCGTTGGCGCGCGAGTTCATCGTCTTGATGCCGGGCATCGTGGCGATGGCCTCCTCAACCGGCCGCAGCAGGTTGCGTTCCACTTCTTCCGGGGTCGAACCCGGGTATGGCAAGGCGATGAAGAAGAACGGGATCGATGCTTCCGGCTCGGACTCCAGCGGCAGCTTGAACGCAGCAATCAGGCCGATCACCACCATCGACACGAACAACATGATGGTGGTGACAGGGCGGCGGATGGACAGCTCGGTGATATTCATCCGCTCAGTCCTTGATGCCGCCAATGGGGTCCTGCTCGTGGCTCAGCACCTGCTCGGCCTGGGCCATCGCCTGGCGTGCACGGCGGCCGCGCTCGGCGTAGTACTCGTCCGGCTTGCGATCCAGCAGGTCATACACCACCGGGATCACCAGCAGGGTCAGCAGGGTCGACACCAGCAGGCCACCGATCACCGTGATCGCCATCGGCGAGCGCACTTCAGCACCTTCACCGAAGGCCAGGGCCAGCGGCAGGAAGCCGAACACCGCACACAGCGTGGTCATCATGATCGGCCGCAGACGCGAACGTGCGCCTTCCACCAAGGCTTCACGCTTGGCCACCCCCTCCTCGCGCAGCTGGTTGACCTTGTCGATCAGGATGATGGCGTTCTTCACCACCAGACCGACCAACAGGATCAAGCCGATGAACACCACCACCGAGACCGGTGAACGCGCCAGCAGCAGGGCTGCAACCGCACCAACCAGGGCCAGCGGAATGGTGAACAGGATGACGAAAGGATGCAGCAGCGATTCGAACTGCGATGCCATCACCAGATAGACCAGGAACACCGCCAATGCGAAGGCGAACAGCAGCGAGCGGATCGACTCGCCCAGTTCCTGGCCCTGGCCACCGATGTGCATGCCGACGTCGGTGCCCAGCGGATTCTTGGCGACCATGCTCTGCACTTCGGTGATGGCCTTGCCCAGGTCGATGTCGCGCAGGTTGGCCGAGACGATGGCTACACGGCGCTGGTCGGCACGGTGGATCTCGCTCGGGCCGGTGGTGGCGATGACATCGGCCACCGAGCCCAGCTCGATCGGCTTGGCACCGCTCGGGTTGACGATCAGGCGACGGATGTCGTTGACCGAGGAACGCTCCGATTCCTGCACGCGCACCAGCACGTCGATCTTGCGATCGCGGAAGCTGTAGCGGGTAGCGACATTGCCCTTGACCTTGTTGACCACCGCATCAGCGATCTGCCGGGTGGTCAGGCCGAGTGCCGCGGCGCGGTCCTGGTCGAATACCACCTGGATTTCCGGGAAGCCCTGCTCCACCGTCGACTTGACGTCGGCATAGTGCGGGTTCTCGCGCAGCATGCCAGCCAAGCGATTGCCGGCGACACGGATGTCTTCGAGATTATTGCCCTCGATTTCGATCTCCAGCGGCGGCGACAGCGCGAACAGCTCCGGGCGGGCGAAATCCACCTGTGCTGATGGCCAGGCCTTCATGGTCTCGCGCAGCTTCTCGGTCAGTGCCGGCTCCAGCTTGGTGTCATTCATCACCACCGACAGCTTGCCGATGTTCTCGCCGCTCTCGGTCGGGCTGGCATCCAGTCGCGTACCGGTACCGGAGACGCCGTACAACAGGCGCACACCTTCTTCTCCGGCATGCTTGCGCTGCACTTCGCGCACCAATGCATCGGTCTGCGCCAGTGGCGTGCCCGGCGGCAGCTTGGCAGTCATCTCGAAGCGGTCCTGGGCCAGCTGCGGCAGCAGGTCCACGCCCAGCAGCGGCAGCGCAGCCAAGGTCAGACCGAAGGCCAGGGTTGCAAAACCCAGGATCGGCCACGGACGCTTCAATGCCGCCGGCAGCGCGCGCAGGTAACCCGCTTCCGCGCGGCCATACGGCGCCATCGCCAGATCACTGGCCTTGCGCATCACCGGGCCGACCACCGCGGCAATGCCACGGAAGATCCGCACCACGCTCCAGGCCAGGAAATAGAACCCGTAGCGGAACATCGCGCCGATACCACGGCCTGCATAGGCAGCCGGCTTCTTCCAGCGGCTCTGCGGACGCCACGGCTCGCGCGGGTCTTCGGCCGGGAACTCCAACGGCGGACGGCCCTTCAGCGCGCTCAGCATCGGGATCAGGGTCATTGACACCACCAGCGACACCGCGATGGCGATCGATACCGTCAACGCCTGGTCACGGAACAACTGGCCGGCGATGCCTTCGACGAACACCAGCGGCAGGAACACCGCGATGGTGGTCAAGGTCGAGGCAACCACCGCCATGAACACTTCGCGGGTGCCCTTGATCGCCGCTTCCAGAATACCCATGCCGCGCTCACGCGCCTTGGCAATGGACTCCAGCACCACGATCGAGTCATCCACCACCAGACCGGTAGCCAGCGCCAGGCCGCCCAGCGACATCACGTTCAAGCTCAGGCCGAGCTGGCCCATGAAGAAGAACGTGGCGATGATCGAGATCGGCAGCGACAGCGAGATCACGAAGGTGCTCCAGCCATCACGCAGGAACAGGAAGATGATCAGCACCGACAGCAGGCCGCCGATCACCGCATCGATCTTGACGTCCTTGATGGCGTGGCGGATGAAGACCGACTGGTCCTCCACCATCGTCATCTCGATGTCCTTGGGCATTTCCTTGCGGATGGTTTCGAGCCGGGCTTCCAGCGCATCGGCGGTGGAAACGGTATTGGCGTCGCCCTCCTTGTAGACAGCGAGTTCGACTGCTTCATGGCCGGCGGCGCGGATCACCGCTTCGCGCTCCTTGTAGCCCTGGCGCACTTCGGCCACGTCCTTCAAGCGCACGCTGGGGGCGCTGCTGCTGCCATCACTGCGCATCGCCGCGATCACGTTGGGATCGCTGCTGCCGAGGATGGCCGACATCAGCTGGCGGTTTTCACCGGTCGAGCTGGCGGTGCTGGAACCACTGGCCGTGGTCAGCAGCATCTCGCGCATCTGTTCGACCGTGGCGAACTGGTTGACGGTACGCACCAGGTAACGCTGCGAGCCTTCTTCCAGACGACCGCCGGACAGGTTCACGTTCTCCTGTTGCAGGCGCTGGATCACCGTGTCCAGCGACAGACCGAGCGCGGCCAGCTTGCGCTGGTCGATATCAACCTGGATCTCGTCTTCCAGACCGCCGCCAACCTTGACCGCGGCCACACCACTGACCGGCTCGAGCTTGCGCTTGAGGTCTTCATCGGCGTAACGGCGCAGTTCCATCAACCGGCGCACGGCATCGGCGTCGTTGCCGGCTTCCTGCTTGGACGACAGCGCCAGCCGCATGATCGGCTGGGTGGACGGATTGAAGCGCAGCAGTACCGGCGGCTTGGCCTCCAGCGGCAACTGCAGCGTCTCCATCTTGTCGCGCACGTCGAGCCCGGCCTGCTGCATGTCCGTGCCCCAGGCGAACTCCAGCACCACGTCGCTTTGACCGGTGCGCGAGATCGACTTGAGCTTGCGCAGGCCCTTGACGATGCCCAGCGCTTCTTCGGCCGGCTGCGAAATCAGGGTCTCCACCTCGGCCGGCGCCGCACCTTCGTAATCGGTACGCACGGTCAGGGTGGGATAGCTCAGGTCCGGCAGCAGTTCGACCTTCAGGCTGGACAGCGAGATCAGGCCAAACAACACCAGGGTCAGCGTCATCATCGCGATGGTGACGCGGCGGCGGGTGGCGAACTCGATCAGATCGAAGCCACCGCCGGAGGCCGACGGTCCGTGGTCACTCATTGTTTGGTCGCCTGTGCAGCCGCCGGCGCCTTGGCCGCCGCTACGACCGCCTTCTCCTTGCCGATCACCTGCACCGCACTGCCTTCACGCAGAGCAGCCTTGCCGGCGATGACGACTTCATCACCCTGCTGCAGGCCGTTGCGCACCTCGATGAAGCCGGCATCGTCGTAACCCAGGGCCAGCTCGGTACGCACGGCCTTGCCGTCACGCACCACATAGACTGCCGGCTTGCCGCCGTCTTCCAGCAGCGCGGTACGCGGCACCACCAATGCATCGGCGCGCTGGTCGTAGTTGATGCTCAGGCGGCCGAACATGCCGGCCTGCAATGCTTCTTCACCGGAGAACGTCGTCACCACGCGGAAGGTGCCGGTGCCGTTGTCGACCACCGGCGCAACGCGGTCCACCGTGCCGGTGAACGGCTTGCCGGGCAGCGCGTCTACCTGCAGCGACACGGCCTGGCCCGGCTTGAGCTTGGCGATCTCGCGTTCGGGCACATTGAGGGTGGCTTCCAACTGGCCGCTGTCGACGATGCGGATGATCGGCGAGTTGATCTGCACGAAGTTGCCCGGCTTGATGTCACGCGAGGCGACCACGCCGCTGATCGGCGCGACCACCGTCGTGTAGGACAACTCCAGCGTCGCCATCCGGTACATCGCCCGCGCGTTCTCCAGGTCATAGCGCAGCTGGTCCACGTCGGCCGCGCTGACAAGCTGCTGCTGCACCAGCTTTTCGGCGCGGTGATAGCTGTTCTCGAGCTTGCGCATCTGCGCCTCGCTCTGTGCAACGCTCAGGCGGGCGCGGTCCGGGTCCAGCCGTACCAGCGGCTGGCCAGCGCGCACCAGTTGGCCTTCTTCGACCAGCACCGCAAGCGCCACGCCGGAGGTCTTTGCGACCACCTGCGATTCAGCGCGCGGCTCCAGCGCCGCAGTACCGGTATAGCTGGCGGCGATGGCACGGCGCTCGGCCTTGGCCACTTCCACCGGCACGGCGTCGCTGGCCTTCTGTTCATCCGGCGTCTTGGCCTTGGCTTCCTCGCCACCGGCCTTGCAACCGCCGAGCAACAGGGAAGTGGTGATCAGGAGTGCAGCAGCGCAGCTTCCGGTGCGGGCGTGCAGAGTGAAAAGTCGCGACATCGTCTTGTCCCTGGGGATGCGTAGGCAGGTGTTGTAGCAAAGTATTGCACCACCCCACATCAACACCATGCCCCGAAAGTCATGGGTACCCATCCCTTATGCTTCCGCCTACCGCATTGCAGCATCCAAGCGCCTGTTCCGAACGGGTAAATACGCGGGCTATACTCGGGCCGTTCCGTATCCCACGGCGGAACCCCAGACCCGCTTACCGGATAAGGAAACCATGCGCTCGCAGCCGCTCGCCGCTTGTTTCGCTCTGGCTTTTGCCCTGACCTTCGGGGCCGCCCAAGCTGATCCGCAGTCTGCTACACCCGCCGTCGCCCCCGCCGCCGCCACTGCTCCCGCCGCAACACCGGCAGCGACCAGCACAGGCAATGCCGCCACCGGCCGGATCCTGGCCTATACCTGCCAGGGCTGCCACGGCATCACCGGCTACAAGAACGCCTACCCCAGCTACCGCGTGCCGAAGATCGGCGGGCAGTCGCCGCAATACCTGACCCAGGCGCTGACCGAGTACCGCGAAGGCAAGCGCAAGCATCCGACGATGCAGGCGCAATCGATGAGTTTCAGCCCGCAGGACATTGCTGACCTCTCCGCCTACCTGTCCACCCTCAAATAAGCGCCGACCATGACGAAAGCCACGCACGCACTGCGTTTGTCCATCGCCCTGTTCGCCGCCATGGGTCTGGCTGCCTGCACACAGTCCGAAGTGGAGTCCAGCGGCAAATCCGCCGCTGATCCAGGCCACGCCAGCGGTGAACACGGATCCAGCTCCTCCGCCGGCCTGCCTGCCGGTCGCGTCGCCGCCGGTGAGCACCTGGCCGCTGCCAAGGGCAAGGCCACCGGGCAGAGTTGCATCGACTGCCACGGCGCCGATGGCAACAACCCGATCGACCCGACCTATCCAAAGCTCGGCGGCCAGTACGGCGACTACCTGGCCCACGCGCTGCAGGCCTACCGTGCCAGCACCCGCGACCACATGCTGATGACCCCGCAGGCGCAGAACCTGAGCGATCAGGACATCGCCGACCTCGCAGCCTACTTCGGCTCACGTCCCAGCCAGTTGCGCGACCTGCACGGCGTGGACTGAGGACAACCGTCGCAGCACCGCACCGAAACAACAAAGCCGCCCTCGGGCGGCTTTGTTCTCAATACGCTTCGTACTGTTTGTGGGAGCGCCGTCAGCCGCGAAGCTGACATTGTTGCAGCACCACTCACTGTGCCATCTGCAGCACCACCTGCTTCGCGGCTGACGCCACTCCCAAAACGGACACCTGACCACGCATGCCACTCTATCGATGCTTGATCTGCGGCGAAAACTTCCCGGGCGCCCTTCTTGGCAAGCGCTCGCCCGTTGGTTTCTATGCCACCCGCTTCGTGGAGGCAGCGAGCAGCGACGATGCGGAAGCGCTAGCCCTGGACCAACTCCGGAACGAAGATGAGTTGAACATTCCTGCCGAACTCCGCAGCGAAGATGCCCGGGTTTTCTTCGAGGAAATCACGGAGATCAATGCGGACAGCGAACGCCTGCCCAACTCCGGTTTCACATTCTTTGTCATGGGCAGCTGATTTCCCAAAGACTCGGACTGCTACCGAGTTGATCCTGCCCGTGCAGGCGCAGCACATCCGGAAAGCAAGAACAGGTGCCTCAACATCTCCCGGGGGCGCTGCATTCACCTCGGCGGCGCTGCCTGGTCTGCGTGCACAATGCAACAAACACCGCTTGTGGGAGCGGTGTAAGCCGCGAAGCTGGCATTGCCGAGACCTCCAGCACGTTCGACATCTGGTTCACCACGTGCTTCGCGGCTTACGCCGCTCCCACAAGAAAGCACGAAGATCGCGGCACGCGGCACACGACACACAACCCAGTGCCGGCAAGCCTCAGCGGCTGCCGTTGTCTTCCTGCAGCTCTTTCTTGAACGGGATATCCGGCGGTGGCCGCGCTTCCGCCGGTTGCTCCTGCATGTTCGGGTTGGTCAGGCCACAGCCGCCACCGAACTGCAGCATCGACACCACACAGGAAATCTTGCTCTTTGAGCCAGGAATCGGAATCTCCACGCTCTTGATGCCCCGGCGCACCCACTCGGCCAGCAAGGACTCGTTCGGCGCCCAGTACTTGTCGAACGAAGTTGGCGTGTAGTCATACGGCGGGCGCTTGAGCCAGGTACCGGACTCGGCGATGCGCTCGCGGCTCCAGGTATCGGAATCACCGCCGGGCGCACCACGCTTGTCCGCGTCCTGCGCCTGCCCCTCGTTGGTACCCAGCCTTACGCTGCCATCGGCATTGAACAGCCCCGTGCCCTTGTCAGCCTGACCGCCAGCGCTACCAGCGACCTGGCGCTGCGCTGCGCCCCAATCATCGCCACGGTTGGGCGCTGCCCAACCGCCGCTGCGATCCTCGGCTTTCGGACCCGCACCTGCGCTGGTTCCGGCACGCGGGCTCGGAGTGGCAGCCGCCGGCCCGCCAGTGCGCGACGGGCTGGTCGATGCACTTGCTGCCGTTGTACCGGTCGATGCCTGCGTCGCTGCAGTTGCACTCGTCGCCGCCTGCGCGGCGGGCTTGTCTGGCACACCAGGTACCGCGCGCTCACGCACCGCCGTCGTCGGTGCCTTCACTTGCACCTGCGCAGCACGCGATGGCAGCGTCGCCATCGCCACCGATTCCTGCGTCGCGGTCTCAACCTGGCGTTCGCGCACGCCAAATTCAGGAGTGCGGATACGCACCTGTGTTTCGCGCACATGCGGCTGCGTCACCGCTATCGGTTGCTGCGTGGCAACTTCGATCTGGCGTTCACGCACCTGCACCTGCGGCGAACGCAGCTGCACCGCAACGTCTGCCGGCTGGCGTAGCGCCTGCGTTGGCTGCGGACGATCAACCGCGGTCTCAATCGTGCGTTCGCGCACCTGCGCCTGACTACTGCGCAACGCAGGCACCGTCACCGTGGCAGGCGGCACCACGAATTCGCTGGTCGGCCGGTTTGTCTCCGTCACCTGCAGCGGCTGCTCGCTTGGCAGCTGCGGCACGGGTTTGGACGCATCTATCGGCATCCATTCAGGCTCGAAATCCGCCTCTGCGGCAGACGTCGCACTGCCCTGCGCTGCACTCGCAGCGGGGGCTGCAGGCGATTCCCGGGCTGCGGGTGCCGATGGCTCGACCGCAGCAGCGCCGGACTCGGACTGCGCTGCGGCTGCCGCCTGCGCCCCGGCTGCCTCGGCAGCTTGCGGGGCACCGCCCCCCTCCTCGTCCGGCGTACCACGCCCGACGAACTCCACCTGCACGCGCTCGCCGTCTTCGGCGTTCTGTTCCGGCACATTGCTGCGCACCAACGCCACCCACAGCAACAGCAGCGCGAACAACACATGCAGGCCTGCACTGAAGAATCCCGCGAACCAGCGCAGGCCACGCTGATCGCGCGGCGGCGGTTCGCCACCATTCCAGAACAGCAATACGATGATTCGCCACAGCGGCAGCGGTGTGGCCACAGCCTCGCGTGGTCGCTGCGGCCGCGCTGCCATGACCCCGGCAGCATCGGCATCGGCAAAGGCCGACAATCCCTTGGATACGCGCGTGCGCAGCCAGTTGCTCCAGCTATACGGCATGCCGGTGCGGCGATCGTGCAGGATGCTGGTCTGCCGGCGCGAAGCCAGCAGATTGATCAGCTCGGTAACCGATGTCACCGGCATGCGTGGTAGCGGCTCAGCCCGCGCCGTCGCGCGGAATATACGGGGCCTGACCAGTTTCGTGGTCGGTGGCGTCACGCACGGCAGTGATGCCCGGCACCCGGCCCATCAAGGTTTTCTCGATCCCCTGCTTCAAGGTCACATCGGCCATGCCGCAACCGTGGCAGCCACCGCCGAAGCGCAGCAACACCACGCCATCGGCCGACACTTCCTGCACCGCGACGCGGCCGCCATGCGAAGCCAGCTGCGGATTGATTTCGTTCTCGATCACCCAGCGCACACGCTCGACGATGGACGCTGCATCACCGGGGGCTTCGCCCTTGATCTTGGGGGCCTTGATCGTCAGCTGCTGGGTACCGGCAGCCTGGGTGACGAAGTCGATCTCGGCGCCGTCCAACCACGCCACGCTGGTGGCAGCGACATACAAAGTGAAGCCATCGCAGTCCACCGCCCACTCGTCACCGAGCAGGTCAGCCGGCTCGGCAAATTCAAGGCGCGCGTCTGCGCTCGGGGTTCCCGGGTCCATCGCGCTCAGGCGCACGCCCATCCCGGGCACGGCCTCGCGTTCGATCAACTTGCGGAAATGCGTTTGGGCGGTATCTGATATCTGGATCATGCGGGTATTCTAGCCGTGTCTTGGTTGCCACCGATGGGACACTGATTCCAACGGCGGCACAGTTCAGTCATCTGTTATGGAGGTTTGCATGGCCCCTGATCTCATCCCGCTGGCACAAGCGCACTGCAGCCCGCGCCGGGGCAGCGAATATCGCCTCGGTCAGGCCCGCGTCGCCGAGCTGCTGCCCCAGGTACCGGGCTGGGAGCTGGCCGAGAACGGTCAGGCCCTCACCCGCACATTCCGCTTTGACAACTACCACGGCACCATGGCGTTCGTGAACGCGCTGGCCTGGGTTGCGCACCGCGAAGACCACCACCCCGACCTGGGCGTGCACTACGACCGCGCCGTTGTGCGCTTTTCCACCCACGATGTGGGCGGCCTGAGCGAGAACGACTTCATCTGTGCCGCCAAGGCATCCGCACTAACGGAGCAATGACATGAAACTGCGTCTGCTGTTCGCTGCATTGGGCACCGTGGCTGCACTGAGCGCCTGCAACTCCTCCGACCAACCGGCCGCGCCGACCGTCGCCCCGACCGAAGTGGCCGCCGTGCAGACCCCACCGCCGGACTACCCGGCCGAACTGGCCTGCACCGGGGTTGGCGGCAAGAGCGTGCTGCGCGTGGTGGTTGGCCCGCAGGGCACGCCTACCGAAGTTTCGCTGGTCACCAGCAGCGGCAACAGCCAGCTGGATGACTCCGCCGCGCGCCGCGTGCGCGAATGGAAGTTCAACCCGGCCACCCGCAACGGCCAGCCGGTGCCTACCACCATCCAGGTACCGGTCAGCTTCAACCCGCCGGACCCGAAGCCGAATGAGTGCTTTGCCATCGAAGAACGCGCGCGTCGTGGCGGCTGATCGCGACTGATGCATCCCGTTACCCCCGAAAATCTATGGATGGCCTTCGGGCTGACCCTGGCTGCCGGCTTGGCGACCACCGTCGGCAGCCTGATGGTGGTGTTCTCCAAGCGCCCCAATCCGCGCCTGCTCGCCTTTGGCCTGGCCTTCGCCGGCGGTGCGATGGTGTATGTGTCGCTGTCGGAGATCCTGAACAAGTCCGTGGCCTCGTTTGCGCTGGCATACGGCGAGCGCCTCGGCTTCACCTACGGCACGCTCTGGTTCCTGGGCGGCGTACTGCTGGTGGTGTTGATTGACCATTTCGTGCCCAACCCGCACGAAACCCTAGACAAGCAGGACCCTGCCTTCAAGGAAAAGAGCCGCAGCAACATCCGCAGGGTCGGCCTGCTCAGCGCGGTGGCGATCACCGCGCACAACTTCCCCGAAGGCCTGGCAACCTTCTTCGCCACACTGGAAAGCCCGTCGGTCGGCCTGCCATTGGCCTTCGCCATTGCCATCCACAACATCCCCGAAGGCATTGCCATCGCGGTGCCGGTGTACTTCGCCACCGGGCGCAAGTCCTATGCGGTTTTCGCCAGCCTGCTGTCAGGACTGGCCGAGCCGGTTGGCGCCGCCATCGGCTACTACGCCCTGGCCGGCTCGCTGTCCCACGCCACCTTCGGCGCCGTGTTCGGCCTGATCTCGGGAATCATGGTGTTCCTGGCCCTGGACGAACTGCTGCCGGCAGCCAAACGCTACGCCAAGGGTCACGAGACCGTTTACGGACTGGTGATCGGCATGGCCACGATTGCGGTCAGCCTTGTGCTGTTCAAGTGGTAGGAGGCCCTGGCCGGCGGCAACCCAGCCGGTCCTGAACAAAGCCTCTTGTAGGAGCGGCGTCAGCCGCGAAGCCGGCATTGCTGGAATCGCCAGCAAGTTCGCGGCGTGACTGATCTGTTGCTTCGCGGCTGACGCCGCTCCTACAGACACCTGTCAGACCATGGGGAACCGCCGCACTGGCGGCCCCCAACCCGATTCCAAGGCCTCAAAGCCTGTTCATCGCCTCGACCAGATCCGGCGGCAGCGGCGCGTTCAATACATAAGGTGTCTTGCCGCCGTCCAGCGCAAACTCCAGCGAGGCCGCGTGCAGGAACAGGCGCTTCAGGCCGATCTGCTCACGAAAGCGCTTGTTGACTGCAGGATCGCCGTACTTGTCGTCACCAGCCACCGGATGACCGATGTGTTGGGCATGCACACGGATCTGGTGGGTGCGGCCGGTCTCGATCCGGACTTCGCAGTAGGACTGCCCGCCGCGACGCTCCAACACCTTGAAATGGCTGAGCGACGGCTTGCCTATCGCATTCACCTGGACATGGCGCTCGCCGCCCTGGCGAAGGCCGACATGCAGCGGCGCGTCCACGCTCATCACGCCGTCGGGCATGCGCCCGGCCAGCAAGGTCAGGTAGCGCTTCTGGATGCCGCCGTGGTCTTCACGCAGCAAGGCCTGCAGCTCGACCAGGGCCGAACGCTTCTTGGCCAGGATCAGCAGGCCGGAAGTATCCCGGTCCAACCGGTGCACCAGCTCCAGGTTCATGTTCGGCCGCAGTGCACGCATGGTCTCGATCGCACCGTGACTGATACCGCTGCCGCCATGGCTGGCTACGCCAGTCGGCTTGTTGATCACCAGCAGCTTGGCGTCCTCGAAGACGATGGCTTCTTCCATACGCTGCAGGAAGCTGCTCGGAGGCGGCGCCTTGTCTCCCAACTCATTGAGATTGACCGGCGGAATACGCACCTCCTCGCCACCGTCCAGCTTGCGGTCGGCCTTGGCACGGCCACCATTCACCCGGACCTGGCCACTACGAACCAACTTGTAGACCAGGCTGCGTGGCGCGCCCTTCAGCTGACCCAACAAAAAGTTGTCCAGCCGCTGTCCTGCCCTGTCTTCGGGCACTTTGATCATGCGCACGCTGCTCTTGGCGGCAGGCTGTGCTTGGGGCTTGTCGGAATCAGTCATCGGCCTATTTATTCTGCTACACTCGGGGGGCGATATAAGGGTTTGATTTCGTTGGAAGTTGGTCAGGGCCAGAAGCCCCGCTCCCTACGGATCCGGCACAGTGCGCGGCCACCGCCCCCGGGGCGGCCATGTTAGCGGCTCGTCGGCGTTCCCGGCCATCGCCGGATGCCAAAAAGCATCCGAGCTGGACGAAACCCATGTCCCGCGCGACGCCATCGGCCACGGCCGCGGGCGGCCGCCGGCCCTGAAACACCTAAAACAAGAAAGAAGCGCTCCCGCGGCCTGCCGTGGTGTCGTAGCGCTGGAAACCCAAGCCGCCCTGCCCGCGCCTGCGCGAATGGGCGGCGAACCGTGTCCAGAGGCGAAACCCCATGGCGTTCCGCGCGGTAGCAGCGCGCGAGGAACGCACAATGAAGCGAATGCTGATCAATGCCACGCAGGCTGAAGAACTGCGCGTGGCCATCGTCGACGGGCAAAACCTGTACGACATCGACATCGAACAGCCGTCGAAGGAACAGAAGAAGTCCAACATCTACAAGGGCCGCATCACCCGCCTGGAGCCGTCGCTCGAGGCTGCCTTTGTCGAGTACGGCGGTGACCGCCACGGCTTCCTGCCGCTGAAGGAAATCTCCCGCGATTACTTCCAGGCCGGCGTGGACCACCACAAGGCCAGCATCAAGGAACTCCTGCGCGAAGGCCAGGAAATCGTCGTGCAGGTCGACAAGGAAGAGCGTGGCAACAAGGGCGCCGCCCTGACCACCTTCATCTCCCTGGCCGGCCGCTACATGGTGCTGATGCCCAACTCCCCCTCTGCCGGCGGCGTGTCCCGTCGCATCGAGGGCGAAGACCGCGCCGCACTGAAGGAAGCGCTGGACAAGCTGAACATCCCCGACGACATGGGCGTGATCATCCGCACCGCCGGCGTCGGCCGCGATGCCGAAGAGCTGCAGTGGGACCTGGACTATCTGTTGCAGGTATGGCGTTCGATCGCCGAGGCAGCCCTGACCAAGCCGGCCCCGTTCCTGATCTACCAGGAATCGCGCCTGATCGTGCGCGCCCTGCGCGACTACCTGCGCTCGGACGTCGGTGAGATCCTGGTCGACACCGAGGAACTGTACGAGACCGCACGCGACTTCATGCAGCAGGTGATGCCGCAGACCCTGCGCAAGCTCAAGCATTACAAAGACGACATCCCGCTGTTCAACCGCTTCCAGATCGAATCGCAGATCGAGGCGATCTACGAGCGCAACGTGCGCCTGCCGTCCGGCGGTTCGATCGTGGTTGACCAGACCGAAGCGCTGACCGCGGTCGACGTGAACTCGGCCCGTTCCACCAAGGGCAGCGACATCGAGGACACCGCCTTCCAGACCAACCTGGAAGCGGCCGAAGAAGTCGCCCGCCAGCTGCGCCTGCGCGATCTGGGCGGCCTGGTAGTCATCGACTTCATCGACATGTCCTCCAGCAAGCACCAGCGCGAAGTCGAAAACCGCCTGCAGAATGCGCTGAAGTACGACCGCGCCCGCGTCCAGCTGGGCCGTATCTCGCGCTTCGGCCTGATGGAAATGAGCCGTCAGCGCCTGCGTCCGAGCCTGGGCGAGTCCAGCCAGATCGTCTGCCCGCGTTGTGACGGCCAAGGCCGCATGCGCAGCATCGAGTCGCTGTCGCTATCCATCATCCGCGTTGCCGAAGAGCATGCGATGAAGGAGAACACCGGACAGGTGCTGGTCCAGGCCCCGGTCGAGATCGCCAACTACCTGCTCAACGAGAAGCGCAGCGCCCTGCGTGAAATCGAGCAGCGCCATGACGCGCCCATCGTCATCGTTGCCGATGAGCAGCTGCACACCCCGCATTACGAAGTCACGCGCCTGCGCGACAACGAGCTGGGCGAGGAGTCGAGCAAGCCCAGCTACCAGCGTGGCACCCCGCGCAAGCTGCCGGTGCACGCACTGACCAAGGCACAGTTGAACATCCCGGCGCCGGCCGTGACCCACGTCAAGCACAGCCAGCCTGCGCCGATCCGTGAAGTCGTCGAGGCCGTTCCGGCCCCGGCACCGGTTGCCGCACCTGTCGCGCCCGCCGCTGGCGGCGTGATGGGCTGGCTGAAGCGCGTATTCGGCGGCGAGCCGGCTCCGGCCGCACAGCCGGCCCAGCCTCAGCGCCAGGACAACGGCCGCAACAACCGCAACGAGCGCAACAACCAGCGTCGTGATGGCCGTAACGGCCAGCAGGGTCGCGGTGGCAACGGCAATGCCAATGCGGGCGGCAACGCCAACGGCAATCGTCGTGACGAGCAGCGCCGCGAAGACCGCCGCCAGAACGCTGACAAGCCGCAGCAACAGGGCCAGCAGCAGGCGCAGAACAACGCCCAGCAGCCCAAGCAGCGCAATGAACAGCAGCGCGGTGATCAGGCCCAGCAGCAGCCCAAGCAGCAGCGCAACAACGAGCAGCAGCAGGCCAAACAGCCCAAGCAGCCGAAGCAGCCCAAGCCGCAGCAGGACACCGACAAGCAGGTCCAGCAGCAGAACGCGCAGGCCGAGAAGCCCGCACGCCAGCAGCAGCCACAGCAGGAAGCCGCTCGCGCAGCTGCACCGGCCGTCGCAGCACCGGTCGTTGCCGCAGCAGCAATTGTGGCCAACGATGCCGTTGCCAACACCGATGCCGTGGTGAAGGAAAGCACCATTGCTGCCGAGATCGCCAAGCCGGCGGTCGTCTCCGAGGAGCAGCCGGCAGCGGCTGTGGTCGTCGACGAGAACGGCAACCCGGTTGCAGCAACCGAAGACGGTGCCGGCGAAGCCGGTGGCCGTCGTCGTCGCGGTCGCCGCGGCGGTCGCCGTCGCCGTCGTGGTAACGGTGAAGGTGCCGCCGGCGGTGAAAACCTGGGCGGTGATGAGGATGCCCTGGACGCCTTTGATGACGCCGATGGCGAAGTCAATGAAGCTTCGGCCAAGCCCGCCAGCAGCCAGCCCGAGTTCGAGTTCGATGACGAGCCCGCAACCCCGGCCGCACCCGTGTCCGCTCCGGTAGCAGCAGCCAAGCCGGTGGCTGTGGCGCCCGCGCAGGCTGCCGCAGCTGTTGTTGCCGCAGCACCTGCCGCTGCTGTCGAAGTAGCTGCGTCGGCACCGGTTGCTGAGGCCGTTGTCGCAGCAAGCGCACCGGCCCCAGTCGCACCCGTCGAAGTGGCAGTTGCCCCCGAGCCGGTGGTCGTAAAGGCCGAGCAGGCGATCAGCACTCCGGTGGAAACCGCCGCTGAAGCAGTCGTCGCAGCACCGGTGGTCGCCAGCGTGGAAGCGCCTGTGGCTGCCCCGGCAGTTGTCAGCGCACCGGCAGAAGTCGCCGCTGCGCCGATCGCGCCGGTCGCTGCTGCTGAACCAGTCAACGTCGCACCAGCTCCGGTCAGCATCCCGCAGCCGGAACCGGCCGCGGTGGTGGTTGCACAGCCTGCAGCACCGGAAAACGGGCAGCTGTTCGCCCAGGCCCCGGCTGTTGAAGAAACAGCTGAAAAGCCGGCCGTTGAAACTGCAGCACCAGCCGCCGCAGCCGCACCGACGCCTGTCGTTGTCGCTCCCGCAGTAGACGCGGAAAGCGTCGCAGTCGAAGCGAATGCCGAGGCCAAGGCCGAGAAGCAGGAAGACGATCAGCCGCGCAGCGTCTGATCCGACCAAGCAGCTTGAAAGCAGAAAGCGGCCTCAGGGCCGCTTTCTGCTTTTCTGGGCCACGCATCACAGCGGCGAATGTTCCCCTTGTAGGAGCGGCGTGAGCCGCGAAACAAGAAGATCATCAGATGGCACAGACCTTTGCCGCTTCAGCAACGCCAGCCTCGCGGCTTACGCCGCCCCTAAAACACCAGGGTCGGCATCTGATTTTTTGTAGGAGCGGCGTAAGCCGCGAAGCACGTAGATCATCAGATGGCATTGGCCTTTGATGCCTCAGCAACGCCAGCTTCGCGGCTTACGCCGCTCCTACAACACCAGGATCGGCATCTGATTTTTGTAGGAGCGGCGTAAGCCGCGAAGCACATAAATCATCAGGTGGCACGGACCTTTGACGCTTCAGCCACGCCAGCCTCGCGGCTTACGCCGCTCCTACAACACCAGGGTCGGCATCTGTTTTTTGTGGGAGCGGCGTGAGCCGCGAAGCACATAGATCATCAGATGGCATAAGGCTTGGGGACTTCAGTAGTGCCAGCTTCGCGGCTCACACCGCTCCCACAAACAGACGAACGCCAAGCGGTTACCTGCAAGGTCGAGTCGCATGTGACCATCGTGCGCTCAAACAAAAGGAGCACAGCGTTGTCGCTGTGCTCCTTTTGATTAGACTGTAGTTGACGGGCGCTGCTCTGCAAAACGGCGACTGCGAGAAACCCTCCAGGCTCAAATCGCCTTGGTGGGATCACCAACGCCATATTGCGCGGCGAGCCTGGCCAGGGCGATGTTGTCCTGCACCCCCAGCTTCTGGAACAAACGCGCCTTGTGGGTGTTCACAGTCTTGGCGCTGAGGCTCAGGCGACGGGCGATCTCTTCCTGACGGTGGCCCTGGATCAGCAGCAAGGCCACTTCCAACTCGCGTGGCGAGAGCAGGTCGAACGGCGATTCGCCGCCTTCCAGATTGGACAGCGCCAGATTCTGCGCAATGCTGGTAGCCAGATAACGCTTGCCGATGGCAACGTCATGCACGGCACGAATCAGCTCTTTCGAATCCCCGCCCTTGCCCACATAACCGGAAGCACCTGCTTCCAGCAAACGCTTGGGCATCGGCCCATCTTCCAGCACGGAGACGATGATGACCTTGGTGCCGTGATCGCCTTTGACGATGCGCTCGGTGATCTCCAGCCCACTGAGGCCCGGCAGATGCAGGTCACACAGGACCACGTCCGGCTTCAGCCGGCGGATCAGCGGCAGCGCGACGTCACCGCTATCCGCTTCACCGACGACTTCTATATCGGTTTGCCCCGAAAGAATCATCCGAATGCCCGTGCGCACTAGCGCGTGGTCATCGATAAGAAAAACGCTGATGGTCATGAAGGATTCCTCGCGGCGAGGTGACAGTTGAGGCCTTGGGCGCGGCAAAATCCGAGCATGCGAGGCGACGGCCCTCCCCCGTCCCTCATGGCAAGGCCATGTGTATTATCAAGCAGAAGTGGCCCAACTGGGCTCTATCGGACACCCGCTCGCAGGAAATGTATCTGTAGTTTTGAGCATCAGGATGATGCGGTTTATGTGCCTGCGGCTGGCGAGCTCACTATGCCGTCGCAGCCAATACTGTATCCATCAGGTCAATTCGTCCAATGACTTAGGACTTCTCTTACCTTTTGGACACTACCAATTGCAGTGCACGTCAGGGCGCTGGCAAGGACCAGCGTCGACGGAACATCACCATGTACACGCCTGTTACCCAGATCGTTGCGGCACACCAGCCGCCGAGGATGTCCGAGGGGTAATGCACCCCCAGATAGACCCGTGACAGGCCAACCGAAACGACAAAACCGCTGACCAATGCCACCACCGGCCATCGCCAGCGCGTGCGCCAGGTCAGAAACACCAGGGTCAGGGCCAACGTCATCGAGCCCATCGCGTGCCCACTGGGGAAACTGAACGTGCTTTCCGGTGCAATCGATTCCCACAGGCTCGGGCGCTCGCGCTGGAATATCTGCTTGCTCCCCAGGTTCAACAGCGCCGAGCCAATGAATGCTGTCGCCGCGAACGCAGCCTTGCGCCAGCGTCGCCACAGCAGCAACACCACCACGATCACGATATCCAAGGGGATGACGCCCCACTGATAGCCAAGCTTGGACATCAGCACGAAGAAGCCGTTGAGGCCAGGCGAGGCGATGGCATGCATGCGCAGCAGCAGGGCTGCGTCGAAGTGGAAAGCTTCGGCTTCATGGATATCATCGGCCAGGGCCACAAAGCCCGCCAACGGCAGCAGCACGCCGATGAACAACACCACCAGCCGCCACGCATTGTGGGCGAGCCAGCGGCGCAGACCGGCAGCTTCGCTCCGGGAATCAACCGGAGCTTCGGGCATACCGGGTCTCGACATAGTCATCGATCAGCGCGACGAACTCATGGGCGATGTTCTCGCCACGCAGGGTGACCTTCTTTTCGCCGTCGACGAACACCGGCGCGGCCGGGGTTTCGCCGGTACCCGGCAGGGAAATGCCGATGTTGGCGTGACGCGACTCGCCGGGTCCATTGACGATGCAGCCCATCACCGCAAGCGTCATGTTCTCCGCACCGGGATGGCTGACACGCCACACCGGCATCTTTTCGCGCACGTGGTTCTGCACCACCTTGGCCAGCTCCTGGAAAAATTCGGAGGTGGTACGGCCGCAGCCCGGGCAGGCGGTGACCAGCGGTGTGAAAGCGCGCTGGCCGGTGGTCTGCAGCAACTCCTGGGCAACGATGACTTCCTGCGTGCGCGACTGGCCCGGTTCGGGCGTCAACGAGATGCGGATGGTGTCACCGATACCTTCCTGCATCAGCACCGCCAGCGCCGCCGACGAAGCGACGATGCCCTTGCTGCCGATGCCAGCCTCGGTCAGGCCCAGGTGCAGGGCAAAGTCCGAACGCTGCGCCAGATCGCGGTACACGGCGATGAGTTCCTGCACGCCGCTGACCTTGGCCGACAGCACGATGCGATCGCGCGGCAAGCCCAGGTCAACCGCAGTCTCGGCCGAATCCAGCGCCGAGCGGATCAAGGCCTCGCGCAGCACGCGACCGGCATCCCACGGCTGCGCACGCTGGCTGTTCTCGTCCATCAGCTTGGCGGCGAGCGCCTGGTCCAACGAGCCCCAGTTGGCGCCGATGCGCACCGGCTTGTTGTACTTGATGGCGAATTCGATCAACTGCGCGAACTGGGTGTCTTTCTTCTTGCCGAAGCCGACGTTGCCCGGATTGATGCGGTACTTGGCCAGTGCCTCGGCGCAGGCCGGTTCGCCAGTCAGCAGTTGATGGCCGTTGTAATGGAAGTCGCCGATCAGCGGCACATCGATGCCCATCATCGCCAGCTTCTCGACGATGCGCGGAATGGCCGCGGCCGATTCGGGATTGTTGACGGTCAGTCGCACCATCTCCGAACCCGCGCGCCAGAGGTCGGCCACCTGCTTGACGCTGGCAGCCACATCGGCGGTATCGGTATTGGTCATCGACTGCACGACCACGGGATTGCCTCCGCCCACCTTGACGCCGCCGATGGCGACGGACTGGGTGATGCGGCGGGGCCACGCGGTAGCGTCGGTGGGCGGTGTTGGGCGGGTCACGGCGTCATGCATGGCCCATTTTAGCGCGCCAGCCACCCGTGCGGCATGAACCTTGGATTGCATGGCAGCCACCGCGACAGCATACGATTGCAGCATGGAAACCCGAGATACCTCTTTTCTACGCACCTTGTGCAGCCTCCGCTGGCTGGCCACTGCCGGTCAGGCAGCCACCATCCTTGTAGCCACCTGGCTGCTGGGGCTGGAACTGCCGCAGGAGCCGTTGTGGGCCGGCGTCGCCGTGCTGGCCTTGTTCAACCTGTACGTGCAGCTGCGCGTGCATGACACCGACCCGGCACCGGTTACCGCCTTCGGCCATATCCTGGTCGACGTCACGGTACTGACCTGGATGGTGGGTTGGAGCGGCGGCATCGCCAACCCGTTCGGCTCGCTGTTCCTGATCCTGATCGCGCTGGCCGCGCTTGCCCTGCCGCTACGCTGGACCCATGCCGTCGCCGCTGCCTGCGTGGCAGGCTACGCACTGAGCGCCGTGTTCGGGCTGCCGTTGAAGGGCGGCTACTTCGACACGATGAGCCTGCACCTGTGGGGCGCGGCGGCCAACTTCCTGCTGTCCAGCGTGGTGGTGCTGGTGTTCTCGACCCGCCTGGCGGCTGCGCTGCGCGAGCGTGAGAACCAGCTGGCGATGCTGCGCGAACGCTTCGTCCGCAATGAAGGCATTGTCGCCTTGGCCACCCATGCCGCATCCGTTGCCCATGAACTCAACACGCCGTTGGCGACCATGACCCTGCTTACCGACGACATCGTCGAGCAGGGCGCCGCCACCCCGGAAATGCGCGATGACCTGGAAACCCTGCGCGAGCTGCTGGTGCAATGCCGGGAGAAGGTACTGGCGCTGGCCGCCCCCGCCCAAGGCGCAGGCAGCCGCGCACCGGTATCCATCGCCAGCGTGTTGGAACAATGGCGACTGGTGCGCCCGACCATCCAGTTGCGACGCAACCCCGATGCGCCGCTGCAGCTGAAGCTGGACCCCGGCATCGGTCATCTGCTGCAGGTACTGCTGAACAATGCCGCCGACGCGGGCGAGCATGCCGGACGTGCACAGATCGACCTGGATATCCGCATCCATGAGGGCCAGCTTTACGGCGAGGTCCGCGATTACGGGCCCGGCTTCAATGCCAATGACGCGGCCCTGCCCGGCACCTTGTTCAACAGCGGCAAAAGCAATGGCATGGGTGTCGGCCTGGCACTGTCGCATGCCACCATTGAGCGTCTGCACGGCGAACTGTGGATGCGCCCGGCCGAAGGCCAGGGTGCACGCGTCGGCTTTCGCCTGCCGTTGAACAACATCGAGGTAAGTCCATGAATGCTGCTGCCACCCACGGCCTGCTGGTCGATGACGACCCGCTCTACCTGCGCACCCTGCAGCGCACGCTGGCCCGCCGTGGCATCGAAGCCATCACCGCCACCGACATCTCCAGCGCCATGCAGCTGGCCACGCAGACGCCGCCAGCGTTCGCACTGATCGACCTGAAGCTGGGCAGCGAGTCCGGCTTGAATCTGATCCAGCCGCTGCGCGAGTTGCGCCAGGACATGCGCATCCTGCTGGTTACTGGCTATGCCTCCATCGCCACCGCGGTGGAAGCGATCAAGCTGGGCGCGGATGACTACCTGCCGAAGCCGGCGACTGTGCAGATGATCCTGCGCGCGCTTGGCGAGGAGGACGAGGGCGGCGAAGAGCCGGAGGATGTTGAGCCGCCAGATGCGATGACGCCGATCAGCCGCCTGCAGTGGGAGCACATCCAGCAGGCGCTACATGAAACCGGCGGCAATGTGTCCGCGGCCGCGCGCCTGCTGGGCATGCATCGCCGCTCACTGCAGCGCAAGTTGACCAAACGACCTAGCCCGGAACGTGACCCGAACCGCTAACCCTGCTTCCTGTAGTGCCGAGCCATGCTCGGCCGGGGCCTTCACCCGTAGCGCGAAGGGCTTACCCCTCCCCAGCCCTCCCCTTGCCTTCGGCAAAGGGAGGGAGCAAAGCAAAAGCCGCGCATCTCTGCGCGGCTTTTTTTTCAACCAACAATCTGCAATCAGCGCAGGCGCGCCAACAGCTCCCGGGTCATCGGGTCTGCAATTTCCACCGCTTCGCCCTGCACGGCCGGCAACAACTGGCTGGCCAGTTGCTTGCCCAGTTCAACGCCAAACTGGTCGAAGGCATTGATGTCCCAGATCAAGGACTGCACGTAGACCGCGTGTTCGTACATGGCGATCAACGCGCCCAGCGACTGCGGGGTCAACGCATCCAGCAGGATCATCGTGCTCGGGCGACCGCCCGGATACTGGCGATGCGGGTCCTCGCTGTCCTGGCCGTTGGCCAGCGCTTCGGTCTGCGCCAGCAGGTTGGCCAGCAGGGCCTGATGGTTGATTTCGTAGGGATCGTCGTTGTGCACGCAGCCGATGAAATCGGCCGGCACGATACTGGTGCCCTGGTGCAGGGCCTGGAAGAAGCTGTGCTGTACGTCGGTGCCAGCACCACCCCACCACACCGACACCGTGTCGCCATCGACCGGGCTGCCGTCGCGCTTGACCCGCTTGCCCAGGCTTTCCATCACCAGCTGCTGCAGATACGCCGGCAGCAGCGCCATGCGCTGGTCATAGGTCATCACCGCGTGGGTGGCATAGCCCAGCACATTGCGATTCCAGATATCGGTCAGTGCATGCAGCACCGGCAGATTGCTCGCCAGTGGTGCAGTGGCCGCGTGCGCATCCATCTGCGCCGCGCCTTCCAGCAACTGCCCGAAGCGTTCGAAACCGATTGCCAGGGCAATCGGGAAGCCCACCGCTGACCACAGCGAGTAACGACCGCCCACCCAGTCCCACATCGGCAGCACGCGCTCGGCGGCAATGTCGAAGGCCTTGGCGGCGCGCTCGGGGTTGGCACTGACGGCGTACAGACGCTCGCTGCCGCCCAGCCAGTCGCAGAGGATGCGGCCGTTGAGCAGGGTTTCCTGGGTACCGAAGGTCTTGGAGATCAGGATGCCCGCAGTGGTCGCCGGGTCCAGCGTCGCCAGGGTGCGCTGCATTGCCGCGCCGTCGACATTGGAAACGAAATGCACGCGGAAACGCGCGCCAGACGCCGGACGCAGCGCGTCAGCAACCAGGCGCGGGCCCAGATCCGAACCGCCGATGCCGACACTGACGATATCGGTGACGTTGCTGGCTTCCAGCGCCTTGATCAAGCCGCCCATCTGCGCCTGCACCGCCACCGCTTCAGCGCGCGCAGCCACTGCAACCGGCGCATCGCTGGCGTCGCCGCGCAGCGCGCTGTGCAGCACCGCGCGATCTTCGGTGTGGTTGATCTTCTGGCCAGCGAACAGACGCTGGAAGCCGCCGGCGACATCACGCGCGGCGGCCAGTTCCAGCAGGGCATCCAAGGCCGCGCGGTCGTATTTCTGCCGCGCGAAGTTCACATACAACGGACCGACTTTCAGCGCCAGGCGCTGCACCCGGTCAGGCTCTGCAGCCATCAGCGAGGGAATGCCGGTGCCCTGCAGACGCTGGGCGTGGGCGTGCAATACGTCGAATCCGTTGTTGGTGATCATGCGGCCTGTGTGGGGATGCTGTCGTTGGTGTGGGAAATGCGGTTGTCGCCGTCAACGTAGACCAGCTTCGGCTTGAACGTGCTGGCTTCTTCTTCGCTCATACCGGCGAAGGCGGCGATGATGATGATGTCGCCCACCTGCACGTGGCGCGCTGCGCCGCCGTTGAGCGAGATCACGCCGCTGCCGGCTTCCGCGCGCAGGGCGTAGGTGGTGAAACGGGCACCGTTGGTCACGTCCCAGATGTGCACCTGTTCGAACTCGCGGATGCCGGTGGCCTGCAGCAGGTTGTCGTCGATCGCGATGGAGCCTTCGTAGTTCAGCTCCGAATGGGTGACGGTGGCGCGGTGAATCTTGGTCTTGAGCAGGGAGAGTTGCATGACAATGCCGAAACTGCGTGAGAAAGGGCGCAGTCTAGCACCGGCGCGCGCCCTTGCCCGCACCGCAACATGACCTTTCCCATGGCGTTTGCCCGGATACAGCAATGGCGCCACAAGGGCGCCATTGGCTGTCATTCAGGAGTCTACCGACAGACAGCTCAAGTCCGCCGGGTGCCCTGTTCAGAACTCGATATTGTCGATCAGGCGGGTCGTGCCCAGCTTGGCCGCCACCAGCGCCACGCGAGCACCTTCATGGCTGGCACCCGGCTCGCTCAGGTCGGGCATGCGAACCACCGCGTAATCCACCAGGTAGCCGGCAGCCTGAAGCTGTGCTGCGGCCTGCTGCTCCACCACGACACGCTCGGCGCCGCCCAGGTAGGCATCGCGCGCAGCCAGCAGCACCTTGCGGATCACCGTGGCCTGCGGCCGGACATCGGGCGTCAGGTACTGGTTGCGCGAGCTCATCGCCAGGCCATCGGCCTCGCGCACGATCTCGCCACCGACGATCTGGATCGGGAACGCCAGGTCCACCACCATCTGCTGGATCACCGCCAGCTGCTGGTAGTCCTTGCGCCCGAACGCCGCCACATCCGGCTGCACCTGGTTGAACAGGCGGCTGACCACCGTGCACACGCCGTCGAAGTGACCCGGACGGTGCGCGCCTTCCAGCAGCGAGCTCACGCCCGGCACATGGACCTTGGCAGCCAGGTCCACGCCAAACGGGTACATGGATTCGACTGTGGGCAGCCAGAGCACGTCACAGCCAGCCTGCTCCAGGCCACTGGTGTCGGCCTCGGGCGTGCGCGGGTAGCGGGTGAAATCCTCGTTCGGGCCGAACTGGGTCGGGTTGACGAAGACGCTGGAGACCACCTTGTCGGCGTGCTCACGCGCCAGCTTCACCAACGAGTAGTGGCCAGCGTGCAGATTGCCCATGGTCGGCACCAGCGCAACGCGCAGGCCCTCGCGCTTCCAGCCGCTGACAATGGCGCGCAGCCGGGAAAGTTCGGTAACGGTTTCGATCATGATGCGTAAGCGTGTTCTGCGTCGGGGAAGATGCCAGCGCGCACGGCGTCGGCATAGGCACGGACCGCACCGG
Source organism: Stenotrophomonas sp. 21LCFQ19 (assembly GCF_056861425.1). Classification (NCBI taxonomy): domain Bacteria; kingdom Pseudomonadati; phylum Pseudomonadota; class Gammaproteobacteria; order Lysobacterales; family Lysobacteraceae; genus Stenotrophomonas; species Stenotrophomonas sp. 21LCFQ19. Next base: position 279,856 of record NZ_JBSPUF010000002.1, on the reverse strand, counting down.
CCACCGAGCCGCCTTCGGCAAGGAAATCCTTGACGAACTTGGGACGCCGGTGACCGCTGTCCAGACCGAGGAAGTCATGCAGCACCAGCACCTGTCCGTCGCAATCGGGACCGGCGCCAATACCGATGGTGGGAATCGTGATTTCAGCGGTGACGCGGCCGGCAATCGGAGTCGGCACGCATTCCAGCACCAGCAGGCTGGCACCGGCTTCGGCCACGGCCTTGGCATCGTCGAGCAGCTGCTTGGCAGCATCGCCACGACCCTGCACGCGGTAACCGCCCAGACGCAATACCGACTGCGGGGTCAGGCCCAGATGCGAGCAGACCGGGATTTCACGCTCGACCAGGTGACGGATGATGTCCAGCTTGAAGCCAGCACCTTCGATCTTGACCATCTCCGCGCCGGCCTGCAGCAGCTTGAGCGAAGCATCCAGCGCGCGCTCCGCAGTAGCGTCGGCGCCGAACGGCAGGTCCGAGACCAGCAGCGCGCGCTCAAGAACGCGGGCGACCGCACGGGTGTGATAGACCATGTCGTCAACGCTGACCGGCAGCGTCGAGTCGTGCCCCTGCACCACCATGCCCAGCGAATCGCCGACCAGGATCAGGTCAACGCCATTGGCATCGAAGGCACGGGCGAAGCCGGCGTCGTAAGCGGTCAACATGACCAGCTTCTGGCCATTGCGCTTGGCCTCGGCCAATGCGGGGACGGTCCAGGGCTTGCTATCTGCGTGTGTGCTCATGTGGTCATAACGGTGGCTTATGAGCCGACCATTATCCCCCTATCGGGTCGATACCGCAGGTATTGATGCCTACCAATACGTCCCGCACTGTTCCATGGCTCGGAATCAGGGCGTCTGGCGCCACCTCGGCCAAGGGCAGCAAGGCGAAGCCGCGCTGGTGCAGGAAGGGATGCGGCACCTGCAGCTGCGGCAGGTCGATCACCTGCTCGCCGTACAGCAACAGGTCCAGGTCCAGCAAGCGCGGCCCCCAATGCTGGCCCGGCTCGCGCACCCGCCCGAACTGCTGCTCGATCGCCAGCAGCTGCTCCAGCAGCTGTGGCGCCGGCAGACCGGTCTGCAGCGCAACGGCGGCATTGATGAAATCCGGCTGCGCCTCGTTGCCCCAGGCCGGTGTGCGATACAGGCGCGAGCTGGCCAGCAGCTGCACACCCGGCAGCTGCGCCAGCACATCGATCGCCGAGCGCAGGGTGGCAGGCGCGTCCCCAAGGTTCGCGCCCAGCCCGATACACGCTACAACCATTGCTGCTTACTCGCCCGCGGTCGCGCTGCCACCGCCGCTACGGCGACGACGGCGACGACGACGCGGCGCCGTGCCCTCCTCCGCCTCGCCATCGGTATGCACTGAATCCAGCCCGGCGCCCACTGCGTGCCCGGCCTCGGCCTGGGCCTCGCGCCAGAACGCGATGTCTTCCTGGTGCTCGCTGGAAGCCGCCTGGCGCAGGGCCAGGAAATCGAAGGCCGCGCGGAAGCGCGGATGGCTCAAGGTGCGCAGCACGCGCTTGCGCTGACGGGTACTGAAACGCGACTGCAGCAGCCAGATTTCCTGCATCGGCAGCGAGAAGCGGCGCGGCAGGGCAATCGTGCTCAGCTGATGCAGGGTCACCCGGTCGGCGGCACGGCGTTGCGCCTCTTCTGGCGCCAGACCCTGCTTCTGCAGGCCGATCAGCGCGCGGCAGAAGGCAGGCCACAGCAGCAGCGCGAACAGGAAGGCCGGCGACACCGGCTCCTCGTTGGCGACCCGTTCGTCGGTATTGCGCAGGCCTTCGATCAGGATGCGGCGCAAGGCGCCAGTGCGGTTGCTCTTCAGCGCGGCAGCGCTTTCCGGGAACAACACAGCCAGCAGACCGTAGCGCTCCAGGCCTTCAAAACTGGCCACGCCATGCCCGGACAGGAACAGCTTGAGCACTTCTTCGAACAGACGGGCCGGCGCAGCCTCACCCAGCAAGGAAGCCAGGCGCGGAATCGGCTCGGCGGTAGCCGCTTCGATCTCGAAGTTGAGCTTGGCCGCCAGCCGCACCGCGCGCAGCATGCGCACCGGGTCTTCACGGTAGCGCTGCTCCGGATCGCCGATCAGCTTCATCCGGCGCTCCAGCACATCTTCAAAGCCGCCCGTGTAGTCACGCACCGAGAAATCCTCGATGGCGTAATACAGCGCGTTGCAGGTGAAGTCGCGGCGGACCGCATCGTCCTCGATGGTGCCGTAGACGTTGTCACGGACCAGCATGCCGTTCTCGACCTCGCGGTCGCCGCTGCCGTCATCGCTGTTGGCGCGGAACGTGGCTACTTCGATGATCTCGCGGCCGAACACCACATGCGCAAGGCGGAAGCGGCGGCCAATCAGGCGGCAATTGCGGAACAACTGCTTGACCTGCTCCGGCGTGGCGTCGGTGGCCACGTCGAAATCCTTGGGGCGTCCACCTACCAGCAGGTCGCGCACCGCGCCACCAACAAGATAGGCGCCGAAGCCGGATTCGCGCAGACGGTAGAGCACCCGCAGCGCATTGGGACTGATATCCCGGCGCGAGATGGTGTGCTGGTCGCGCGGGATCACGCGGACGGTGAACGGCGTTGTAACTATGGAATTGATGTTGGCGCTTCCAGTTGGGTTTACGGGATTGCCGAGCGGCAACCAGATGCATATACTAGCGCGCTCGCCAGACGCGACCAAACGCTCCCTTCGTCTAGTGGTTAGGACGTGGCCCTCTCAAGGCTAAAACAGGGGTTCGAGTCCCCTAGGGAGCGCCAACTCCGTCTGCGAATGCAAAAGCCCCGCCCTGCGGGGTTTTTTGCTTTTTACACCTGCCAGCGCCCCAGGGCATTGGCTCCGGTACGTTTCCTTGCGCCTGCAGCCCTGGCCAATGAGAATGCCCCCGCCCAGCCCCTGCATCCTGATCTAGAATTGCAGGGTTCAAAGCCGGACCCCACCATGCCTTTTGTCGTTACCGAAAACTGCATCAAGTGCAAACACACCGATTGCGTCGAAGTCTGCCCCGTGGATTGCTTCCACGAAGGCCCCAACTTCCTCGTCATCGACCCTGATGAATGCATCGACTGCACGCTGTGCGAGCCCGAATGCCCGGTCAACGCGATCTTCCCGGAAGATGACGTCCCCGCCGGCCAGGAAGGTTATGTCGCGCTCAATGCCGAGCTGGCCAAGGCCTGGCCGGTGCTGACCATCCGCAAGGACCCGCCGGCCGATGCGGCCGAATGGGACGGCAAGCCAGACAAGCTGAAGCTGCTGGAACGCTGAGCCGCCGCATAGCCAGCCCAACAGCCAGCCAATGAAAAGGGCGCCCGCTTACGCAGGCGCCCTTTTTTATTGCCCCGCCAGTGCAATCAACCGACCAGCTTGGCCTTCAGCGTTGCGATCAGCTTGGTTGCAGCGGCGTCAGTGGCCGGCATGCCGCGCGGATCGACCGCCGACACATAGGCGCCAGCGTCGGTTGCGACCACGCGCACCAGGAAGTTGCTGCCTTCGTAGGCGACATCGTAGCTGCCCAGCAGCTGCGCACGGCTGGCAATGGTCAGGCCTTCGACGCCGGCAAGCGCGTCGCCGACCTTGCCGAACACGTCGTCACGGCTGCCGCTGACGGTAAAACCGCTCTGCGACGAGGCCACGGTAGCGGCCTGGGCAGCCGCCGGCTTGGCCGCCGACGCCAGTGCCGGGATCGGCGCCGAGCCGGAGGTGTTGGGCAGGTTCAGATCCGGCGGAACTTCCAGCGGGCGTGCTTCCGGGGCCAACGCGTAGTCGCCGCGCGCACCGCGCTTGAAGAAACAGCCAGAGGTGGCGACGGCGGTGACCACGCCCAGCAGCACCAGCGAGAACACGCGAACGGTAGAGGTTTGACGCATGGGTGAATCTCCAGAGTTCAAAGGCCGCCGGATCAGCGGCTGGATAGTTCTTCCAACGCACCCACGTCAGCGGCCAGATGATCGGCATGTGCGTGGTATTGCGCGGAAAGCGGGAGCAGCGGCAAGCGCAGCCCATCACCGATGCCGATGCGCTGCAGCAGCGCCTTGACCGGAATGGGGTTGGACTCGACACCGCAGAAATCGTGGTACGGCTCAAGGCGGGCATCCCAGGCCTCGGCCGCCTCGTGCTGACCGGCGCGGGCCAGGTCACACAGGGTGCGGTACGCACCCGGCAGCACGTTGGAGCCGACCGAGATCAGGCCATCGGCGCCGGACAACATGGAACGGGCTGCCGAGCCGTCATCGCCACTGAGGATGGCGAAGCTGTCGCTGCGCAGCTCCAGCAGGGCCTTCAGGCGGGTGGTATCGCCCACCGCCTCCTTGATGCCGATGATGTTCGGATGCGTGGCCAGTTCGGCGACAGTCTCCGGCAGCAGGTCGCAGCCAGTGCGCCCGGGCACGTTGTACAACAGCACCGGCAGGCCACCGTGCTCGGCCACGGCCAGGTAATGCTGACGCAGGCCTTCCTGGGTGGGCCGCACATAGGGCGGTGTAACCACCAGCGCATGGGTCGCGCCATTGGCGGCCGCGCGTTTGGTCAGAGCAATCGTCCTGGCGGTGCCGGACAGGCCGGTCCCGGCCAGCACCGGCACCTTGCCGCCAAAGGCGGCAACGGCGCTGCGCAGCAGGCCATCGTATTCATCGTCGGACAGGGTGGAGGCTTCGCCGGTGGAGCCAGCTACCACCACACCCTGGACGCCGCCCTTGAGCTGCTGCGCCAGCAGGCGCTGCCAGCCGTCGGGATCGAGTGCGCCGTCAGCCTTGAAAGGCGTCGCCAGCGCGGTGATGAGACCAGATATGGACAAAGGGTCAGTCGCTCTTCGTGGGGGTAAAGAAGCCCGCCGAGCGGCGGGTTCGTGACCGAAGGCATGTTACTTGCCGGTCGAAAGCACGGGCAAGTATGCTGGACACCAGCGAACAACCCCCAAACGGTGTTGTTCAGACTTATCTAGCACCCGGAACCACCTTGACCGACACCACGCCGCGGCCGCTGCCGACCGAAAACCACCTCCTGATCAACGCCTATACGACGCATCCGGAGTCCCCCCTGCTGTCCGTCACCCGTCGAATTGCCGACAGCGGCTGCAACCTGGTCGATGCCCGCCTGTCCACGGTCGGCCGCGATGTCTCGGTGACCACACTGGCCACCGGTTCCTGGGATGCCGTCGCCAAACTCGAAGCCATGCTGACCCGCCTCGAGCGCGAAGAGAACCTGAAGCTGGTCTGGTACCGCACCGCCGCCAAGCAGGCGCAGTCCAACCTGCTGCCGTATATCGTGGAAGTCGTTGCCGCCGACAAGCCGGGCATCCTGTTCCAGCTGGCGGATTTCTTCGACCGCCAGGGCATCACCATCGAGAACCTGCAGAGCACCCGTTACCAGGCCATGCAGACCGGCGCGGAAATGTTCTCTGCGCAGATCACCATTGGCGTACCCTCCAACATGCACATCGCCGCCCTGCGCGACGATTTCCTCGAGTTCTGCGACCACCTCAACCTGGACGCGATCATGGACCCGATGAAGTTCTGAAATTCGCGCGCCCATCACAGGCGCGCGGCGTTTCATGTAATTGCAATCGAACTACCCCAGGCTCCGGAAAGGATCTGATGAACATCGGCGATACCCTGGACCGAAACACCCTAGCACTGCCACTGGCCCTGTCCGGCGGCACCACCAGCAGCCTCGGCGAACTCGCCGGCCAGTGGCTGGTGTTGTACTTCTACCCGAAGGACAGCACCCCCGGTTGCACCACCGAAGGCCTGGACTTCAACGCCCTGCTTCCCAGGTTCAAGCGTGCGGGCGCGCAGGTGTTCGGCATCTCCCGCGACTCCGTGAAGTCGCACGACAACTTCTGCGCCAAGCAGGGTTTCAAGTTTCCACTGATCAGTGACGCCGACGAAGCGCTATGCAGCGCCTTCGACGTGATCAAGATGAAGAACATGTACGGCAAGCAGGTGCGAGGCATCGAACGCAGCACCTTCCTGATCTCTCCTGACAGCCAGCTCGTGCAGGAATGGCGTAAGGTCAAAGTCGCCGGCCATGCCGATGCCGTGCTTGAAGCACTGAAGGCCGCTCAAACCAAGTGACCCACATCCCGTTCCAACCCACGTCATCGCCCTGCCCTGCAGGTGCGATGGCGTGACCCTGTCCCGCCACCAGGAATAGACGATGACCCGAGGCAAGCGCATCTACGTACTGGATACCAACGTGCTGATGCACGATCCGACCGCGCTGTTCAAATTCGAGGAACATGATGTCTACCTGCCCATGCAGGTGATCGAGGAGCTGGACAACGGCAAGAAGGGCACCACCGAAGCGAGCCGCAATGCCCGCCAGGTGAGCCGCTTCCTCAATGAGCTGATCGAACAAGCCGGCATCGGCAGCGTGCAGAACGGCGTGCCGCTGGCACGCCCCAAGGGTCTGCAGCTGCGCGGCGCGCAGAGTGCCGGCAACCTCTACTTCCAGACCAGCCACTTCGAGGCCGGCAAGAGCTTTGGCAAGGTGATCCCGGACAACGCCATCCTCGGCGCGATCCTGGCCTTGAAGGAAGAGCACCCGGAAACACCGGTGGTGTTCATTTCCAAGGACATCAACCTGCGGATCAAGGCCGCCATCGCCGGCATCGATTCGGAGGACTACGAGAACGATCGCGCGCTGGACGACTTCAGCCTGCTCTACACCGGCGCCACGGTGCTGCCGGAGGATTTCTGGAAGAAGCACAGCGAAAGCCTGCGCAGCTGGAGCGACAAGGGCCGCACCAGCTACGAGATCCAGGCCGCCGACGACGAGGACTGGCATCCCAACCAGTACGCCTACCTGGCCGGCGATGACGAAGTGGAGCTCAAGGTCAGCAAGGTCGAGGGCGATGGCCGCATCACCTTGTCGGTGGTCAACGACTTCCGCCACGGCTCACATTCGGTCTGGGGCATCACCGCGCGCAACCGCGAGCAGAACTTTGCCCTCAATGCGCTGATGGACCCGGAAATCGACTTTGTCACCCTGCTCGGCACCGCCGGCACCGGCAAGACCCTGCTCGCCCTGGCCGCCGGCCTGGCGCAGACCATGGACACGCAGCGTTACCGCGAGATCATCATGACCCGCGCCACCGTCAGCGTGGGCGAGGACATCGGCTTCCTGCCCGGCACCGAAGAAGAAAAGATGACGCCGTGGATGGGCGCGCTCACCGACAACCTGGAAGTACTCACCCACAACCAGGACGGCGGCGCCTGGGGCCGTGCGGCCACCAATGACCTGCTGGCCAGCCGCATCAAGATCCGCTCGATGAACTTCATGCGCGGGCGCACCTTTCTGTCGCGCTACCTGATCCTGGACGAGGCACAGAACCTCACCCCGAAGCAGATGAAGACCCTGATCACCCGCGCCGGCCCCGGCACCAAGATCGTCTGCCTGGGCAACGTCGAGCAGATCGATACGCCCTACCTCACCGAAACCACCTCCGGCCTCACCTATGCGGTGGACCGTTTCAAGAATTGGCCGCACAGTGCACACATCACACTGCGCCGGGGCGAACGCTCGCGTCTGGCCGATTATGCTTCGGAGGTTCTGTGAAACATCTGCACACGCTGTCCCTGCTGGCTGCAGCAACACTCACGCTGGCAGCCTGCACGCCGTCGAACACGCGCCCCGGCAGCGTGCCGACGGCGGTCAAGACCGGACAGTCCTGGGTCGTCACCCGCCCCGTGGTCGCCGCGCAGGTGCTGGACACCTGCTCGCGCGACAGCCCCGCCAAACATGCCGGTGAAGTCACCGGCTATTGGGCACCCAGCCGCGCCGATATCGACGCACTGGAGAGCCGGCTGGCACAACTGCAGCCCAGCATTGCCGAGCCGGCCCTGTCCGGCCGGCAGTACGTGGGCTTCGAGTCCAGCGGCAAGCGCCTGATCTACATCAACGCCTTTACCCTGCCCGACCACAGCGACATCAACCCGGCCCGCGAGGCGATCCGTGTCTGCGATGGCGGCGCGCAGTTCTGGGGCGCGGTGTACGACCCACAAGCCGGCACGTTCTCCAGCATCGAACGCAACGGCGCGCGGTCCAAGCCCTGATCCGGCGTCGGCATGAAGGTTCGCCTGCCCACCTGGGTCTGGATTGGCGCCATCGTGCTGTCCTGCGTGGCCGGCATCGTCAACGTTGTCGGTTTCCTGGGGTTTGAACACCAGGCCGTCAGCCACCTCACCGGCAGCACCAGCCAGCTCGGCATCGCCCTAGCGCATGCCGACTGGCGCTCGGTCGGGCATCTGTGGGGGCTGTTGATCGCCTTTGCCCTTGGGGCAGTGCTCAGCGGCCTGATCATCCAGGACAGCACCCTTCAGCTCGGCCGCCGTTACGGCATCGCACTGGCGCTGGAATCGGCCTTGTTGCTGCTGGCCATCCCGCTGTTCAAACAGCAGCAGATCTGGGGCGCACTGGCTGCCGCCATGGCCTGCGGGCTGCAGAACGCGATGGTCACCACCTTCAGTGGCGCCGTCGTTCGCACCACCCACCTGAGTGGCATGTTCACCGACCTGGGTATCGGCCTGGGCCACCTGCTGCGCGGCCTGCCAGTGCCGATGCACCGATTGACCCTGAGCGGCCTGATCATCAGTGGCTTCCTGGCGGGCGGCATCCTCGGCGCCTGGCTGTTCGCGCGCTGGCAGTACGACGCGCTGCTAGTCCCCGCTGTACTGACCGGACTCACCGGCCTGGGCTACGTGCTGTACCGGCAATGGGTAGCACGCCGCCACGCCTGAGGCAGGCGACGGGCAAACCCTGCACAATCGACGCATGAGTCCTTCAACGCCCGTTTCCGCCCTCACCATTGCCGGCTCCGACTCCGGCGGCGGTGCCGGCATCCAAGCCGACCTCAAGGCCTTTGCCGCCCACCGCGTGCACGGCCTGTCGGCGATCGCCGCCCTCACTGCACAGCACACCCGCGGCGTAACCGCCGTGCACGTGCCACCGTTGCCGTTCCTGCAGGCGCAGCTGGACGCCTGCTTCGACGATTTCGACATCCATGCGGTCAAGCTGGGCATGCTCGCCAACGCCGATGTGATCCACCTGGTTGCCGATGTACTGGAGCAGCGATGCCCCACCCATATCGTGCTCGATCCGGTGATGGTCGCCACCAGCGGCGCCAAGCTGCTTGAGGACAGCGCCCTGCGCGCGATGCGCGAACGCCTGCTGCCACTTGCCACCCTGCTGACACCCAACACACCCGAAGCAGAACTCCTGCTTGGGCGCAGCATCGGCAATGGCGACGAGGCCGAAGATGCAGCTGCCGCATTGATCGAGATGGGCGCTGGCGCAGTGCTGCTCAAAGGCGGCCATCTACTGGAAGGCAACCGCGTCGTTGATCGTTACTTCGACGGTGTCAGCCGCGAGGAATTCAGCCATGTCCGCCTGCCGGTGGATGCCCACGGCACCGGCTGCACGCTGGCCTCGGCCATCGCGGCGCAGCTGTGCTGCGGACTGTCGCTGGCCAATGCCTGCGAAGCAGCGATCGACTATGTCGCACGCGGCCTGCAGGGTGGCTATCACCCGGGCCGCAGCGAAGTGATGGTGCTGGATCATTTTGGCGCGGCACCTTCGGCATGAGTACGAACTCCCCGCCTTTCAAGACAATGGCGGTTCCAGTCAACTGCACCGATGGCCACAGCTTCGAACTGCTGGCCTACCTGCCCGCTCAGCCCCGCGCCTGCCTGTTGTGGCTGCCGGCGCTGGGCGTGGCTGCGCGCCATTACCAACTTTTCGCCGAGGCCCTCGCTGTCCGCGGCATTGCGGTCTTCCTGCACGAATGGCGCGGCAACGGCAGTAGCACTCTGCGCCCGGACTGCAGCCACGACTGGGGCTACATGGAACTGCTGCAGATCGACCTGCCAGCAGCCGAAGCGGCCGTGCATGAAGTGCTGCCCGGATTGCCGTTCCGGCTTGGCGGCCACAGCCTTGGCGGCCAGCTCAGCTGCTGCTATGCCGGCCTGCGCGATGCCGAGCTCGATGCATTGTGGCTGGTTGCCAGCGGCACGCCATGGTGGCGCAGCTTTCCGCCGCCGCGTGGCTGGCTGTTGCCGCTGGCCTATCGCTTCCTGCCATGGCTTGCACAACGCAATGGCACCCTGCCCGGCCGACGCGTCGGTTTCGGCGGTACCGAAGCGCGTGGACTGATACGCGACTGGGCGCGCGTGGGCCTGAGCAATCATTACGCCGCACAGGGAATGCCAATCGACCTTGAAGCCGGCATGCGTCGTATCAGTGCACCGACGCGCGCCGTGGTACTGGACAGTGATTGGCTGGCGCCGGTCAGTTCGATGCAGCAGCTGCTGGCCAAACTTCCAGCGTCGGCACGCAGCCTGAAAGTACTGTCATCACGCGACCTGGATGCCCGCGCCGACCACTTTCATTGGATGAAATCACCACAGAACGTGGCTTCGGCACTGATTCATCCCGAAGATTAAGAAATTTTCACAAAAGCGTTGACGCAAACGTCTCAAATCCGCATAATCTCGCTCCTGGCAACGACGCGCTCGTAGCTCAGTTGGATAGAGTACCTGGCTACGAACCAGGTGGTCGGGAGTTCGAATCTCTCCGAGCGCACCATGTCAGAACGCAGATTCAATCTGCACCGCTTCAAACTACAACAGCAATGTTGAGCGCTCGTAGCTCAGTTGGATAGAGTACCTGGCTACGAACCAGGTGGTCGGGAGTTCGAATCTCTCCGAGCGCACCAATACCAAAAACAGCAGGCATTGCCTGCTGTTTTTTTATGCGTGTTTTTTAACAGACATTCCGTAGTGCCGAGCCATGCTCGGCAGAGGCGTTACCGGGAAAGCTCCAGCCGAGCAGGGCTCGACTCTACAGCGGCACCTCACCGTACCCTATACGCCCTTCAGCGCGCACCAGCGACGCGCAGGAGCACGAGCACTGTAGTGCCCAGCCACGCTCGACAGAGGCTTTCCCAGCAGTGCATCAGCACAGCAGGCCCCCGCCCTACACACCTCCAGAGGCGCATCAGCACCTGCAGGAGCGGCGCAAGCCGCGAAGCTGACACCATTGAAATCCCCCACAGGCCCGCAACCTGATCGAGCATCAGCTTCGCGGCTTACGCCGCTCCCACAAAGAAGCGAATGCGCTTCGGCGCAAGTAGCACTGCGCCGAGCCATGCTCGGCACAGGCATTATCGGGAGGGCTCCTGCCGAGCATGGCTCGGCACTACAGTGTGACCATCCGGCACTCACTCGCCGCTCCCCACAGTCGCGCAGCACCATTGCACGCACCACGCGCGACACCCCCAAAGAGAAACTCAAAGAGACTGCAAATAAAAACCTGCAGACACAAAAAAGCCCCGATAAAGGGGCTTTTTTGAAACTGGCGGAGTGAGAGGGATTCGAACCCTCGATAGAGCTTTTAACCCTATACTCCCTTAGCAGGGGAGCCCCTTCAGCCACTCGGGCATCACTCCGTTTCTCTTGCCCCGCTGCGTGTATTCCTAAGCGGGGCGCGAAGAATAACGTTAAACGAGGTGAAAGGTAAACCCCTTATTCGGAAGTTTCTTCACTTCCGGGAGTTGCAGGCTCATCGCCACGCTGGATACGCTGAAAAATCTCCTCGCGATGGACAGCAACGTCCTTCGGCGCGGTGATACCGATACGTACCTGGTTGCCCTTGACGCCGAGCACGGTCACGCTGACCGAGTCGCCGATCATCAAGGTTTCGCCTACTCGGCGAGTCAGGATCAACATTGTGTAAATCTCCATGGAACCGGTGGGTTTCCCACCGGCATTGGCGCGCTTCGAGCTATGCGCCCCACGACAAAGGGGAAAAGACTCCCAATGTTACCGTCAGGGCGCGAACACCTTCAAGGTGCGTGACTTGTCACATTCAGGCCAGATGCGGCTTGACCCAGGCCAGGACGCCTTCAAGGGCCTCCACAAGCTTGGGACCGTCTTCACCGCCACCCTGGGCCATGTCCGGACGACCGCCGCCCTTGCCGCCGATCTGGGACGCAACGTGGGCCAGCAGCTCGCCCGCCTTGACCTTGCCCAGCGCCGCACCATTCACGCCCGCCACAAGGGCGGCCTTGCCGTCCTGCACACCGGCCAGCACGATGATGGCGTCGCCCAGCTGCTGCTTCAGGCGATCCATCGCGTCGCGCAGCGCCTTGGCATCAAAACCTTCCAGGCGCACCGCCAGCACCTTCACGCCGGCCACATCGACCGCCGAGCCGCCGAGATCGGCAGTGGCACCAGAGGCAACCTTGGCCTTGAGGGCTTCCAGTTCGCGCTCCAGCTTCTTCTGGCGCTCACCAAGCTGGCGGATCTTGTCCACCACGTCGCCAGCACTGCCGCCGAGCAGCTGCGCAGCTTCGTGCAGGCGCGCCTCCTCGTCAGCCACATAGTCCAGCGCACCCTGCCCGGTCACCGCCTCGATACGACGCACGCCCGAGGACACACCGCCCTCGGAGGTGATCTTGAACAGGCCGATATCGCCGGTCCGCGAAACGTGGGTGCCGCCGCACAGCTCGGTGGAGTACTCGCCCATCTTCAGCACGCGCACGTTCTCGCCGTACTTCTCGCCGAACAGTGCCATCGCACCGAAATCCAGCGCTTCCTGCATGCCCATGTTGTGCACTTCGGCAGCGTTGTTGGCACGTACCTGTTCGTTGACCTTGCGCTCGATGACGGCAAGCTCTTCGGCAGTGATCGGCTGGAAGTGCGAGAAGTCGAAACGCAGGCGATCCGGCGCCACCAGCGAGCCCTTCTGCTGCACGTGGGTGCCCAGCACTTCGCGCAGGGCGGCGTGCAACAGGTGGGTAGCCGAGTGATTGAGGATTGTGGCGCTGCGACGCGCGGCATCAACCGCACCAGCCAGCACATCGCCGACCTTCAGCGTGCCCTGCTCCAGCTTGCCGACATGGCCGTGGAACTGCCCGGCGAACTTCTGCGTGTCGCCCACCGCCAGCGTGACGCCACTGGCCGACAGCACGCCGGTATCGCCGACCTGGCCACCGGACTCTGCGTAGAACGGGGTCTGCGCGGTGAACACGATGACCTCATCCCCCGCCTGCACGGCGTCGACCGAACGACCGTCCTTGATCAGCGCGACAACCTTCAGACCATCGGCCTGCAGACGGTCGTAGCCGAGGAACACCGTCGGGCTGAGGCTGGCAACGAGTTCGGCGGAAAGCGTCACGCCGCCGCCGAACTTGCCGGCCGCACGCGCGGTTTCGCGCTGGTGCTCCATCGAGGCATCAAAGCCGGCCATGTCCACGGTCATGCCGCGTTCGCGGGCGATGTCCGCGGTCAGGTCGACCGGGAAGCCGTAGGTGTCATACAGACGGAACGCGTCGACACCCGGAATGACGCCATCGCTGACCTTGGCAGCAACGTCATCGAAGATCTTCATGCCCGAATCGAGGGTTTCAGCGAAACGCTCTTCTTCAGCCAGCAAAGCGCGTACTACGGTGTCAGCCTGTGCGGGCAGTTCCGGGTAGGCCTCGCCCATCTGCTCGATCAGGGTCGGTACCAGCTTGTTGAAGAACGGCTGGCGCACGCCCAGCATCCAGCCATGGCGCAGGGCGCGGCGGATGATTCGGCGCAGGACGTAACCGCGGCCTTCGTTGGACGGCAGTACGCCATCGACGATCAGGAAGGAACAGGCGCGGATGTGGTCGGCGATGACCCGCAGCGACTTGTTCTCCAGATCGGCCATGCCGGTCAGCTCGGACGCCTTGCGGATCAGCGCCTGGAACAGATCGATCTCGTAGTTGGTGTGCACGTGCTGCAGGATCGCAGCCAGGCGCTCCAGGCCCATGCCGGTGTCCACGCACGGTGCCGGCAGCGGCTGCAGCGAACCGTCTGGCTGGCGGTCGAACTGCATGAACACCAGGTTCCAGATTTCGATGAAGCGATCGCCATCTTCATCCGGCGAGCCCGGCGGGCCACCGGCAATATGGTCGCCATGGTCATAGAAGATCTCGGTGCAGGGACCGCAGGGGCCGGTATCGGCCATCTGCCAGAAGTTGTCCGACGCGAACGGCGCCCCCTTGTTGTCACCGATGCGTACGATGCGCGACTCCGGGATGCCGATCATGTCGCGCCACAGCGCGTAGGCTTCGTCATCGGTCTGGTAAACGGTGACCAGCAGGCGATCGGCCGGAAGCTTCCAGACCTGGGTCAGCAGCTCCCATGCCCAGGCAATGGCGTCCTTCTTGAAGTAATCGCCGAACGACCAGTTGCCCAGCATTTCGAAGAAGGTGTGGTGGCGCGCGGTGTAACCGACCTGGTCCAGATCGTTGTGCTTGCCGCCAGCGCGCAGGCAGCGCTGGACGTCGGCTGCGCGCACATAGCTGCGCTTTTCCGCGCCCAGGAACACGTCCTTGAACTGGACCATGCCCGAGTTGGTGAACAGCAGGGTCGGGTCATTGCCCGGCACCAAGGGTGCCGACGGCACGATGGTGTGGCCTTTGCCCTTGAAGAATTCGAGGAAGTCAGCGCGGATCTGGGAAGTAGTAAATTTGGCAGGTGTATTCATGGGGACTGGCGGTAAGCTGGCAAGCGGGTCCCGGCAGCCTTTGCGGGCGCGGGAATTCGGGACAACCGAAACCCTGAAAGGGTATCAGGCCCAGCCCGCCCAGTCCTGTTCAGTCCTCTGGATCGTAGCGACTGGCCTGGCGGATGCAGTTGCCGTCAAAGCCTCGCCGGGCCAATAGATCCGCGGCTTTGCGCCGTTGCGCCAGATCTTCCGGGCCACTGGCACCAAAACGGCGGCATACCAGGTCGCGGGCGTTTTCAGTCCAATCGCCCTCAAACGACGCCATCGCGGCCTCGATCTGCTCGCTGTCCAGTCCATGGGTGCCCAGCTCCGCGCGGATATGCAGCGGCCCATAGCCACTACCTGCGCGGTTGCGGACCAGCGACTGGGCAAAACGGGTGTCGTCCTGCCAGCCACCCTCGGCCAGCTTGGCCACCGCCGCATCCACCGCCTCCGGGTCCACGCCGCGCGACTTGAGCTTGCGACCGAGCTCCTTGCGCGAGTGCTCGCGCCTGACCAGCAGGCCCAGTGCACGTTGCAGCGGCGTCTGCTGGCGACCGCGCTTGGTTTTGCCCGCAGGCTGGTCATCCATCTCGGTCATCACGCCACCACACTCGTTTCAGCCAGGCACGTTCCAGCCCGACTTGATTCCGGCGAGCCCGATTCCTCCAAGCCCAGCCAGAGGCAATACCCAACCCCGCGCCATCCCTGCCGCGGGGTCTTCATGGACAAAATGCCGCAGGAGCGGACGACGTCACTGACGATGCGCCGCCCGCCCCCGCGGGAAACTCACTCCTCGCCGTCTTCGTCGTCGCCCTCTTCGCGCGCCGCTTCGGTGGGTTGGAACTTCTCGCGCAGCTCGGCCTCGAGGCGGGCTGCAACCTGCGGGTTGTCACGCAGATAGCCGCGGGCGTTGTCCTTGCCCTGGCCGATGCGCTCCTCGCCGTAGCTGTACCAGGCACCAGCCTTGTCGACCAGCTTGGCATCCACGCCCATGTCGATCAGCTCGCCTTCACGGGAGATGCCTTCGCCATAGAGGATTTCGGTGATGACCTGCTTGAACGGAGGCGCCAACTTGTTCTTGACGACCTTGATCTTGGTCTGGTTGCCGATGATCTCGTCGCCCTTCTTGATCGCACCGATACGGCGGATGTCCAGGCGCACCGAGGCGTAGAACTTCAGCGCGTTGCCACCGGTGGTGGTTTCCGGGCTCTGGCCCGGCATCATCACGCCGATCTTCATGCGCAACTGGTTGATGAAGATGACCAGCGTATTGGAGCGCTTGATGTTGCCGGTCAGCTTGCGCAGCGCCTGGCTCATCAGGCGGGCCTGCAGGCCAGGCAGCTGGTCGCCCATTTCGCCTTCGATTTCAGCACGCGGGGTCAGCGCGGCGACCGAGTCGACCACCACGATGTCGACCGAGCCAGAACGCACCAGCATGTCGGCGATTTCCAGCGCCTGCTCACCGGTGTCCGGCTGCGACAGCAGCAGGTCGTCTACATTGACGCCCAGCTTGGCGGCGTAGATCGGGTCCAGTGCGTGCTCGGCGTCGATGAAGGCAGCGGTGCCGCCCAGCTTCTGGCATTCGGCAATGGCCTGCAGGGTCAGGGTTGTCTTGCCGGAGGATTCCGGACCGTAGATCTCGACCACGCGGCCCTTGGGCAAGCCGCCAATGCCCAGTGCGATGTCCAGCATCAACGAGCCCGTGGGGATGATCTCGACGGGCTCGACAACGCGGTCGCCCATACGCATCACCGAGCCTTTGCCGAACTGCTTTTCGATCTGACTCAGTGCGGCGGTAAGTGCGCGCTTCTTGTTCTCGTCCATCGTGTTCGTCCTCGGGGTTGATTTCGTTGATTTCGTCATGGGGTCCACTGTAGGGGCGTCGTATCGCACAGGCTGAGACTGCAACCGAGACGACAAAATTATTTGGCCGACAAGGATACCGACAGCAGCCCAAACGCCCGCCCTACGTAAGGAAAACAGTCAGTTGCGGCTGCGAAATGCGCAGATCCGAGCTCAGTTGGTTTCAATTCCGCGAGCCTCAAACCGGCCGGTTTCAGCGATTTGGCCTGAGCAGGCCGCAATACAACCCTTCGATGGAGAAATCCTGATCGGGCAGGACTTCGATCGGCGCATAGTCGGGGTTGCGTGGCAGCAGACGGATCCGGTCCTTGGCGATCTTCAGCAGCTTGACCGTGATTTCGTCGTCGATGCGCGCCACCACGATCTGCCCGGAGGTCGCATCGCGAGTGCGGTGCACGCCGATCAGGTCACCATTGAAAATGCCTTCGTCGATCATCGAGTCGCCCTGCACTTTCAGCAGGTAATCCGGCGCCGGCGAGAAGAACACCTTGTCCAGCACCACGTAGTCATCCGAACCGATGTCGGCACCGATCGGCAGGCCAGCAGCCACCCGGCCCAGGATCGGCAGGCGCAGCACATCGTCGTTGGCGGCCTGCGCAGGCGCCTGCGACTCCACATCGCCCTCGCCTTCCTGGCGCACCAGGCGGATGCCGCGCGCACGACCAGGAACGCGCTCGATGGCGCCGGCCGCTTCCAGGGCATCCAGGTGGTATTGGGCCGAGCGCACACCCTTGAAACCAAAGGCGCGGGCGATCTCGGTCTGCGATGGCGGCATGCCCTCGGCCTCGATGCGCTCAGCGATCAAGTCGAGGATGGCCTGCTGGGTGTCGGTGAGGTTCATGGTTAGTAGTATTACTACTAACAAAAAGATCTGCAAGCCCCTCAGCGAAAATCAGTGGTGGCGACCGCTGCGCCAGATCGAGAACAGTATCCACACCCCGCAGATGCCCGCGCCCACGAAGCCGCACAGGCCCAGCGCCAGGAACCAGCGGCTGGAAAGCCCGCCTACGCTGTGCATCACGATCGACGAGCCAATGATCAAGGCAGCGGTGATTACGCCAACCACCAGGCGGTTGGCGGCGCGGTTCACCTGATCGCCGAAGCCCTGCAGCGCAGTGGTTTCCACGCGCAACTTCAGCTGCCCGCGCCGCGCTGCCTGCACCAGCCGGCGCAGATCACGTGGCAACTCTCCTGCGAGATCCAACATCCCCAGCAGGCTGCGCCGGCCACGCTTGAGCAGCGCCTTGGGCGCATAGCGCTGCAGCACCACCCGCTCCAGGAATGGGCGCGCCGCACTGGCCATGTCGAAGTCCGGATCCAGTTGCCGGCCCATGCCTTCCAGGGTCAGGAAGGCCTTGATCATCAGCGCCAGGTCGGCCGGCAAGGTCAGGCTGTAGCTGCGCAGCAACTGGGTGATGTCGCCAAGCATCAGGCCGATGCGCAGGTCCTTCAACGGCACGCCGCGGTATTGATCGACGAATTGGCTGATGTCCTGTTGCAGGCGACCTTCGTCCACCTCCACGCCACCGGCCCAGTCCAGCAGTACGTCGGCAACCACCTGCGGCTCCTGCTCGACCAGCCCGTGCAGTAGCTGCGCGACCTGGAAACGCCGCGTTTCGGACAGCGCACCGACCATGCCGAAGTCGATCACGCCGATGCGGCCGTCGCGCATGTAGAAAATATTGCCGGGATGCGGATCGGCATGGAAATAGCCGTCTTCCAACACCATTTTCAGCACGATATCGGCGCCACGCCGGGCCAGCGCTGCACGATCCAGACCGGCGTCGTCGACGGCCTCCAGCTTGCGGCCGGGAATGCCATCAACGAAGTCCTGCACGTTGAGGCTCTCGCAGGTCCACTGCCAGTGCACGCCGGGAATCAGGATGTCATCGCGGCCATCGAAGTTGCGTGCGATGCGCTCGGAATTGCGGCATTCGGCGGCGAAATCCATCTCGCTGCGCAGCGAGATGGTGAACTGCTGCACCACTTCAGCTGGTCGATAGCGGCGCAGATCGGGCAGCCGCGCCTCGACGATTTCAGCCAGCCGCGCCAGCAAGCGCAGATCGGCTTCAACCACATCGCGGATGCCTGGCCGGCGTATTTTCAGTACCACCTCGCGGCCATCATGCAGACGAGCGCGGTGCGCCTGCGCCAAGGAGGCGGCAGCCATCGGGGTTTCATCCAGGAAGGCGAATACCTGCGCTGGCGGCGCGCCGAGATCAGCCTCCAGCTGCTCGCGGATCGCGGCATAAGGCAACGCGGGCACTGCGTTCTGCAGCTCGGACAGCTCGGCGATCCACTCCGGCGGCAACAGGTCCACGCGCGTGGCCAGTACCTGGCCAAGCTTGACGAAGGTCGGCCCCAGTTCCTGCATCGCGCTGCGCACGCGCACCGGCGCGGTCATCCGCAGCATCTGCTGGCTGTCGTTCCAACGCACCAGCCGACCCGCGCGTTCCAGCACCGAGGCCAGCCCGGTCCGGCGCACCACGTCGCCGAAACCATAGCGGATCAGAACTGCGGCTATTTCCTGCAAGCGGCCCAGATCACGGACCGTGCCCAGTGTTTCCCACATCGCGACTCATCCCGGTTGCTGGCCGGGCCAGCATGTCATAGATGGTCGTGGATGCCGCGCAATGCCGCATCCACGGTTTGCCTGCGTACCGCATCGCGGTCGCCATCGAACTGGAACAGCTGCGCGCGCGCATAGCCGCCGCGGCGCTTCCAGCCAATCCAGACGCTGCCGACCGGCTTGTCCGGACTGCCGCCGCCGGGGCCGGCGATGCCGGTCACCGCCACCGCCACACCTGCGCCGGAATTGATCAGCGCGCCGGCCACCATTTCCAGCACGGTTTCGCGACTGACCGCACCAAACTGCTCCAAGGTCTGCGCGCGGACGCCGAGCAGGCGCTGCTTGGCTTCATAGCTGTAGACCACCATGCCGCAGTCGAAGAACGCAGATGAGCCGGCGATATCGGTCATGCTCTTGGCGATCCAGCCGCCACTGCAGCTTTCCGCGGTCACCAGCTGCAGCGTGGCCTGCTGCAGGCGTTCGCCGAGCGCGGCGGCCAGGGCATTGAGATCGGCATCGGTTGGATTGGACATTGCGGTAAAGGGGGCTGGGAGGAGAACCCTTACGTTTTACCGCAGATGACGCCCGCGTGTCAGGGCACAGCCCAGCTGCGAGAGTTGTAGGAGCGGCGTAAGCCGCGAAGCTGATGATGCTGAAGTGGCTGGCAGCTGTGCCATCTGATGACGCATCTGCTTCGCGGCTTACGCCGCTCCCACAAACAAGACAGCCGGCACGGGGCCGGCTGTCTCTTTCCACCCGAATCACCATTCGGGCATTTTTTCCGGCAACAGCGGGCGTATCACCGCACCATCCTCGCTTGCTGCCAGCTTCTCGGCTTCGGCAATCGGGATATCCACGTCGATCAGCCAACCTTCTTCATCGGCCTGTTCACTGCGGATGACCTCCAGCTGGTGCAGGCGTGCGCGCAGGCGGCCAGCACTTGGCGGCAGACGGATCTGGCCGGTGACATGTTGCAGGCCCAGGCGCTTGCCCAATACCGATTGCAGCAGTTCCAGCCCGCGGCCATCACGCGCAGAAATCCATACCCGCTCGCGCCGTGACTCGTCCGGCACGCCATCCTGCGCGTCGTGGCGCACTTCAGCACCTTCGATGCGATCGATCTTGTTGAACACCAGCAGCTGCGGCAGGTCACCCGCGCCGACGGCTTCCAACACTTCGTCGACCTGGGCGATACGCTCCTCGCGCAGCGGATCGGCGGCATCGACCAGATGCAACAGGAAATCCGCCTCACGCGCTTCGGACAAGGTAGAGCGGAACGCCGCCACCAGGTCATGTGGCAGGTCGCGCACGAAACCGACGGTGTCGGCCAGCATCGCGTTGCCACCCGGCAAGGTGATACGCCGCACGGTGGGGTCCAGCGTCGCAAACAGCAGGTCCGCGGCGTAGGCACCGGCGCCGGTCAAGGCATTGAACAAGGTGGACTTGCCGGCATTGGTATAGCCGACCAGCGCGATGCGCGGCATTTCGCTGCGCACGCGCGCGCGGCGCATCTGGGTGCGCTGCACCTCGACCTTCTCCAGCCGCTTCTGCAGCTGCTCCACCCGCTTCTGCAGCAGGCGGCGGTCGGTCTCCAGCTGGGTTTCACCCGGGCCACGCAGGCCGATGGAACCACCGCGTTGGCGCTCAAGGTGGGTCCAGCCGCGGACCAGTCGCGTGGCGATATGCCGCAGCTGGGCAAGCTCCACCTGCAACTTGCCTTCATGGCTATGCGCACGCTGGGCGAAGATGTCCAGGATCAGGCCGGTACGATCAATGACCCGGCGTTCCAGGTAGCGCTCAAGATTGCGCTCCTGCACCGGACTGAGCTGATGGTTGACCAGCACCAGATCCGCGCCAGTGGCATCGGCCGCAGCCTTCACCTCTTCCAGCTTGCCGCTGCCGATCAGCGTGGAGGGGTTCGGCCTGTCCATGCGCGCAGTGATGGTCGCGGCAACACTTGCCCCGGCCGAGCGCGCCAGATCGGTGAATTCCTCCAGTACATCTTCTTCCAGCCGGCCAACATGCGGCTGGATCAACAGCGCATGTTCGCCCTTTTTAGAGCGGTCAAACATGCGCCGCCACCTGCTTATTCGTTGTCGTTGTCGATATCGTCATCAGCTGCCTGACTTCCGTCGCCCGATTGCACGTAGCCGCCACCCGGCCCCACGCGCACATTGCGCGCCGGCACCACGGTGGAAATGGCGTGCTTGTAGACCATCTGGCTGACCGTATTGCGCAGGAGCACCACGAACTGGTCGAACGACTCAATCGTGCCCTGCAATTTGATGCCATTTACCAGGTAGACCGAAACAGGCACGCGCTCGCGACGCAACGCATTCAGAAACGGATCCTGCAAAGACTGCCCCTTGGACATCGTCTACTCCTCGTTATTGTTTTTATGGACCGGACCGATGGCGGCATCCCCTGCCCGTCCGGAACCCTGATGGTACACCGCCGCGCGCTCGCTCAGCCTTGCAGAAAGCGGGAAACCGCGTTCTGCACACCGGACATGTCCCGAACCGGGTCGAACCAGCGGGCATCCAGCTCGCCGCGCAGCCAGGTGAGCTGACGCTTGGCCAGCTGGCGGGTGGCGAACACCCCCTTGTCACGGAACTCGGCGGCCGTGCCCAGCCCGTCCAGATACTGCCAGGCCTGCCGGTAACCGACCGCACGTACCGCCGGCAGATCCAAGGGTGCGGCCACCGCTGTCATCTCTGGCAAGGCCCGCAACGCCCGCACTTCCTCCAGGAAACCACGCTCCAGCATCAGGTCGAAGCGTCGCTCGATGCGCTGATGCAGTACCGCACGGTCGGCCGGAGCCAGCACCAGCTTCAGTACCCGCGCCGGCAGGCGCGCGATGCCTGGCAGGCCTTGCCAATAGCTGATCGGCTTGCCGGTCAGCCGGTACACCTCAAGCGCCCGCTGGATGCGTTGCGGGTCGGTGGAATGGATGCGCGCCGCAGCGATCGGGTCGACTTGCGCCAACTGTGCATGCAGAGCCGGCCAGCCACATGTCTCGGCCTCGGCAGCAATCGCTACGCGTGTCACCGGATCGGCCTCCGGCATCGGCGACAACCCCTGCAGCAAGGCACGGAAATACAACCCGGTACCGCCAGCCAGGATCGGCAACTTGCCACGCGCAACGATGTCACGCACGGCCTCGGTGGCGTCAGCGGAGAACTCGGCCGCCGAATAGGTCTGCCAGGGGTCGCGCAGGTCCAGCAGGTGATGGCGGATACCATCCTGCTCGGCGGCATCCGGCTTGGCCGCGCCAATGTCCAGGCCACGGTAGACCAGCGCCGAATCGACGCTGACGATCTCACCCTCATAGGCTTTGGCCAGCGCGATGGCCGCGGCCGTCTTGCCCGAGGCGGTCGGCCCCATCAGGGCGATGGCCAAGGGGCGTTGATCGATGCTCATCAATCCTCGTCCGGCCAGCGCAGCATGTCCGGCTTGGCGGCGCGCGGCGCCGGCACCGCATCGAATGCAGCCAGCACCTTGAGCGCGTCAACCGTCGCGGCCACGTCGTGCACACGCACCATCATCGCCCCCTTCTGCACCGCCAGCAGATGCGCGGCCAGCGAACCGGCCATGCGCTCGGCAGCCACCGTCCGCCCGGTGACATCACCAATGCAGCGCTTGCGCGAGAAGCCCGCCAGCACCGGCGCGCCCAGATCGTTCAAGCGATCCTGTGCGGCCAGCAAGGCAAAGTTCTGCGCGGTGTCCTTGTTGAACCCGTAGCCCGGATCGATCAGCAGGCGCTTGCGTCCGATACCGGCCATTTCCGCGGAGAAAACACGCTCAGCCAGAAAGCGCTGCACATCGCCGGCTATATCAACATAGGCCTGGGCGAGGCCTGCATCGTAAGGGCCGCCCACTGCGTGCATCAGCACCACTGCCGCCTTGGATGCAGCCACCACCTCCAGCGCGCCAGGCTGCCGCAATGCCTGCACGTCATTGATCATGTGCGCGCCAGCCGCCAGCGCGGCGCGCATCACTTCCGGCTTGAAGGTATCCACGCTCAGCGGCACGGCGACCTGTGGAAGCAAAGCCTCGATTACCGGCACGACGCGGTCAATCTCCTCCTGCACCGACACCGGGCTTGCACCCGGACGGGTGGATTCACCACCGATGTCGAGCAGATCCGCGCCCTGCTCGACCAGCGCCAGGGCATGCGCGACGGCAGCAGCGGTGTCTGCATGCTGGCCACCATCGGAAAACGAATCCGGGGTGACATTGACGATGCCCATCACCTGCGGCCGATCCAGCCGCAGCGTACGGTCGCCACATTCCAGGGTGGGGAAAACATCAAACATGGGCGCTCCGGTGGACTGCAACAGCGCCTAGTTTAAGCCACCGCAACGGCGCGCCAGCGAAGCCGGCGGCACACTCTCAACCAACAGAAGACAGCGCAATGCCGGCGATCAGTCCTTGTTGCGGGCGCGGATACGGCTGCCAATCAGGCTCAGGATCACGCCCAGCACCACGCCGATGAAGATACCGGCGAGGAAGTTGTTGGTCTTCACCCCGAAACCAACACCGGCCACGGTGGCGATGATCATCTCCGGCACGTTGGCCGAGGGCGCCTTTGGCGGCGGCGTGGAATCACTCATGGGACACAACCAGGGAAAATCAAAGTACCGCTATTCTCGCCCAGCACGACGGCTGGCGCATAAAAACGGGCCGGAAAACCGGCCCGTTCTGTTTGTATCGATGCTGCTGTCGGCTCAGTGCTGGCCGGCAGGATCGGTGATCGGCGTCACCGGCTGCGGAGCGTCGCCACCCTTGCCGTCGTCGGCACGGTCGTTGTTGCCGCCCTTGTCCACCCAGCCTGCGGGCGGCGACGGCTTGCGACCTTCCATGATCGCCTTGACCTGCTCGGCGTCGATGGTTTCCCAGTCCAGCAGCGCGGCAGTCATCGCTTCGACGATGTCGCGCTTTTCGTCCAGGATCCGGTACGCAACGTTGTACTGCTCGTCGAGGATGCGACGGATTTCCGCGTCCACCTTCTGCTGGGTAGCCTCGGAAATGGTCTTGCTGTGCATGCCATAGCCGCCTTCTTCGTCGGCGTAGACCATGATGCCCAGCACATCGGACATGCCGTACTTGGTGACCATGCCTCGGGCCAGCTTGGTAGCGCGCTCGAAGTCGTTGGAGGCACCGGTCGACATCTCGCCGACGAAGATCTCCTCGGCGATGCGGCCGCCGAACAGGATCGCCAGCTCTTCCAGCATGCGCTCCTTGTACTTGCTGATGTGGTCGTGCTCCGGCAGCTGCCAGGTCAGGCCCAGCGCCCAACCGCGCGGCATGATGGTGACCTTGTGCACCGGGTCGGCCTTGGGCAGCGACATGGCGACGACGGCATGGCCAGACTCGTGATAAGCGGTATTACGACGCTCTTCCTCACGCATGACCATGCTGCGGCGCTCAGGACCCATGTAGATCTTGTCCTTGGCGTCCTCGAAGTCCTTCATGTCGACTTCCTGCTTGTTGCGACGAGCCGCAAACAGGGCGCCTTCATTGATCAGGTTGGCCAGATCGGCACCGGAGAAACCCGGGGTACCGCGTGCCAGCACTTCCGGACGCACGTCGTCGGCGGCCGGCACCTTGCGCAGGTGCACGCGCAGGATCTGCTCGCGGCCCTTGATGTCCGGCAGGCCGACCATGACCTGGCGGTCAAAACGGCCCGGACGCAGCAGCGCCTTGTCCAGCACGTCAGGACGGTTGGTGGCAGCGATCACGATCACGCCTTCGCCGCCTTCAAAGCCGTCCATCTCGACCAGCATCTGGTTCAGGGTCTGCTCGCGCTCGTCGTGGCCACCGCCGGTGCCGGAGCCGCGGTGACGGCCAACGGCATCGATTTCGTCGATGAAGATGATGCACGGCGCATGCTTCTTGGCCTGCTCGAACATGTCGCGCACGCGGCTGGCGCCGACGCCGACGAACATCTCGACGAAGTCCGAGCCGGAGATCGCGAAGAACGGGACCTTGGCCTCGCCGGCAATGGCGCGGGCCAGCAAGGTCTTGCCGGTACCCGGCGGACCAACCATCAATACGCCGCGCGGGATCTTGCCGCCCAGCTTGGTGAACCTGGAGGGGTCACGCAGGAACTCGACCAGCTCGCCAACTTCTTCCTTGGCCTCATCGCAGCCAGCGACATCGGCAAAGGTGACCTTGATCTGGTCTTCGCCCTGCAGCTTGGCGCGGGATTTACCGAAGGACATCGCGCCCTTGGCACCGCCGCCACCGCCCTGCATCTGGCGCATCATGAAGATCCAGAAGCCGATCAGCAGCAGTATCGGCAGGAACTGCAGCACGATGCCCCAGAAACTCGGGCCAGCCGGTTCCTGACGGGCAACTTCAACGTTCTTGGAATACAGCTGGTCCAGCAGCTTCGGGTCAGCCGGTGCGTACAACGCGCCGTCGGAGCCATCAGCACGCTTGAAGCGCAGGTGGTTGGTGGTCAGCGTGGTCTTGTCGGTGTACTCGACCGACTTGATCCGGCCCGCATCCACTTCCTGCAGGAACTGCGTGTAATTGCGTGCATCGCCAGCGGCGGCTGCCCCACTGCGTGGAGCAAAGCTCTGGAACACCACCATCAGCACGACGGCGACAACCACCCATAAAAGGAGGTTCTTGGTCAGGTCGTTCATCCTCATCGGCTCCGGTGTCCCTCTAGATACTAATTACAGAAAAGTCGTATGGCTGAGCTTACTTTATCTGGGTGCGCTTGCCCTGCCCGAGGGCATAAACCTCAGGTGAACGCTTGCGCGAGGCATCCGGCTTGCGAATGGCGACTTTTTCATAACGACGGCGCAGTTCACGCACGTAGTCGTCAAAGCCGACGCCCTGGAACAACTTGATCAGGAACGCCCCACCCGGCTTGAGATGGTTATCGGCAAAATCCATCGCCAACTCCGCCAGGTGCATCATCCGCGGCTGGTCAACCGCATCCATACCACTCTTATTGGGGGCCATATCCGACAGCACAAGGTCTACCGGCTGGTCGCCAACCATGGCTTCGAACTGCGATAGGACCGTTTCTTCCCTGAAGTCCCCGTGA
Organism: Stenotrophomonas sp. 21LCFQ19; assembly: GCF_056861425.1. Classification (NCBI taxonomy): domain Bacteria; kingdom Pseudomonadati; phylum Pseudomonadota; class Gammaproteobacteria; order Lysobacterales; family Lysobacteraceae; genus Stenotrophomonas; species Stenotrophomonas sp. 21LCFQ19. The sequence continues at coordinate 253,842 of NZ_JBSPUF010000002.1, read as the reverse complement.
AGGAACTCCACGCCAGCCAAAGGCGGCATCTCCAGGATATCCAGCGCCAAGACACGACCGGTGTCGCCCATCTGCCTGCGCACCTGCTGCGACCAGCCACCCGGCGCGGCCCCCAGATCGACCACCACCATATGCGGCTTCAGCAGGCGGTCACGCTCCAGCAGCTCCTCCAGTTTGTAGGCCGCGCGCGAGCGCATGCCCTCCTTCTGGGCCTTTTTCACAAAGGGATCGGAGAAATGTTCTTTCAGCCAGCGCTGGCTACTTTTGCTACGGGAAGGCATTGGCAATGGGGCTCACAGGGGTGGTCATGATACCCTGAACCCCCTTGATTACCTGTAGTCCTGCATGTCCATCGTCCTGACCTCGGCCCAGAACCGATTCCTGCGCGGCATCGCGCACGACCTGAAAGCACTGCTGCAGATCGGTGGCAAAGGGGTCACCCCGGCCTTTTTGGCCGAACTGGACGAGGTGCTGGAGCGCCATGAACTGGTCAAGGTGAAGGTTGCCGCCGAAGACCGCGAAGCCCGTGACACCCTGATCGGTGAACTGATCCAGGCCAGCGGCGCCGCCCTGGTACAGCGCATCGGCCACGTCGCCGTGCTGTATCGCCCGGCCAAGGAAAAGCGCCAGATCGTGCTGCCGCGCGGCTGATCGCCGAGGAACACCCATGCAGTTCAGCCGCGAGCTTCCCGATTACATCTATTCCCTGCGCTCGGCCGATGGCCGCCATGCGCAGGTGAACGACCGCGCACTGAGCCGCAGCTTCATCCTTGCACCGAACAGCTTGATTGAAGACTGGCCGGTTGCATCGGTGGCCGAGCTGCGCGCCGAAGATCTGGACGCCGCGCTGGAACTGAATCCGGCGCTGGTGATCCTTGGCACCGGCGACAAGCAGATTTTCCCGCCAGCGGCGATCATGGCCGCCTGCCTGACCCGCGGCATCGGCATCGAGGTGATGAACAACGCCTCGGCCGCACGCACGTACAACGTGCTGGCCGGCGAAAACCGCCGCGTGGTGATGGCCATCATCCTGGAAAGCACCCCGTAGCGCGCAGCCACGCTGCGTCGGGGCATTTTTGCGTGAGCGGCGTAAGCCGCGAAGCTGACGGTTTAGTAGCCCGCAGACATGCCGGCAATCCCGACGACACCTGATTCGGTCCCTGCTGGCAAGGTCGAATGCCTCCCTGTAGTGCCGAGCCATGCTCGGCAAGGGCCTTACAGGCAATGCATCAGATGGTTCATCAGCTTCGCGACTTACACCGCTCCCACAGGCCGGTGCGTGCTGGCGCATCACTGGGCAAGCCGCTGCCGAGCATGGCTCGGCACTACGGGAAAAGCTGCAACCCCGGCAACACCTGCCGGATTTCCTGCCACACCTGCAGATATCAAGAACCCGGTGACACCGGATCCTTCATCTTGCTCTCTAGCGGGCCAGCGGCTCACCTTTCAGCCAACACACCAGCAGCATCGACACCGCCACGCAAGCATGGAAGCCGGCGAACGCGACCGGACTGGTCGTGGGCGGAAACAACAGGAACCCCGTCGGCAACAGTACCGCCACCAACGCATACACCACCCAGCCCTGCCAGGCCAAGGGCCAGCTCCACCCCTGCCCGTGACTTGCAGCCTGGAACCAGTACCTCGGCTTCTGCATCTGCCCACCCTCTTCAAACATGGATGCCATCACGGCACCGAAGCAATCCCGGCACTGCCCTCGACTATTGGGTCTGACACATCTGCTGCAGGTCCCGCCCGATGATCAGGACGGGACCGCAGACATCTAGCGGCTTGGCAGATAGACCAGCGGATCGACCGGCTTGCCGTTGTAACGGATCTCGAAGTGCAGCATGTCGCGTGAGGTGCCGGTACGGCCCATCTCGGCGATCTGGTCGCCGGCCTTGACGCTCTGGCCCTCGTTGACCAGACGCTTGCGGTTGTGGCCGTAGGCCGACAGCCACTGGTCGTTGTGCTTGATGATGATCAGCTCGCCATAACCAACCAGGCCAGCGCCGGAATACACCACCACACCAGGGCCCGCGGCACGTACCGCCTGGCCGCTGCTGCCAGCGATATCCACGCCCTGCTTGGTGGCTTCACCCGCGACAAAACGGCCCACCAGGGCACCCTCAGCAGGCCAGCGCCAGCCGATGCCGCTATTGACCGGCGTGGGTGTAACCACCGTTGGCTGCGTTACCGGACGGGTAGTGGTAGTCGTTGAACCCCCAGCAGCCGGTGGCCGGCTGGCAGTCGCCCCGCCCGGATACAGCCGCAGCGCCTGCCCCGGATAGATGGTGTATGGCTCGGACAGGCCGTTCCAGGCAGCCAGATCACGCGGGGTGATGTTGTTTATCCGGGCTATGCCGAACAAGGTATCGCCACGACGCACGATGGCCGTCTGTCCCGGCTTGGGGACAGAGGTGCGCGGCGTGGTCGAGGCAGATGAACCCGAACTGCCGCCCGAGGGCTTCACCACCGTGGCAGTTCCGCACGCCGCCAACGAGACCACCGCCAGAACGGCCAGCGCCCTGCTCAAGCTCTTGCCCACCATCAATGCATTCATGCGAATTTAGCCCTCCAGACCAGCCACGCCACCAGGCCCACCACCAATGCGGTGGCAATCCAGCCCAATGGCTCAATCCAGCGCCGCAACCGCTCAGCCGCCTGTGCGCCGCCGAAGCGGATCACCGCCGCCAACAAATAAACCCGCTTGCCGCGCCCAACCAGCATGCTCAACACATACTGCGGCATCGGCACGCCGACGATACCCGAGGCCCACGTGAAGACCTTCATCGGGATGGGCATGAAGCCACCCAGCACCAGGAAGGTGAACACCGCCCATGGCGACTCCGCCATCTTGGCTTGCAGGGTAGCGATACCGCTTTCAATCGCCGGCAGCATGCCCATCGCCTCGAACAGCGGCTTGATCACCTCGAAGGCGTAATGGCCCAGCGCATAACCCACCATCGCGCCGGCCATGGAACCAATCAGGCTCAGGGTCGCAAAGCGCCAACCCTTGCGCGGCTGTGCCACGCACATCGGCATCAGCATCACTTCCGGCATCACCGGGAAGATGATGGCCTCGATGAAACTGAGCACGGTCAAATAAGTGGGCGCACGCTCATTGGCAGCCCAAACCATGGCGCGGTCGTATAACGGCCCGAAAATCTTCATTCAGAGAGTAGTCCTGTTCTCAGTCCAGCATGCCCGGCAACAACGGCACGAAGCTCACCGGCGCCAGCTCTTCCTGGACAATGGTGCCATCGGCCTGCCGGGTCAGTTGCAACAGCACCTGTCCGCCCGGCCCGCCAACCGGTGCCACCAAGCGGCCGCCGACGGCCAACTGGTCGATCAAGGCATCCACCAGCGCCGGTGCAGCAGCTGTCACCACGATGGCATCGTACGGGCCGTGCTCTGGCCAGCCGATACGGCCGTCGTCATGCTTGGTGCGGATGTTCATACCCAGATGCCGGAAGCGCTTGCGCGCCTGTCGCAGCAGGTCGCCGATGCGTTCGACGGTGAACACCTCAAGGCCCAGCGCGCCAAGGATGGCGGCCTGGTAACCCGAGCCAGTGCCGACTTCCAGCACCTTTTTCGGCGCGACCGCCAACACCACTTCGGTCATGCGCGCCACGACCCAGGGCTGGGAGATGGTCTGGCCATGGCCGATCGGCAGTGCGGTGTCCTCGTAGGCGCGTGAGGCCAGCGCCTCATCAATGAACAGGTGCCGTGGCACCACGCGCACAGCGTTGAGCGTGGCCTCATCGGCAATGCCCACTTCGCGCAGGCGGTCGACCAGACGGTCGCGCACCCGCTGCGAGGTCATGCCGATACCCACGGCCTCCGGCTGCAGGCGCAGGCGCGGCGTCATTCAGGCTTCCCCAGGGTTTCGGTCAGCCCACCCACCCAGCTGGCGACCTTTTCCAGCGCCGAATAGCGGGTCAGGTCGACCTGGATCGGGGTGATCGAAATATGCCCGGTACGCACGGCGTGGAAGTCGGTGCCGGGACCTGCGTCCTGTTCACTGCCGGCCGGGCCGATCCAGTACACGGTATTGCCGCGTGGATCGGTCGCCGGAACACAGGCTTCGGCGCGATGACGATTGCCAAGCCGGGTGACCTCGAAGCCTCGGATCTGCTCCCATGGCAGGTCCGGCACATTGACGTTGAGGATGGTGTCGGCCGGCAATGGATCAGCGATCAGCCGCGACACGATCTCCACCGCGGCACGTGCTGCGGTGACGAAGTTCTTGGCTTCGTGCTTGTGGGTGACCAGCGACACCGCCACCGAGGGCAGGCCGAGGTGGCGCCCTTCCATCGCCGCCGACACCGTGCCCGAATAGATCACGTCATCGCCGAGGTTGGCGGCATTGTTGATGCCTGACACCACGATGTCCGGCTCGAATTCGAGCATGCCGGTCAGCGCCAGATGCACGCAGTCGGTAGGCGTACCCGCCACCGCGCAGGTGTAGTGGTCAATGCGGCGCAGACGCACCGGTTGATCCAGCGTGAGTGAGTTGGATGCACCGGAGCGATCACGGTCCGGTGCCACCACGGTGACTTCGTGTCCGGCGTTGCGAAGCTCCTCGGCCAACATCTTGATGCCGGGGGCGTCCACACCATCGTCATTTGATACAAGTACGCGCATTAAAGGCCTGGGTTACTGGATCAACACGCGACGCTCCCACTCAGCGCCGCAATCGCCGGAACCTCCGGTTAGTACATCACCGTGACGGACCGACCTGAGCGACCATGATACCGGAATGCACCGCGGCACTTTCCACCCACCCGGGGCTTGCCTGCGATCGTGCGCACGTTACGCTGTAGGAATGTCGTACCCAGATGAAGAAGATGACGCCGCCCTGTTCCGCTCGGCCATTGGCGAAGTGACGCCGATGCGCCCGGTGGAGGCACCGGCTACCGGCAAGCCACGGCCCAAGCCGCGCGCGCGCATGGCAGAACAGGATGAATCCCAGGCCCTGGGCGAATTTGCGCGCCTGCTACGTTCCAGCAAGCCTCTGGAAGCCGGCGACAACGCCAGCTACCGGCGCGACAACCTGCCACCTCAGATGTTCCAGCGGCTCAAGCGTGGCCAGTATTCAGTGCAGGACGAACTGGACCTGCACGGCGCCACCGCCGCCCAGGCCGAGAACCTGCTGCGCCAGTTCCTGCTGGAGGCACGCGCACATGAACACGGCTGCGTGCGCATCATCCACGGCAAAGGCCTGCAGTCAGATGGCGGTGCGCCAGTGCTGAAGAACCTGGTCGACCGCATGCTGCGCCAGCGCAATGACGTGCTGGCATTCCATTCCGCGCCGCCCACCCAGGGCGGCACCGGTGCGGTTCTGGTGTTGCTGGCCAATCGCTGAGCGATCCGCTCGGCCAGTCGATTCGCATGGACGGCGCGGCATTGCAGTCTCTGTAGCCCGGGTAAGCGCAGCGCACCCGGGGCTGTTCGCGACGCATGACGCATGCTGAAGTACCACTGGATCCTGTTTCCCCGGGTGCGCTGCGCTTACCCGGGCTACAACCTTGCCAACCACTCAGCCGGCGGCGCCTTCCTCGCTCGATGCTTCGGCTTCAGCTGCCGGAGCGCCCGCGATCTCATTGCGACTGGCGTCGGTCACTTCACCCAGTTCATGCAGTACTGCGGTGGCGTAGCAGCCCGGCGGCAACGCAAACGACACCTCCAGCACGTCATCGGCCAACCACTGGTGCTGCATCAACATGGGCTTGAGGCGCAACGAACGGCGCTCCTGCTTGAGCCCGGCCTGCTCCAACCCGGTACGCAGCGCCAAGGCCTGCTCATCACTCAGGGCCTGATCTTCCAATGCCCGCGCGGCATCGGTCGCGCGCAGCTCACCAACGCCCCACAACGGCGCGCTGGGGTGGATATCGAAACGCGCCAGGCGCTCCGCCAGCACCTCGTTCATCGGCTCCGGGCCAAACACCGAACGGCTGCCGTCCAGCATCCACACCTCGCCATCCAGCGCGGTGTCCCAGTTGCCCTGCTCCACGCGTGCGGCCAGCACGCGGTTGAACAATGCAGAGCGCGCGGCGGACAGCAGCATCGAACGCTGGTCCTTGCGCACCCGACGGCCAGCAAACATCTGCAGCGCCGCCGGCACATTGCCGCCATCGCGGCCAAAGCGCTGTTCGCCAAACCAGTTTGGCAGGCCGCGTGCAGCGACAATCTGCAGGCGTTCCTCGATGGCCGCCTTGTCACCTTGCACACCACGCAGCACCAGCTTGAAGCGGTTGCCCGCCAATGCGCCGCGCTGCAGCTTGCGGTTGTGCCAGGTCGACGCCAGCACATGCAGCTCGTCCGACTCCAGCAGCGCCAGATCCGGCGCAACGCGCTTGGGCAGGTGCACGCTGAAGCGCTGCGTGGTCACCGCATGCCGATCTTTCTGCCCGGCATAGCTGACGCCCATTTCCGGCACGCCTGCCCATTGCGCCAACTGCTTGGCAATCGCCACGGTATTGGCGCCGCGCTTGCGGATATCGAGCAACAGGTGCTCACCCTCGCCGGTCGCTTCAAAGGCGGGGATTTCATCAACCTGGAAGTCTTCGGGCACGCTGCGGATGGCCGCAGTCAGCACCGGCGCACCAAAGGCCAGCGGCAACGCGATCATGCGCCCACCAACAGGGCCACGGCCTGCGCGGCGATGCCTTCTTCGCGGCCGGTGAATCCCAGCTTTTCACTGGTGGTGGCCTTGATGCTGACCCGATCCAGATCGATCTGCAGCAACTGCGCGACCTTCTCGCGCATCGCCAGTGCATGCGGACCCACCTTGGGCCGCTCACAGATCACGGTGATGTCGACATTGCCGACCAGCCAGCCGCGCTCGCGCAGCAGTTCATTGCAATGACTGACGAAGCGGCTGCTGTCCGCACCTTTCCAGCGATCGTCGGACGGCGGGAAGTGCACGCCGATGTCACCCAGCGCCAGCGCACCGAGCATTGCGTCACACAGCGCATGCAGGGCGACATCGCCATCACTGTGCGCGAGCACGCCGCGGCTGTGCGGCACGCGCACGCCGGCCAGCATGATGTGGTCGCCCTCACCAAAGGCATGCACGTCATAGCCTTGGCCGATACGGATGGGAGGGAAGGAAACAGAAGAGTTCATGGCAGTACTTCTTGGCAGAGCCGGCGCCAACGCGCCGACAAGGGATCAGCTGCCGCGCCGCGACAGCTCGAATTCGAAACGGGCCAGATCGGCCGGCGTGGTGACCTTGAAATTGCTCTCGGCGCCTTCAACCAGCAACGGGCGCACGCCTTGGCGCTCCATCGCCATCGCCTCGTCGGTGACGTCGACACCTGCAGCCGCCGCATCGAGCAGCGCGCGGGTGAGTTGATGGCGGCGGAACAACTGCGGGGTCAGCGCGCGCCACAGGCGCTCACGCGGCTCCGTGCCGTCAATGCCACCATCATCGCCAGCACGCTTGAGCGTGTCGCGCACCGGCGCGGCGAGAATGCCACCGACCGGATCAGCACGCCCCACTTCCAGCAAACGGCTCAGATCGGTCGCCGCCAGATTTGGCCGCGCGGCGTCGTGGACCAGCACGAAGTCATCGGCACGCACGCTCTCCGGCAGCGCCTGCAGGCCTGCCAATACCGACGCCGCGCGGGTCTCTCCTCCCACGCAGGTCAGCACCGGCTTGTCGGCAAACGAAGTCCAACCTGGCCAATCGGCATCGTTCTCGGCAATGGCCACCATCACCCCGGCCACGCCGGGATGCGCGAGCAAGGACTGCAGGGCGTGCGCGAGCAGCGGCTCACCGTCGGCCAGCAGGTATTGCTTGGGCACCGGGCCGCCAAAACGCGCGCCGCGCCCAGCCGCGGGAACCACCGCCCAGGTCTGCACGATCACGGGATGTTCTCCGATGGCGACTGCTGGTTACCCTGCCCGGCCGACGGTTCCGTCGCCGCGGCAGGCGCAGGCACCACGGGCGCAGCCACCGGGGCGTCCTCGACGACCCGGTAGAACTTCTCACCCGGCTTGATCATGCCCAGTTCGCTGCGCGCACGTTCCTCGATGGCAGCCTCGCCATCCTTGAGGTCCTGGACTTCCGCCGCCAGGGAATCATTGCGCTGCTGCAGACCGTCGTTGTCACGCTTCTGGTTGGCCACCTGCGCCTCGAGCATCATCACTTCGCCCGAGTTGCCCTGGCCAAACCAGAAGCGGTACTGCAGCAATCCCAGCAGTACCGCCAGCACCAGCAGCAGCCAGCGCCAATTACGCATGACGATCAGCGCTTGAGCGAGACAAACGCGTCACGGCCGGCATAACGCGCGCCGCTGCCGAGGGCTTCCTCGATACGCAGCAGCTGGTTGTACTTGGCCACGCGATCGCTGCGGCACAGCGAGCCGGTCTTGATCTGGGTGGCAGTGGTGGCCACGGCGATGTCGGCGATGGTGGTGTCTTCGGTTTCGCCCGAGCGGTGCGAGACGATGGCCGCATAACCGGCCTTGTCGGCCATGGCGATGGCTTCCAGGGTCTCGGTCAGGGTGCCGATCTGATTGACCTTGATCAGGATGGCATTGGCGGTGCCCGACTCGATGCCTTCGGCGAAGATCTTCGGGTTGGTGACGAACAGATCGTCGCCGACCAGCTGCACCTTGTTGCCGACGCGCTGGGTCAGCAGCTTCCAACCGGCCCAGTCGTTCTCGGCCAGGCCGTCCTCGATGCTGATGATCGGGTACTGCGCGCTCCAGTCGGCCAGGAAGTCGACGAACTGCTCGGAGGTCAGGCGCTTGTTCTCGCCAACCAGGTTGTACTTGCCGTTCTCGTAGAACTCGCTGGAAGCGACGTCCAGGCCGAGCAGGATGTCTTCGCCGGCGGTGTAACCGGCCTTGCCGATGGCTTCCAGAATGGTGTCCAGCGCCTCGACGTTGCTGCGGAAGTCCGGCGCGAAGCCGCCTTCATCGCCCACCGCCGTGCTCAGGCCGTGGCCCTTCAGCACCGACTTCAGCGCGTGGAAGATTTCGGTGCCGGCGCGCAGCGATTCGCTGAACGAGCTGAAGCCGACCGGCAACACCATGAACTCCTGGAAGTCGACGTTGTTATCGGCATGTGCGCCACCGTTGATGATGTTCATCATCGGCACCGGCAGCGACGGGGTGGCGCCGGTCTTGGCGGCCAGGTACTGCCACAGCGCCTGCTTCTTGGAAGCGGCGACGGCGTGGGCGGCGGCCATGGAAACACCGAGCAGCGCATTGGCGCCCAGGCGGCCCTTGTTCTCGGTGCCGTCCAGATCGATCAGGCGGCGATCCAGGCCTTCCTGGTCTTCGGCATTGAAGCCGGCCAGTGCGGTGGCGATCGCACCATTAATGTTGCCCACGGCATTGCGCACGCCCTTGCCCAGGTAACGGGTCTTGTCGCCATCGCGCAGCTCCACGGCCTCCTTGGTGCCGGTCGAAGCGCCGGACGGGACGGCGGCGCGGCCGAACGAGCCGTCGGCCAGGGTGACTTCGGCTTCCAGCGTGGGGTTGCCACGGCTGTCGAGGATTTCACGGGCGTGGATCTTGGCGATGTTGGTCATGTCTGGGGGCTAGGCTCGTTCAGGAGAGTCTGTTATCGACGGGAAACACAAATACCAGCCGGGAGTTTAAACGAAGCGCAGGCTGGCGCGGCCGTTGCTTTCGCCTGAAAGCGGCGCGGGCCGCTGAAACGCACAAGGCCCGCACTGGGCGGGCCTTGTTTGGGTAGCACCTTGCCCTTCTCCCTGTGGGAGAAGGTGCCCGAAGGGCGGATGAGGGTAAGGAGAGCGAAGCTCGCCTTCATTCACACGCCACGGGTAACGCCCCCTGCCGAGCATGGCTCGGCACTACCCTTTCAGGCGCGGGCTTCCTGCAACAGCTTGCCGCCGGCCTTCTTCTCGCGCGCGGCGCGGATGAAGCCGATGAACAGCGGGTGGCCGCCACGCGGGGTGGACAGAAACTCCGGGTGTGCCTGGCAGGCCAGGAACCACGGGTGCTGGTCACGCGGCAGCTCGACCACTTCCACCAGCGTGTCATCCATCGACTTGCCGGCAATCACCAGACCTGCGTCTTCCAACTGGGTGCGGTAGCGGTTGTTGAACTCGTAGCGGTGACGGTGACGCTCGGCCACCACGTCCTTGCCGTACAGCTCGCGGGCCAGGGTGCCCGGCTTCAGGCGCTGCTCCTGCAGGCCCAGGCGCATGGTGCCGCCCAGATCGGACTTCTCGTCGCGCTTCTCGACTTCACCGGTGGCGGTACGCCATTCGGTGATCAGGCCGATCACCGGATTCGGCGACTGGCGGTCGTTCTCGGTGCTGTTGGCGCCTTCCAGGCCAGCCACATGGCGGGCGTAGTCCACCACTGCCGCCTGCATGCCATAGCAGATGCCGAAATACGGCACCTTGTGCTCACGGGCGTACTGCGAGGTCAGCACCTTGCCCTCGAAACCACGGTCACCGAAGCCGCCCGGCACCAGGATGCCGTCGACGCCGTCCAGCGCGGACAGGCCGGATTCCTCCAGTTCCTGCGCTTCCAGCCACTTCAGGTTGACCTTGGTGCGCTGGCGCAGGCCGCCGTGCTTGAGCGCCTCGCCCACCGACTTGTACGCATCCTGATGGTCGACGTACTTGCCGACCACGGCGATGGTGACCTCGTCCAGCGGATGCAGCGCCGCATCCAGCACCGACTCCCACTCGGACAGGTCGGCCGGACCAGCCTTGTCACCGAGCTTGAGCTGGTTGACCACGATCTCGTCCAGACCCTGCGCATGCAGGCCCATCGGCACGCGGTACAGGACTTCCACGTCCGGCACGCTGATCACGGCGCGCTCGGAAACATTGGTGAACAGCGAAATCTTGCGGCGCTCCGAGTCCGGGATTGCATGCTCGGAACGGCACAGCAACACGTCCGGCTGGATGCCGATCGAGCGCAGTTCCTTGACCGAGTGCTGGGTCGGCTTGGTCTTCAGCTCGCCGGCTGCACCGATGTACGGCACCAGGGTGAGATGCATGAACAGCGCCTTCTCCGGGCCACGCTCGGTGCGCACCTGGCGGATCGCCTCCAGGAACGGCAGCGACTCGATGTCGCCAACGGTGCCGCCGATCTCCACCAGCGCCACGTCGAAGCCAGCAGTGGCCTCGTCGATGCAGCGGCGGATTTCATCGGTGATGTGCGGAATGACCTGCACGGTCGCGCCCAGGTAATCACCACGGCGCTCCTTGCGGATCACGTTCTCGTAGATACGCCCGGTGGTCACCGAGTTCTTGCGACTCAGGCGGTTATGGACGAAACGCTCGTAATGGCCCAGATCGAGGTCGGTCTCGGCACCGTCGTCGGTGACATAGACCTCGCCATGCTGGAAGGGGCTCATCGTGCCTGGATCGACGTTGATGTACGGATCCAGCTTCATCATGGTGACCTTCAGGCCACGCGCCTCGAGAATCGAGGCCAGGGACGCGGCTGCGATGCCCTTGCCTAGCGAGGACACCACACCACCGGTAACAAAAATAAGGGGGGTCACGGCTCACTGCCTCCCGGAAAGCCCTAGTTTAAAGGTTGTCGCCAAAACACCCAAGCACTGGATGCGGCGGATTAAAAAAAAGACGCCCCGACCTGCGCCGGGGCGTCCTTGAAACTCAGCAAAAGCGCGTCAGCGACGGCGACGGGCTTCCTCTTCCTCTTCTTCACGCGGCGCCGGCTGGTCAGCCTTGGCCTTGTCCTGGGCAGCGGCGGCAGCGCGGCGCTTGGCCTTCTGCTCGGCCTCGCTCTGCGCCTTGTCGACCGGGGCAGCCTGCGCGGCCTCGGCAGCCTTGGCCTTGTCAGCGCTCTGCGCCATCACGAAGGGAACGGCGGCAACGGCAGCGACAACAACACCCAGGGCCAGCAATTTTGATGTTTTCATCCAAAACCTCCTCGGCTTGCCCCGCCTGGAATGGCGGGCCTTTTTGGAACCGGATACAGGATACCTCGTCGCAGCTGCCCCGGCCCTGAATGCCCTGCGTGCAAAAATCGCCGCCAGACCGCACACTCCCACGTCGATTTGCGCCCTACCGAGATCCATGAACGCCCGTTACAACGCCGCTGACATCGAAGTCCTCTCTGGCCTGGACCCGGTCAAACGCCGTCCTGGCATGTATACCGACACTGCCCGCCCGAACCATCTGGCGCAGGAAGTGATCGACAACTCGGTCGATGAGGCCCTGGCCGGCCACGCCAAGACCGTGGAAGTCACCCTGTTCAAGGATGGCAGCTGCGAGGTCAGCGATGACGGCCGCGGCATGCCGGTGGACATCCACCCGGAAGAGAAAATCCCGGGCGTCGAACTGATCCTGACCAGGCTGCACGCCGGCGGCAAGTTCAACAACCGCAACTACACCTTCTCCGGCGGTCTGCACGGCGTCGGCGTATCGGTGGTCAACGCCCTGTCCACGCTGGTGGAGATCCATATCCGCCGCGACGGCAGCGAGCACCGCATCACCTTCCGCGATGGCGACCGCGCCAGTCCGCTGGAAGTGGTCGGCAGCGTCGGCAAGAAGAACACCGGCACCCGCGTGCGCTTCTGGGCCGACCCCAAGTACTTCGACACACCCAAGTTCAATGTGCGCGCACTGCGCCACCTGCTGCGTGCCAAGGCCGTGCTGTGCCCGGGCCTGACCGTGAAGCTGACCGACGAAGCCACCGGCGAAGTCGACACCTGGTATTACGAGGACGGCCTGCGCGACTACCTGAAGGCCGAGCTGGGCGAGCGTGAAATGCTGCCAGCCGACCTGTTTGCCGGCTCACTGAAAAAGGAAACCGAGATCGTTGACTGGGCCGTGGCCTGGCTGCCGGAAGGCGAGCTGGTACAGGAAAGCTACGTGAACCTGATCCCGACCGCCCAGCACGGCACCCATGCCAACGGCCTGCGCACCGGCCTGACCGAGGCGCTGCGTGAGTTCTGCGACTTCCGCAACCTGCTGCCGCGCGGCGTCAAGCTGGCCCCGGAAGATGTCTGGGACCGCGTCTCCTTCGTGCTGTCACTGAAGATGACCGATCCGCAGTTCAGCGGCCAGACCAAGGAACGCCTGTCCTCGCGCCAGGCCGCCGGCTTCGTCGAAGGCGCCGCCCATGACGCCTTCAGCCTGCTGCTGAACCAGAACGTGGAACTGGGCGAGAAGATCGCGCAGATCGCCATCGAGCGCGCCAGCGCGCGCCTGAAGACCGAGAAGCTGGTCACCCGCAAGAAGGTCACCCAGGGCCCGGCCCTGCCCGGCAAGCTGGCCGACTGCATCAGCCAGGACCTGTCGCGCACCGAGCTGTTCCTGGTGGAGGGCGACTCGGCAGGCGGCAGCGCCAAGCAGGCACGCGACAAGGACTTCCAGGCCATCCTGCCGCTGCGCGGCAAGATCCTGAATACCTGGGAAGTCGCCTCGGGCAGCGTGCTGGCCTCGGAAGAAGTGCATAACCTGGCCATCGCCATCGGCTGCGACCCGGGCAAGGACGACCTGTCCGGCCTGCGTTACGGCAAGATCGTGATCCTGGCCGACGCCGACTCCGACGGCCTGCACATCGCTACCTTGCTGACCGCCCTGTTCCTGCGCCACTTCCCGTCGCTGGTGGACGCTGGCCACGTGTTCGTAGCGATGCCGCCGCTGTTCCGTGTCGACGTGGGCAAGCAGGTGTTCTATGCGCTGGACGAGGAAGAGAAGCGCTCGCTGCTGGACAAGATCGAGCGCGAGAAGATCCGCGGCCAGGTCAGCGTCACCCGCTTCAAGGGCCTGGGCGAGATGAATCCCTCGCAGCTGCGCGAATCCACCATCCATCCGGATACGCGCCGTCTGGTGCAGCTGACCGTGGACGACAGCGAGCAGACCTCGGCCTTGATGGACATGCTGCTGGCCAAGAAGCGCGCCCCGGACCGCAAGGGCTGGCTGGAGAGCAAAGGCGACCTGGCCTCGCTGGAAGCCTGACCCCAAGCAATCGCATTGCACCGAAAGCCCGCCCTCACCGGCAGGCTTTTTGTTGGCCGCGCGCCGCGATTTTCTCTTTTGCGGGAGCGGCATAAGCCGCGAAGCTGGCATTGCCGACAAGACAGGGGCCTTTTGCCACCTGATGATGTGCGAACTTCGCGACTCACGCCACTCCTACAAACAACACAACAACACCCCGCTCCACCCAACAAGAAACCCGCCATCGCTGGCGGGTTTTTGTTTGCAGACTGCGAACCGACTGACTCAGTTCCAACCCACCATTTCGAACAGACGCAGGATCAGGTAAGCACAACCACCTGCCGCCGGGATCGTCAGGATCCACGCCCACAGGATGCGCTCGATCACACCCAGGCGCAGCGAACGCGGGTTCTTGGCGAAGCCAACGCCCATGATCGCGGTGGAGATGCTGTGGGTGGTCGAGACCGGCATGCCGAAGTGCGCAGCCAGGGTCAGGATGGTGGCCGAGCTGGTCTCCGCGGCAAAGCCGTGGATCGGGTGCAGCTTGACCATCTTGTGGCCCAGGGTCTTGATGATCTTCCAGCCGCCCGAAGCGGTACCGGCCGCCATCACCACTGCACAGGTCAGCACGATCCACATGGCGATACCGTCGCCAGCGTGAGCATCCGGGTGCATGAAGGCCAGCCACGACGGCAGGTCATTCAACGCGCCGGTTGCCTCGGCACCAATCAGGGTCATGGCGATGATGCCCATGGTCTTCTGCGCATCGTTGTGACCGTGGGCAAAGCCCATGTACGCCGCCGACACGATCTGTGCCTTGCCGAAGAAGGCATTGACCCAACGCGGGCGCGCCAACCGACCGAGCATGCCGCCAACGCGGGCCATGCCGGCGATGATGGCCCACAACAGGCACATCACCACCACGCCGAGCAGGAAGCCGGCGATCGGCGAGGTGATCATCGGCACGAACACCTTCCACAACAGGCCCTTGTTCTGCGCCCAGTTGCCGAGGTTCTGCGACCAGATCAGCGCATCCCAGTTGTTATGCGCAGCGGCCAGACCGGCACCGCACAGGCCGCCAATCAGGGCATGCGAGGACGAGGACGGCAGGCCCTTCCACCAGGTGATCAGGTTCCAGACGATGCCGCCCAGCAGCGCGCACAGGATCACCTGCGGGGTCACATCGACCACATCGGTGTTGAGCAGGCCATTGGCAATGGTCAGCGCGACGGCGGTGCCGGTGAGCGCGCCGATCAGGTTCATGAAAGCGGCCAACATCACCGCCCAACCGGGCGACAGGACCTTGGTTGCCACCACGGTGGCAATTGAATTGGCGGTGTCGTGGAAGCCGTTGATGAACTCGAAGACGAGCGCGGCCAGAATCACCACCAGGACGAGGGTGAGCATAGAGCGTCCCCGTCAGCTGTTCTTGAGCACGATCTGGTAAGCCACCACGCCGGCTTCGCGGCAACGGTCGATGGCCTTTTCCAGGATCTCGAAGAATTCCTTGAGCAGGAACATCTGCAGGTTGTCCAGGCGACCGGAGTAGATGTCGCGGTACAGCTCCAACATCAGGCGGTCAGCTTCGTTTTCCAGTGAACGCAGCTTCTCATTGAGCGCGGTCATGCGGTCCAGGTTCATGTGGCGCAGGTCGTTGACCATTTCCACCACCACGCCTGCGGCCTGCTCCAGCATCGCCGCGCGCGGGGCGAAGTCGATCTGGTCCAGATGCTGCACGGCCAGCGAGTAGCGGTCGGCGAACTTCTCGATCTGCTTGGGGATCTTGTACAGCGCCGAACCCAGCGCTTCGATGTCCTCGCGCTCGATCGGGGTCATGAAACTGTCAACCAGTGCCTGGCTGATCTTGTCCGAGGCGGCGCGCTCGCGCAGACGGGCGAGCTTGAACGCATCCAGCGCCGGCTGACGATCGGCCTCGCGCATCATGCTGTGCAGTGCCTTGGCACCGTCATAGGCGGCCTGCGCGGCCTCGTCGAGGTAGGTATAGAACTGCTTGCCGGAGCCAAAGATGGTCTGCAACGAAAACATGGGGAGCCTATTCGCCGTCGCGGGAGGGACGGCACCAAGGGCGAATTATGACGGCTAGATGGCATTCAGGGTATTCCTGACGTCTTTTTTACATCTGAAATGTGAACGGCCGGCCGTGCCAGAGCCCCGGGGGTTTGCTAATATCGCCAAGCGCCCTCGCGGCGCACCCTATGGACGACGACCCTTATCCCCCGCCACAGCGCCGGATTCCGCCCCTGAGCGGCCGCCGCCACTGCAAGCACCCGCCCTCCCTGTCACCAACCCGGGGAGAGACCCGTGTTTGAATTTTTCATCGTACTGGCCTTGATTCTGCTCAACGGCTTCTTTGCCATGTCCGAAATGTCGGTCATGACCTCGCGCAAGAGCCGCCTCAAGCAGCTGGCCAGCTCGAGCAAGCGTGCCGCCCGCGCCCTGGCCCTGTCCGAGAAGCCCGAGAATTTCCTGTCCACGGTGCAGATCGGCATCACCCTGATCGGCATCCTGACCGGTGTTTACGGCGGTGACGCCATCGGCGGCGCCATTGCCCAGCACCTGCAGGCTCTCTTCCCAGCACTGTCGGCGAACTTCTCGCTGTTTGGCGCCACCCAGCCCTGGTCGGAGTTCATCGGCAAGACCCTGGCCGTTGCCCTGATCACCTACCTGACGCTGATCTTCGGCGAACTGGTGCCAAAACGTGTCGCCTTGACCCGTTCCGAGGACATCGCCGGCATTGTCGCGGTGCCAATGAGCTGGCTGGCCCGTATCGCCGCCCCCGGCGTCTGGCTGCTCTCGCACTCCACCCGGCTGGTGCTGCGCCTGCTCGGCCTGGGCAAGACCGAGTCGGCCTCGGTCAGTGAAGAGGAGATCCGCATGCTGGTGGCCGAGAGCCATGAGCAGGGCGTGATCGACAGCCACGAGCGCGACATGATGAACCGCGTCATGCGCCTGGGCGACCGCACCGCCGACAGCCTGATGACCCCGCGCAACCGCATCGCCTGGCTGGACACCAACGCCGACCCGGAGAAGAACCTGTCCGCCATGCGTGACCACTCGTTCTCGCGCTACCCGGTGTATCGCGGCAACGACCAGGACATCGCCGGCATCCTCGAGGTCAAGAGCCTGGTGACCCGCCTCAGCGGCGGCAGCCACAGCCTGTTCGAGAACCTCCGCGAGACCCTGTATGTCTCCGAGTCCACCCACGCGATGAAGCTGCTGGAGATCTTCCGCGAGGAACACCAGTCAATGGCACTGGTGGTGGACGAGTACGGCGAGATCCAGGGCCTGGTGACCATCTCCGACCTGATGGGCGCCGTGGTTGGCCGCCTGCAGGCAACCGAGAACACCGACGACGACGCCTTGGTTGTCACCCGCGAAGACGGCTCGTTGCTGGTCGACGGCTCGCTGCCGGTGGACGACCTGCAGGAGCTGATGAACGGCGCCGAGCTGCCGGATGCGGAGGAAGGCGATTACTACACCATCGCCGGCATGTGCATGCATTACTTCGGCCGCATTCCGCACGCGGGCGAATACTTCGACTGGGCCGGCTGGCGCATCGAGATCGTCGACCTCGACGGTGCCCGCATCGACAAGCTGCTGCTGCGCAGGCTGCCGGAAGAAGATGCCGATGACACCACCGGTTGACCCGGACGGCACCACGCCGGACGCCAGCAGGACGGAGACCGGCGGCTATCGCAACGAAGGCATCCGCACGCTACTGGCGATGTTCGAAC
Organism: Stenotrophomonas sp. 21LCFQ19; assembly: GCF_056861425.1. Classification (NCBI taxonomy): domain Bacteria; kingdom Pseudomonadati; phylum Pseudomonadota; class Gammaproteobacteria; order Lysobacterales; family Lysobacteraceae; genus Stenotrophomonas; species Stenotrophomonas sp. 21LCFQ19. Next base: position 236,178 of record NZ_JBSPUF010000002.1, on the reverse strand, counting down.
GCGGCGACCCGGATGAACACCTGCCGCTTGGCAAGGTCCTGCAAGGCCTGGAACAGAGCGCCTTCGGCGTATTCCTGTTCATCGCCATCCTGCCCGCCTTCATCCCGATCCCGGGTATAGGCGGTGCGGTCAGTAGTCCGCTGGTGTTCCTGATCGGCAGCCAGTTGTTGTTTGGCATGTCGCGGCCGTGGCTGCCGGGCTTCATTGCCAGACGCGGCCCCAAGCGCAGCACCGTGCACAGGTTTCTGAGCAAGATCAGCCGACCGCTGCAACGCCTGGACCGGATGCTGCAACCGCGGCTGGCAGTGCTGATCGTGCCACTGCCGGCGCGCATGCTCACCGGCGTGCTGTTGTTGCTGGTCGGTCTGCTGCTGTCGCTACCGATTCCATTCACCAACTACCTGTTCGGCTTCCAGCTGCTGTTGTTCGCACTGGCACTGATCGAGCGCGATGGCGCGCTGATGCTGTTCAACTGGTTGGCAGCGATTGCTGCCGGCCTGTTCTTCGGCTTCGGCTCCGGCCAGCTGATCAGCGAGAGCATCGCGCTGTTCGAGCGCCTGACCAGTTGACGGCCCACGGCAGGCGGTAGTGCCGAGCCATGCTCGGCAAGAAGCTTTACCAGCAAAAGCAAACCCCTCCCCAACCCTCCCCTTCGCTACGCGAAAGGGAGGGAGCAGAAGCGTAGTGCCGAGCCATGCTCGGCAAGAGGCTTTACCAGCAAAAGCACACCCCTCCCCAGCCCTCCCCTTCGCTGCGCGAAAGGGAGGGGGCAAACGGCTTACGCCACGCCCACTCGCTGCCAGGCCTGCATCGCCAGATCGAACGAACGCAGCCGCGCTGCTGGATCATAGATATTGGCGGCCAGCATCATTTCATCCGGGCGATGGCGCTCGACAAAGGCCGCCAAGCCTTCGGCGACCTGCCTCGGATCACCGACGATGCTGCAGGCCAAGGCACGCTCGACACCGGCCTTTTCATGCGGCGCCCAGAACGCCTCGATGTCATCCACCGGCGGCGGGATGCGCCCCGGCGTACCGCGTCGCAGATTGACGAAGGTCTGCTGCAGGCTGGTGAACAAGCGCTTCGATTCGGCCTCCGATTCGCTGGCCACCACATTCAAGGCCAGAATCGCGTAAGGCGCCTGCAAGTGCTCGGAAGGACGGAAGTCGCGGCGATAGAGCGCCAGCGCCTCATCCATGGAATCCGGGGCGAAGTGCGAGGCAAACGCAAACGGCAGGCCCATCGCCGCCGCCAGGCGCGCACTGAACAGACTCGAGCCCAGCAGCCAGACCGGCACTGGGATGCCGCCGCCGGGCACGGCCTGCACCGACTGCCCGGGCTGTACCGGCGCGAAGTAGTGCAGCAGTTCGGCGACATCCTGCGGGAACTGGTCGGCGCTGTCGAAGTAACGGCGCAAGGCGCGCGCGGTGGGCTGGTCGGTGCCGGGCGCCCGGCCCAGCCCCAGATCGATACGGTCCGGGTACAGCGAGGCCAAGGTGCCGAACTGTTCGGCGACTTGCAACGGCGAATGATTGGGCAGCATCACCCCACCCGAACCCACGCGGATGCGCGAAGTGCCACCGGCCACATGCCCGATCAGCACCGCGGTCGCGGCGCTGGCGATGCCGGGCATGTTGTGGTGCTCGGCCAGCCAATAGCGGTGATAGCCCCAGCGATCGGCGTGCTGGGCCAACTCCAGCATGTTGGCAAACGCCTGCTGCGGGGTTGAGCCCTCGCAGACCGGGGCCAGGTCAAGGATGGAAAGGGGGATCATTCTGCGGTCTCCGTGGACAATACGAAGGACATGGGGTTCGTCCTCGCATTCTCCATGCAGTCACCACGACTTCCACCGGGACACTGTTTCCCACCCTGTCGGTGCGGGATCAGGCCTGGGCGTCGTCCCGCCGGTCCACCAGCGGCTGCAGCTGCGCATCCAGCGCCACGCGTTCATCAAACACGAAACAGCGGCCGTCATAGCCTTCACCACCGACTTCCTCGAAGTAACCGAGGATGCCGCCTTCCAGCTGCAGCACGTTGTGCATGCCATCGTTCTGCATCCACAGCGCTGCCTTCTCACAGCGGATGCCGCCGGTGCAGAAGCTGACCACGGTGGCATCGGCCAGCGACTCGCGGTGCGGCTCCAGTGCGGCCGGCAGATCGGTGAACTTGGCGATCGGCAGGGTCAACGCACCCTCGAACGTGCCATGCGCGAATTCCTGCCAGTTGCGCGTATCCAGCATCACCACGCGTTTGCCGTCGTCGTCGTGGCCCTGCCGCAGCCAACGCTGCACGGTGGCCGGGGCCACGCTGGGTGCGCGCGGGTAATCCAGCGGCTGGCCGTCTTCGCGGCGGAAGCTGATGATTTCCGGCTTGAACTTGGCCTTCAGCCTGGCGAACGGCTGCATCTGGCTGTGGCTGTACTTGATCCGCATGTCAGCGAAGCGGGCGTCGGCCTTGAGCTGGCTGTAGAAGCTCTCGATACCTTCACTGCTACCGGCGAGGAACAGGTTGATGCCCTCCTCCGCGATCAGGATGGTGCCACGCAGCTCCAGCGCCTTTGCGCGTTCATGCAGGGTGGCGGTCAAGGCTTCGGCATCAGCCAGCGGAACGAAGAGGTAGGCAGCGGTATTGACGATCATGCGCATAGTTTAAACGACCGGCCCCACGGCCGTTGTGGGAGCGGCGTAAGCCGCGAAGCTGGCAACGCCTGAAAGGCCAAAGAGCCACCCCAACCCTGCCCTTGCCTGCGGCAAGGGACCGGAGTGTAGTGGGGGGGGGCGGGGGGCGGGCGGGGGGGGGGGGGCCCCGCAGCCCCCGCCAGCGGCGCCCCCACCCA
>NZ_JBSPUF010000002.1:0-233332 GCF_056861425.1 Stenotrophomonas sp. 21LCFQ19 | reverse complement strand
CCGGAGTGTAGTGCCGAGCCATGCTCGGCAGGGGCGTTCCCGGTCAAGCCTCAGCCGAGCATGGCTCGGCACTACAGGTGAAGCTTCTGCCGACACGTGAACGGGGTTTGTAGGAGCGGCGTAAGCCGCGAAGCCGGCAATGCCTGAAGACCCCAAAGGCCAACCCTCCCCAACCATCCCCTCCTCCTGCAGAGCAAGGGAGGGAGCTGAGAGCCCTCACCCCCGCAGCAGGAAGTACGGCAGCAGCACCAGGGCCGAGACAACCACCATGCCCAGCAGCACCGCCAGCACAAACAATGGCCGGCGCCGCAACATCGAACCGAACGTCTCCGCACTGCCGTCCCGTAGCGCGGCGGCGCGCTCTTCACGAACGCGCTGCCCGCGTTCAGCCTGATAGCTCGCCATCAGGGTTTTCGCGCGCGGCAGATCATCGTTCTCGCGCAGCCAGATGCCGCCATTGGAAATACCCCAGGGACTGGGTTCAGTTCGGTACCAGGCGATGCCGTTGCGATCGAGCAGTTCGCCGACCTCGGCGCTTTCGTCGTCGCCGACATTACGTAGATTGAGCAGCAATTTGGCCATGCCGCAATGATACCCGGCAGCGATGCGCTACCCTGCACGCCCCTTTCCAACGGAGCGCGCCATGCGTCGTCTGTTCATCCCGCTGCTGCTGTCCCTGCTGGCCGCCGGCTGCACCCCGCCGGGCCCGCCTCCGGGTGGCACCATTGCCAAGTTCGAGCAGATCGACACCCAGCCCGGCACCGGTGCTGAAGCCATGGCCGGCAGCAAGGTCAGCGTGCACTACACCGGCTGGATCTACGACGAGCGCAAGGCCGACAAGCACGGCGAGAAGTTCGACAGCTCGCTGGATCGTGGTGAGCCGTTCAGCTTCAATCTCGGTGACAAGCAGGTCATCCGTGGCTGGGACGAGGGCGTCGCCGGCATGAAGGTCGGTGGCAAGCGCACCCTGATGATTCCTGCCGAATACGGTTATGGCAACCGTGGCATCGGGCCGATCCCGGCCGGCTCTTCGCTGGTATTCGATGTAGAACTGCTCGATGTCAAACCTCGCTGACAAGACCGTTGCCGTCATTGGCGGCGGCCCAGCCGGCCTGTTCGCCGCCGAGCACCTGCGTGCCGCTGGCCTCACGGTCAACCTGTACGAGGCCAAGGGCTCGCCTGGGCGCAAGTTCCTGATCGCCGGCAAGGGTGGACTCAACCTCACCCATTCCGACCCGCGCCCGCTGTTCGACAGCCGCTACCGCGAACGCCAGGCTGAAGTCGCCACCTGGCTGGACGGCTTTGATGCCGATGGCTTGCGCCATTGGGCGCAGGGGTTTGGCGTGGAAACCTATGTCGGCAGCTCCGGCCGGGTGTTTCCGGTGGACCGCAAGGCCGCGCCGTTGCTACGTGGCTGGGTACGCCGACTGAAGGAACAAGGTGTGCGTTTCCACGTGCAGCATCGCTGGCTGGGCTGGAACCCGGATGGCGGCCTGCGCATGGCCACCGCCGATGGCGAGATCGCTGTTCGCGCCGATGCCACGGTATTGGCGCTGGGCGGCGGTAGCTGGCCGGAGCTGGGCTCTGACGGCAGCTGGATGCCGGTGCTGCAGGAACGCGGCGTCGATACCGCGCCGCTGCAGTCGGCCAACTGCGGCTTCGACATCGACTGGACTGCGCACTTCCGCGACCGCCATGCCGGTGCACCGATCAAGCCTGTCGTTGCGCACTGGACCGATCTGCAGGGACAGCCGCAATCGCTGCAGGGCGAATGCGTGGTCAGTCAGTACGGCATTGAAGGCAGCCTGATCTACGCGCTGGCCGCTGATCTGCGCGAAACCCTCAATCGCAATGGTGCGGTGACGCTGGAACTGGATCTGGTACCCGGCCGCGACGAAGCACGCCTGCTCGCCGATCTGGGCCGCGCCCGCAAGGGCCGCAGCTTCGGCGAACACCTGCGCCGCGCTGCCGGGCTAGATGCAGCCAAGGCCGGACTGTTGTTTGAAGTGCTGGGCAAGGATGCCGGCAATGATCTTGACGCTGTCGCACGCACGCTCAAGCGCCTGCCCTTGCGGTTGCTACGGCCGCGACCGATGGCCGAAACCATCAGCACGGCTGGCGGCGTGAAGCTCGAAGCGATGGATGACGGGCTGATGCTCATCGCGCAACCAGGCGTGTTCTGCGCCGGTGAAATGCTGGACTGGGAAGCCCCCACCGGCGGCTACCTGCTGACCGCCTGCTATGCCAGCGGCCAGCGTGCCGCAGAAGGTGTGATCCGCTGGCTGTAGTGCCGACCCATGGTCGGCAGCGGCTTCCGGTAACGCCGCTCCTTGTAGGCGCGGCGTAAGCCGCGAAGCCGGCGATCAATCAGATCGCAAACTAGCCTGCAACTTCGCTATTGCCTGCTTCGCGGCTTACGCCGCTCCTACAAAAACCTGATCAACGCATCTTGCTGGTACGCAACGCCGCAATCCGGGCCGGCGGAGAGAACGAATCACTACGCGCCTCGGCCCAGTACTCACGGAACACGGTGTGCTCGGGCACCTTGTTCAACAATTCGCCTGGTCCCAGATAGCGGTACAGGCTGGCAAGTGAGCGGATCTCCACCGGCGATACGCGACGCAGGATGTGTTCCGGGCCCAGCTCGGACGGATCGTGCAGACCAGCAGCACCAAGCAAGTCGCGCAGCGCGCGCATCGTGTTCTGGTGGTAATTGAATACGCGCTGGCCCTTGTCGACCGGCTCCAGATGCCGCCAGCGACTCGGGTCCTGGGTGGCAATGCCGGTCGGGCATTTGTCGTTGTGGCAGCTCAGCGACTGGATGCAACCCAGCGCGAACATGTAACCGCGCCCGGCATTGCACCAGTCCGCACCCAAGGCGATGGTACGGGCGATATCGAACGCTGTGGTCACCTTGCCTGCCGCCCCCAGGCGGATGCGGTCACGCAGGCCAAGCCCGACCAGGGTGTTGTGCACCAGGATCAGTGCTTCGTTCATCGGTACACCTACGTGATCGATGAACTCGGCCGGCGCGGCGCCGGTGCCGCCTTCGGCACCATCGACCACGATGTAGTCCGGCAGCATTCCGGTTTCCTGCATCGCCTTGGCGATGCCGAACCATTCCCACGGATGGCCGATGGCCAACTTGAAACCAACCGGCTTGCCGCCGGACAACCCGCGCAGACGCGCAACGAACTGCAGCAGCTCAATCGGCGTGGAGAATGCCGAATGCTTGGAAGGCGATACACAGTCCACGCCCATCGGCACACCACGGGTGGCGGAGATTTCGGCACTGACCTTCGCCGCCGGCAACACGCCGCCGTGTCCCGGCTTTGCGCCCTGCGACAGCTTGATCTCGATCATCTTGACCTGATCGGAGCTCGCATTCTCGACAAAGCGCTCTTCGCTGAAGCGACCATTTTCATCACGGCAGCCGAAGTAGCCCGAACCGATTTCCCAGACCAGATCACCACCGTTTTCACGGTGATACGGCGAGATCGAGCCTTCGCCGGTGTCGTGGCAGAAGCCGCCCATTTTCGCGCCCTTGTTCAGCGCGCGGATCGCATTGGCCGACAAGGAACCAAAGCTCATCGCCGAGATATTGAACACGCTGGCCGAGTAAGGCTTGGCGCAATCAGGCCCGATCAGCACCCGGAAATCGTGGTGCGCAATGCTGGTCGGCGCCAGCGAATGGTTGATCCATTCGTAGTCCACCGCATAGGCACTGCGCAGCGTACCGAATGGCACCACATCCATTTCGTTGCGCGAACGCTGGTAGATCAGCTGGCGTTGCTGGCGCGAGAACGGCACGTCCTCCAGATCGCTCTGCACGAAGTACTGGCGGATTTCCGGGCCGATGGACTCGAAGCCGTAGCGGAAATGCGCCAACACCGGGTAGTTGCGACGCAGCACACTGCGCCGCTGCAACACATCCCAGGTGCCCAGCACCGCCATCAGGCCGAACAGGCCAACGCCCCAGTACCAAGCGGGCCAGTGGGTAGCCAGCGCCAGTGATACTGGCAGCAGGATCAGTGCCAGCACATAAACCAGATAACGATGCATTACCGTCCTCGAACAACACGGATGGCGGATTCTACAACCGGTCGTCCACCACTTGCCTCGGCCAGGCCGATTTCACGTCGTAGACCACCATGTCCGGCACACCCAGGGCACGGATCCGGGCCTCGTCGAAGGCACGGAACTGCTGGTGCGCCACGGCCAGAACCACCGCATCGTAGACACCTTGCTGTGGCGCCTTCACAAGCGCTACACCGCCCATGTCGTGCGCGTTGCGTGGATCGGCCCAAGGGTCGAAAGCGTCCACCTGTGCGCCGGCAGCGGCCAGCATCTGTACCAGATCCAGACCACGGCTGTTGCGCAGGTCCGGGCAGTCCTCCTTGAAGGTCACCCCAAGCACCAGCACGCGTGCGTTCTGCAACGGCTTGTTCCGGACTTCCAGCAGGCCACGCACGCGGGTGACCACATGCGCCACCACACGGTTGTTGACCTGGCGCGCGGTGTGGATCAGGTCCGGGTGGTAACCCACGCTCTCGGACTTGTGCAGCAGGTAATAGGGATCAACACCAATGCAATGCCCGCCAACCATTCCCGGCCGGAACGGCAGGAAGTTCCACTTGGTGCCTGCCGCTTCCAATACATCAAGAGTATCGATACCGAGCTTGTCAAAGATAAGCGCCAACTCGTTGACCAGCGCGATGTTCACATCACGCTGGATGTTCTCCACCACCTTGGCCGCCTCCGCCACGCGCAGCGACGATGCCGGCCAGGTGCCGGCGGTGATGATGCGCCGATACAGGGCATCCACCACCTCTGCGGCCTCGGGCGTGGAGCCGGAGGTGATCTTCTTGATATCCGGCAAACGCCGCTGGCGATCACCTGGATTGATCCGCTCCGGGCTGTAACCGCAATAGAAATCCTGGTTGAAGCGCAGCCCCGAGCCCTGCTCGAGCAAGGGCACGCAAACCTCTTCGGTGGTCCCCGGATACACGGTGGACTCGTAGATCACCAGGTCACCGGGTTTGAGCACCGCAGCGATCAACGTGCTGGCACTGCGCAGCGGCGCAAGATCGGGCTGCTCATACGCATCGATCGGCGTTGGCACGGTGACGATGAAAACATTGCGTGCCGCCAGATCGGCCTTGTCGGCGGTGTAACGCGCCAGCGCGCCAGCGGCGAGCTCGGCGTCATCCAGTTCCAGCGTATGGTCATGCCCTGCCTGCAATTCGGCAACGCGGGCGGTATCGATGTCATATCCCAGGGTATCGAGCGTCTTGCCGAACTCGACAGCCAATGGCAGGCCAACATAACCCAGCCCGATGATGGCAATCTGCGGCGCTGCCGCGGCGGTGATCTCGGCGCTCATGCCATCCCCTGAGGTTGCGAACTGGTGCCCGGAGCCGGAATCGAACCGGCATGGCCTTGCGGCCGGCGGATTTTAAGTCCGATGCGTCTACCAGTTTCGCCATCCGGGCATCGCAATAGCCTGCCTGATTGCGGCCCAATTGTGAATCGCGAATATTGGCAGGGGCGCTGAACCCGCCACTAATGTGATCTCAACCAATGGCGCGCGAGTAACGCGCAGGCTGCTGTGCAGCCTTCAAATAGCGGTCAAAGCACATGGCTATCAGGCGCAACAAGGGCCGCCCCTGTTCGGTCGCGGCGACCACGCCATCCTCGTAACTGGCCAGACCGTCGTCCTGCAGGTGCTGCAAGGCAATCAGTTCCTCGGCGAAATAGACATCAAAATCGACACCATGCCGCCGCGCCAGCGCGCGGCCATCCACGCTGCCATGGCACATCAGCTGCTGGATCAGTTCAGCACGCAGCAGGTCATCGTCGTCCAGCTCCAGTCCGCGCCATACCGGCACACCGCCTTCGGCAATCTTTGCCTCCCAATCCTTGAGGTCGCGTGGGTTCTGGCTGTAGCTGCTATCGATATGGCTGATCGCACTGACGCCCAACCCCAGCAGGTCACTGTCAGCGTGCGTGGTATAGCCCATGAAGTTGCGATGCAGGCTACCCGCACGTTGCGCACGCGACAGGTCTTCTTCCGGCAACGCGAAATGATCCATGCCAATGTACTGGTATCCGGCGGCTGACAATCGCTCGACGGCGAGCCCAAGCAGCGCCAGCTTCTGCTCCGGATCAGGCAGGTCGCGGTCCTGTATCTGTCGTTGCGCCTTGAACATATGCGGCAGATGCGCGTAGCCGTAGATCGCCAGCCGATCCGGACGCGCGGCTATCACGGTGTCCAGGGTTCGGCCAAACCCGGCCAGCGTCTGCAGCGGCAACCCGTAGATCAGATCCACATTGACCGAACGCATGCCATGATCGCGGCAGGCCTGGATGATGGCCATCGTCTCATCCACGTCCTGCACGCGATTGATCGCCTGCTGCACCTGCGGGTCGAAGTCCTGGATACCCAGGCTTGCGCGATTGAAGCCTAAGTCTGCCAGCACACCGATGTCGTCGACGCTCACCGAGCGCGGATCCAGTTCGATCGAGAAGTCGCGCGCGCTGCCGTGGCTGAAATTGAACAGTTTCTCCAGTCCGCCAATCAATCGACGCAGCTGTGCAGGCTCCAGGAAATTGGGTGTGCCACCGCCCAGATGCAGCTGCACGACCTCGCGTTCGCGCGCAAACAGCGGCGCAAGCCAGTCCGCCTCAATCAGCAGCTGATCGACATAGCGTTCGCCCTTGCTGCGGTCGCGGCTGATCACGCGATTGCAGCCACAGTAGAAACACGGGCTGCTGCAGTACGGCACATGCACATACAGCGACATCGGCCGCCCCACCGCGTTGCTGCGCGCCACCGCCGCACAGAACTGCGCCTGCCCATAACCATCATGAAAATGCGGGGCGGTTGGATAGGACGTATAGCGTGGACCCGGCCGGTCATGCCGGCGCAGCAGGTCCGCGTCGAAGGTCCAGCCCAGGGCATTTGAGGTTGGCAGCGGCATGTTCATGGCGCCAGCTTGCCCCCGCCAAGGCATCACCGCCTTGAGTTAGATCAATTCACCTATTCATGAACGGGCCCAACCCGGCATCCGTTCAGAGTATCGGGAACGAAGGGGCGTGGTATCGACGCCAGATGGCGCCGGCCACCCGTCCGGCCGCCTCATCGGCCAACGCCTGCATCGTCGGGTTGCCCAGCTCTGCCGTGGTCTGTGCAAACAACGCCAGCCAGCGCTCGAACATCGGCCACTCCAGCCCGGGAATCGCCAGGTGCTTGGGCATCGGTGCGCCATTGAAGCGCGAGGTTCCACGCAGCAGGGCCGACCGGAAATCAATCAGCTGCAGCAGATGGGTCTCCCAATCGTGCACCCGTGCCTCGAATATCGGCCCAAGCACCGCGTCCTCGCGCACCCGCGCGTAGAAGCGCCGCACCAGCCGGTCCACCTCTTCCTCACTGCAAACATCCGGCCCAGCCCGCACAACCCACCTCCTGTCACCTGACCAAACCAACGGCGCCCCGCCCTGCTTGATCAGGATCAACGACGCCCATCCGCACACCCCCTAGCCTTGCACACTGGGCTGCCAGCTGCGGCCATACCGCCGAGCCGCCCACCCGATTCTATTCCTTCGCCACGAGGCACCCAGGAATCCACAATGACCGCTTCTGCCGACGCCAGCACCCGCCGCTCACTGCCAATGATCCAACGCCTGGGCGCCGTTGTGTGGCCCAGCTTCTTTACAGCGGCAGTGATGTCGGCGGTGTTTTTTGCATTCATCGACCCGCTGGAACTGCAGCAGATCAGCTTCCCGCAGCACGTGATCAGCCGTGAAGTTGGCTATTCGCTGGGCTTCTTCATGTTCTGGGCGGGCACGTTGTGCGCGTGCGGGGTGACCGCGCTGCTGATGCGCCCGGCAAGCGAGCAGGAGGAAGTCTTCGAATGAACCCGGTGCGCGGCATCGGCGAAGCCAGCGCCGGCATCGCCCGCAAGCGCGACAGATTCCGCCAGTTCACCAGCTTGGCAATGCTGGCTGCGTTCTATGGCCTGCCTTGGCTGCACTGGGGCGGCAAACCCTGGTTGCTGCTCGACATTGATGCGCGCCAGTTCCAGGTTGCCGGTATTTCGATGCAACCGGAGCAGTCATTGCCGCTGCTATGGTTTGCGCTGGCCGCGCTGGCCCTGCTCTGCCTTGCCACGAGCCTTTACGGGCGTCTGTGGTGCACCTATGCCTGCCCGCAGACGGTGTTGACCCGCCTGTTCCGCAGACTGACCCGCCTGACCGACTTCAAAGGCAGGGCGAAGCCATTGGCAACACCGCTTAGACACGCACTGTGGGCGGCGATCTCGCTGTGGACCGGCATCAGCTTTGTGGGCTACTTCACGCCCATCGGGGAGCTCGCGCAGGGCTTGCTCACGCTTACGCTCAGCGGCTGGGAATTCTTCTGGATCAGCTTCTACGGCCTGGCGACCTGGGCAAACGTGGTGTACCTGCATGAACAGGTCTGCAGCTATCTCTGCCCCTACAGCCGCATACAGCCATTGATTGCCGATGCGCGCACGCCCTGCATCCAGTACAACGCGCCACGTGGGGAGCCCCGCGGCGAACGCGGCCAGGACAACGCCAGCGTATTGCATCGTTCACGCGGCCTGCTCGACGCAAGCACTGCGGCCGACTATGTATTCCGCGCCGCCCACCCAGCCATTGCCGGCGCCATGCCCAAGTTCAGCCCGGTCCACCTCGGAGACTGCACCGATTGCGGCGCCTGCGTTGCCGCCTGCCCGATCGGCCTGGACATCCGCAATGGCCGCTCCAGCAGCTGCATCGAATGCGGCAATTGCATGGACGCCTGTGACGATGCAATGGCCAGCAAGCACTACCCACTGGATCTGATCCTTCGCGCCCGTCCGGCAAACGATGGCGATGCCGTCATCTCTGGACTGCGAATCAAGCCACTGGCGTTTGCCGGCATCGCGCTACTGTGCAGCGTGCTGGCGATACTCACCGCCGCCAGCATTGCAGGGGCGGCGTAAGCCGGAAGGCTCAAGCGCAGGGCGTATTGCATGGTGATCGGTATGCCCACAACACCCCGCGGAGCCCAGCCGATAGCGATGGGCGATTTGGTGCAGCGATACCATGCTCTGCACTCGATAGTGCGCGGCAAACTGGGCGCCTCACCGCCGAATCCCGATAACCCGGCAACCAGCGACAAATCACAGGAAACAAAAAAGCCCCGATCTCTCAGGGCTTTTTGCTTGCTACATGGAGGCCTGGGTCGGAATCGAACCGGCGTACGCGGATTTGCAATCCGCTGCATAACCACTCTGCTACCAGGCCAAACTACTGCACCGCCGAAGCATTAAACCGCCTCGACATGAAAAGACCCCACTGCGGGGGCCCTTTCCGATTTGGAGCGGGAAACGAGACTCGAACTCGCGACCTCAACCTTGGCAAGGTTGCGCTCTACCAACTGAGCTATTCCCGCGGTGTGGGCGAATCATACAGACTTCGGCAGGGCCGCGCCAGCGCTTTTTAACAATTCCTTTCACATGGCTTGTCTGGCTGTCGGCGTTGGATCTTTAATCCCTGTAGAGCCGAGCCATGCTCGGCTGGCGCTTTACCGGGAAGGCCCCTAGCCGAGCATGGCTCGGCGCTACATTCAGCAGCCTTGGCGGAGCTGACGTACCATCGCGCCTCCCTCGTATCACCTGTCCCAGCCTGTTCCGATGATCCAGCAATCCCACCGCGTGCAAGGCCTGAACAACGATGAAGTGGCTGCTGACTGGCCCGCCATCAATGCGACCGAGCTTGCCTGGCTGTGCAATCGCTACCCGCAGCTGGACGCTGACAGCACTATCCTCTGGCACAGCCCGCGGCCGATGTCGGCCGCCGCGATTGTCCAGGGCCAGCACGGCAGGGTCTTCGTCAAACGCCATCACCGGCTGGTGCGCAGCGCCATGTGCCTGCAGGAAGAGCATCAATTCATCACCCACCTCGCAAGTGCCGGGGTTCCGGTTACCCAGCTCCTGCGTGGCCACGATGGTCAGACCGCCATTGAGCACGGCGATTGGACCTACGAACTGCACGCCGTAGCCGACGGCCAGGACCTGTACCGCGACGCCCCCTCGTGGACGCTGTTGACCGAGACCGAACGCGCCCGCGCTGCCGGCCGCATGCTGGCCACCCTGCACCGCGCTTCAGCCAGCTATCACGCACCCCAGCGCAGCACGCATCTACTGGTCGCCCGTGATGATCTGATCCGTAGCGAAGACCCGATCGCCGCACTCAAGGCCGATCTGCACAACCGCCCCGGACTGGCCCGTTACCTCGCACGTATCCCTTGGGAGCAGCAGTTGCGGCGCAGCGTCCTGCCCTGGCATGCCGGACTGCCCGCGCGCCTGCAGACAGAACCGCAGTTGTGGGCGCACAACGACTGGCACGTCTCCAACCTGCTGTGGGGCCACGGCGACAACGCGATGCAGGTCAGCAGCGTGCTCGATTTCGGACTGGCCTCTCCCACCAGCGCCCTGTTCGACCTGGCCACCGCTATCGAACGCAATGCCGTGGCCTGGCTGGAACTGGAGCGTGGCGCCGACGCGGTACGTATCGATATCGCATTGGCCCTGCTCGACGGCTACCGCGAGGTATTGCCTCTGTCGGCCGAACGGGTACACCTGCTGGCCGACCTGCTGCCAATGGTGCATTTCGACTTTGCACTTTCCGAAGTCGAGTATTTCGAAGGCGTCACTGGCTCCACCGCGAACGCCGATGTCGCCTGGCAGCCATTCATGCTCGGCCACCCCGAATGGTTTGCCAGCCAGCATGGCCACGCCTTGTTGCACGCCCTGCACGCGGCCGCCTGAAGCGGCCCGACTCGCAAATCGTTCGCATTTGTAGTGAAATGGCGCCCTGAAGCGGGGGTGCCTGGATTTGCCAGGCTGAGAGAGTCCCTTGGAACCTGATCCGGTTTGCACCGGCGTAGGGAGCTTTGAGCAGCAGCCGTAGCGCCGTCATTGGCGCTGCGCATGCGCGCCTTCGCTTCGTCTCCCTTGTTGCCTGAAGACGAATCGAATGAACCGCTGCCTGCGCCCCACGTTGCTGTCTCTCGCCCTGAGCACCGCCCTGCCGCTGTACGCCAGCGACACCGGTCTTGACGCTGCTGCCGAACACTCCCCGACCGAACTGGCCGCCGTGCGCGTGCAGGCCCGCCAGCCGGACGCGGACAACTCCCGCGCCAACAGCTTCGGCAGCGCCGACTGGAAAAGCACGCCTGCATCGATGAACGTGCTGGACCGCGACTTCCTCGACCACCAGCAGGTGCGCTCGCTGTCCGAACTGGCCAGCAATGACGCCTCGCTAGGCGACGCCTATGCCCCGGTCGGCTACTACCAGAACGTTGCGATCCGCGGCTTCGCGCTGGATACGGCCACCGGTTACCGCTTCAACGGCATGTCGATTGCCGGTGAACAGCGTCTGGCGCTGGAGAACCTGCAGTCGGTGGAAGTGCTCAAGGGCGAAGCTGGCCTGGCGGCCGGCGTGATGGCGCCGGGCGGCATCATCAACTACGTCGGCAAGCGGCCGGCCGAAGTACGCACCGTCACCCTGGGCACCGACAACGAAGGCTCGCGCTATGCCGCCATCGACGTCGGTCATTGGCTGACCCCGCGCATCGGCCTGCGCTTCAACGCCGCCTGGGACGACAGCAGTTCCTATATCAAACATGCCGATGGCCGCCGCAATTTCTATTCGCTGGCGAGCGACTGGCTGATCGGCGAGCGCGGCAAGCTCGAAGTCGATGCCAACTACCAGACCAGCGCGCAGCGCTCGGCCTCCGGCTACCAGTTGCTGGGCGCGAGCAAATTGCCGACCGGCGTGGACCGTGAGCAGTTGCTTGGCTACCAGCCGTGGCAGCAGCCGGTTGGCATTGCCAGCACCAATATCACCGCGCTGCACACCTACGATTTCAATGCCAATTGGCAATCCCGCGTTGCCGCCAGCCACAGCCGCACGGTGATCGATGACAACGTCGCCTTCGCCTATGGCTGCTACTACGCCGCCGAATGTGCCGATGGCAGCGTGCCGGGCAATTACTTCGCCCCCAACGGCGATTACGACATCTACGACTACCGCAGCCCGGACGACACCCGTCGCAACCAGGAGCTGCGCGCCGAGCTGCGCGGCAACTTCGACACCGGCAGCATCGGCCATCAGCTGACCGTGGGTGTGGACCAGTTCCGCCGCACCGTGGACAAGCGCCGCAACGTCAACGAATATGTCGGCACGGTCAATATCCACGACAAGCAGCTGCCCGTGTTCGAGCCCTCGCCGCTGATGCCAGGCGCGTCCGCACGTCGCCTGGACAGCCGCCAGACCGCCGTCTTCGCGCTGGACCGCATCCAGCTCAATGAAGACTGGCAGTGGCTGGCCGGCGGCCGCTACGTGCGCCTGGACGAACGCGCCTACGACAAGCGTGGCAACCCGCAACGTCGCAGCCGCCTGTCGCGCTTCCTGCCGCAGACTGCGGTGATGTGGAAGGCCAGCGACAGCATCAACGCCTATGCCAGCTATGTCGAAGGCATCTCGCTGGGCCAGGAGGCACCGTTCTGGACTGCCAATGCCGACACCTTCCTGCCGGCAGTGCAGTCACGGCAACTCGAAATCGGCGTGAAGTATTCCAGCAGCGAGCAGCTGACGCTGGGCGCGGCACTGTTCCGTACCACCCAGCCCTACCAGTACGCAAAGCCCGACAGCAGCGACGTCGGCTACACCTTCGTCGAGGAGGGCAAACAGGCCCACGTCGGCCTGGAACTGACCGCCAACGGCCAGCTCACCGATACACTGCAGATCGTCGCCAGCGCCAGCGTATTGCAGGCACGTGCACGCGATACCGGCACGCCAAGCTACGAAGGCCACCAACTGGTCAACGTTCCCAAGCTGCGCACCAGCGTGCACCTGAGCTATGCGCTGCCCTTCGTTGAAGGGCTGGACCTGACCGGCGGCTGGCGCTACGCATCGGCCAATACCGCACGCGCTGATGGCGCGGTACGCGCACCGAGCTACAACCTGTTCGATGCCGGCCTGCGCTTCCAGCACCAGTTGCAGGACCACGCAGTGAGCTGGAACCTGTCGGTGGACAATCTCTTCAACCGCTTCTACTGGCGTGACACCGGCAGCAGCATGGGCGATTACTACCTGTTCCCGGGCGCACCGCGGCAGGCACGCGTATCGGTGAGCGTCGCGCTGTGAGCAGCGCAACGCTCGAATGGTCGGCCGCGCTATGCAGCATCCTCGGCGTCTGGCTGATGGCGCAACGGCGGATGGTCGCCTGGCCGGTCGGCCTGTTGTCGGTGGCACTGTATGCACTGGTATTCGCCGAAGCCAAGTTGTATTCGGACACCCTGCTGCAGCTCGCCTTTGCCGTTTTCCTGGTCTACGGCTGGATCAACTGGCGGCGCCATGCCGCCGACGAAGGCAGCGTGCGCATCGTGCCCTTGTCACGCAGCAAGATGCTGCGTGACCTGGGCATCGGTTTGCTTGGCGGCATCGCGCTCGGTGCCGGCATGCACAGCTTCACCGATGCATCGCTGCCATGGCTGGACGCGATACTGACCGGATTGAGCCTGGTCGCACAATGGTGGCAGGCACGCCGCCATACCGCCACCTGGTGGCTGTGGATCGTGGTCGACGTGGTGTACGTGGGCGCGTATCTGTTCAAGTCACTGCATGTGACCGCGGCGCTGTACGTGTTCTTCCTCGGTCTTGCTGTGATCGGGCTGCGTGCATGGAGTGCAGCGGCCCACACACCCACTGCGGAACCTGCAGCGCACGCCGCGCGCTGAGCAGCGTCACGCATTATCAGCTGCTGCCGATATCGGCAGCAGCTGGCTGAAAGCAAATCGCGGACAACAAAAAAGCCCCATCAGGGGCTTTTCTTTGTTACCTGCAGATATCACATGGAATCTTCAGGTCTTTATCTGGAGCGGGAAACGAGACTCGAACTCGCGACCTCAACCTTGGCAAGGTTGCGCTCTACCAACTGAGCTATTCCCGCGGATTGAATGCAGCACCTGCCGAACAGAGCACCAACATTCGAGATGTATCGCAAGACTGGAGCGGGAAACGAGACTCGAACTCGCGACCTCAACCTTGGCAAGGTTGCGCTCTACCAACTGAGCTATTCCCGCAGGCTTGCTACATCTATTTACTCACCGAACCAAGAATGAACATGACTCGATGCTTGAAACTGGAGCGGGAAACGAGACTCGAACTCGCGACCTCAACCTTGGCAAGGTTGCGCTCTACCAACTGAGCTATTCCCGCTTGGGAGGCGAAATTCTACATGCATTGGCCGCAGTGTCAACAGCCTGTTCACTTTTTGGATGCGCTATTCCTTGCGGCTTTTTCGTCTTCACGCAGGCTCGGCCAGGCAGCTCGCAGGTACTGCAGCGCAGACACCAGAGTCAGCAAAGCGGCGATGGCCAACATCCAGTCACCAATGTGGAAAACCGGCTCACCCATCCAGATGGTTTTGTACGAGGTATTGGGCGACACCGAGTACAGCAGGCACAGCAGCGCCACCATCTGCGCGGTGGTCTTGACCTTGCCGATCATCGCCACCCGCACCTTGGCGCGCTGGCCGATCTCGGCCATCCACTCGCGCAACGCCGACACCGCGATTTCACGGCCGACGATCACCGCCGCCCAGAACGCCATCCACGGCGTCGGGTGCCCCTGCACGATCAGGAACAAAGCCACCGCCACCATCAACTTGTCCGCCACCGGGTCCAGGAATGCGCCGAACGCCGAATGCAGCTCGTACTTGCGCGCCACCCAGCCGTCCAGCCAATCGGTGATCGCCGCCAGGCCGAAAATCGCCGCCGAGGCGAAATTGGTCCAGGCGTAGGGCAGGTAGAACACCAGCACCAGTACCGGGATCATCAAGATCCGCAGCAGCGTCAGCCAGGTGGGGATGGTCAATTTCATTACAACATTACTCCGCCGCCGGATCGGGTACCGACAGACCATGAAGGTTAGCGTAGATACGCGCAGCGAGGGCGGCGTTGATGCCTTCCACGCGTGCGATTTCAGCCTCGCCCGCCGCCTTCAAGCCGGTGATACCGCCAAAATGCTTGAGCAGGCTGGCGCGCCGACGCGGGCCGATACCGGGAATATCCTCGAGTTTGCTGGTCATGCGCGCCTTCTGGCGACGCCCGCGGTGGCCGGTAATGGCAAAGCGATGGGCCTCGTCACGCACCTGCTGGATGAACTGCAAGGCCGGTGACGCGGCGCCGGGGCGCAACTCGCGGCCATCGGGCAGCACCAGTGCTTCATGGCCGGCACGGCGCTCCACGCCCTTGGCCACGCCCACCAGCATCACCCCTTCCACGCCCAGGTCAGCCAGCGCTGCCTGTGCCTGCGCCAACTGTCCGGCACCACCGTCGATCAACAACACGTCCGGCAGCACCCCACCCTCTTCCACCGCGCGGCGGAAACGTCGGTCGATGGCCTGGCGCATCGCGGCGTAATCGTCGCCCGGCTCGATGCCGCTGATGTTGTAGCGCCGGTACTGCGCGCGCACCGGGCCGGCCGCATCAAACACCACGCACGAGGCCACCGTAGCCTCGCCCATGGTGTGGCTGATATCGAAGCACTCCACGCGCTTGACCGGCTCGGCCAGGCCCAGCATCTCGCGCACGGCCTCACTGCGCGCCTGCTGTGCGCCCGCACTGTCCATCTCGGCGACCAGTGTGATCTGCGCGTTGCGACTTGCCAGTTCCACGTAGCCGGCGCGTTCGCCGCGCACGTTCCACTTCAAGGCGACCTTGCGCTCGGCCGATGCGCTCAACGCGGCCTCGATCATCTCCGCATCCGGAATCTGCCGATCCAGCAGCACTTCGGCGGGCGGCTCATGTTCGACGTAATACTGCGAGACAAACGCCGCCAACACTTCTTCGGCACTGTCTTCGCCATTGGTGCGCGGGAAGAACGCGCGCGTGCCCAGATTGCGGCCATCGCGGAAGGCCAGCAGCATCACGCAGGCGCTGGCACCCTGGGTTGCACAGGCCAGCACGTCCAAATCAGCTGCGCGCCCATCCACGTACTGGCGGTTCTGCATGCTGCGCAACGAAGCCACCAGATCACGCAAGCGCGCGGCGCGCTCGAACTCCAGCGTGTCGCTGGCCTGCTGCATCGCCTGCATCAGTTCTTCGGCGAGCTGATCGCTCTTGCCTTCCAGGAACATCGCCGCGCGCCGCACCGATTCGTCATACTCGGCCTGTGGCACCAGCTCCACGCAGGGCGCGCTGCAACGACCAATCTGGTACTGCAGGCACGGCCGCGAGCGGTTGCGGAACACGCTGTCCTCACAGCTGCGCAGCTTGAACAGCTTGTGCATTAGGTTCAGCGTTTCGCGCACCGCGCCCACGCCCGGATACGGCCCGTAATAGCGGCCCGGTACCGCACGCGGGCCACGATGCAGCGCGATCCGCGGCCACTGCTCGCGGGTCAGCAGCACCTGCGGGTAGGTCTTGTCATCACGCAGCGAGACGTTGTAACGCGGGTTCAGCGACTTGATCAGCTGGTTTTCGAGCAGCAGCGCTTCGGCCTCGGTGCGGGTCACGGTGACATCCATCCGTGCCACCTGCGACAGCATCATCATGATGCGCCGGCTCTTCGGCGAGCCGTTGAAGTAGCTGCCCACGCGCTTGCGCAGCGCGCCGGCCTTGCCCACATACAGCAAGGTGTCATCGGCAGCGTACATCCGGTACACACCTGGTGCGGTACTCAGTGCCGCAGCGAAGGCCTTGCCATCGAATTCATTGGCAACTACGGCGGTCATCCTTCAATCGGCACTTCACTCAGTTCGCCGCTGAGTGGATCAAAACGCAGCACGGCGTGCGCATCGGCCTCGGCAATCCAGATGGCACCGGCCGCCACAGCCAACGCGGCAGGGCCATGCAGACGACGCGGCAGATTGACGGTCGAAAGGTCACCACCACCCAGCCGCAAGGTACGCAGCGAGCCATTGCCTGCATCAGCGATCCACAGCAGCGGCGAATCCGGCCCCATCGCCAGTGCCAACGGGTACTGCAGTCGTGCGCGCAGGCGCGGGCCATCGACATTGCCCGACTCCCATGGGCCCTGCCCGACCAGGGTCTGCACCAGGTCGCCACGCAGCTGCACCGAACGGATCGCCGAACCCAGCGAATCGCAGACGTACAACGTCTGCTGGACCGCAACCAGACTGCTGGGCTGCGCGAATGCGGCCAGATGACCACTGCCATCGCGCACTTCCATCGGACCAGCACCCGCCCGCCAGCGCAGCTCGCGCGTGCCCAGGTCATAGCTCCAGATGTGGTTGTCACCGGCCATCGCGATGTGGACCTGGTTATCCGCCACCGCAACTGCCGCAGGGTAATTGAGCGTGCTGTCCCAGGGCTGGGCCAGCACGCCAGCACGCGGATCCCCGGCACGGCCATTGCCGCACAAGGTATCAACCTGCCCGCTGATCAGGTTGATGCTGCGCAGCGCATGGTTGCCGGTGTCGGCCACATAGAGGATCTCGCGCACCAGGGCCAAGCCCTGTGGGCGATTGAAGGCCGCCTCGCCGGTGCCGCCATTGATCAGGTCGGCACTTCCCAGGCCGAACTGACGCAGAACGCGGCCGTCATGATTGCACTCGATAATTCGATGGTGGCCGGTGTCGGCCACGTACAGGCGATCTGCCGTGGCTACCAGTCCGCCCGGGAACAGCAGCGGCAGACGTGGCTCGGCGTTTATCTCACGGGCGCCGTAGGCATCGTCGTCCAGCGGACGCATCACGCCTTCGCCCAGGCTGTTCAAGGCCCGCTCCAGATCACCAGTCGCGCCCACCAGCCGCTCCTGCTCCTGCCCGTATGCATCGAGCAATAGCAGGGTTGGCCAGGACTGCACATCAAACCGGCGCCAGGCATCCCACTGCGCATCCAGCACGATGGGGGCGCTGATGCCCTGCCTGCGCAGCAGCTTCAAGGCCTGCTGCGGTTCGCGTTCGAATTCGAAGCGCGGCACTTGTACCACCAGCAGCTGCACCCGACCGGGGTTGCGCGCCTGCCAGCGCATGACCTCGGCCAGCCGCTGCACGCACCACACCGAGGCACCATTGACGAAGGCCAGGACCAGCGGGCGACCACGCATGTCCTGCAGGGTCGCAGGCGCTGCATTCAGCCAGATAGCGGACGTGGGCAGTTCCGTTGCGCGGTTTTCGTTCATGCAGGGATTATGCCGGAGTCGTCGCGCCGCGACAGGCGGCGCACTGTGGCCTGGGCCGCAGTATCGAGCAGCGCCCAGCTGTGTTCGAAATCTCCCATATCACCGTAATAGGGATCGGGAACCACATCTGCCCCGTCGATGCCTTCCCACGGCAGCCACAACACCGCGCGCGCCTCGAACCCGGCCGGCGCCAGCTCCCGGGCCTCACGCAGATTGTCGGCATCCGCACACAGGACAAGGTCGTATTCCTCGAAATCCTCGGCCAGCAGCTGGCGGGCCCGCTGGGCGGCTATGTCCACGCCATGCTGGCGGGCACAGGCAACGGCACGCGGATCGGGGCTGCGCCCGGCATGCCAATGGCCCGAGGTTCCAGCCGAATCGACCTGCACCCAACTGCCCAGCCCCGCCTCGGCAATCCGCGCACGCAAAGCGCCTTCGCCCATCGGTGAGCGGCAGATATTGCCCAGGCAGACCACCAGCAGCTTCATTGCCCCGCCCTCATCCGCGCCTCGGCGCGATGCAGGTCTTCCGGGGTGTCGATCCCTGGCGGGAACGGTGCGGGCGACAAGCCCACCGCGATACGGAAGCCAGCCTCCAGCACCCGCAGCTGCTCCAGCGATTCGATCTGCTCCAGATTGCCGGGCGGCATGCCGGCAAACTGCTGCAGGAAACCGGCCCGGTAGCCATAGATGCCGATATGCCGCAGCCACTGTCCTGCTGGCAGTACATCGCGACTGGCGGCGAAGCCATCGCGGTGCCACGGAATCGGCGCGCGGCTGAAGTACAGGGCATCGCCCTGCGCAGTCCGCACCAGCTTGACCACGTTGGGATCGAACAACGTCGGTGCATCCTCCACCAGCGTTGCCAGCGTCGCCATCGGCGCGCCGCTGTCGGCAAGAATTGTCGCCACCGCCTGGATTCCCTCGGCCGGGGCGAAGGGCTCATCACCCTGCAGATTCACCACGATCACATCGTCGGCCCAACCAGCCTGACGCGCACATTCGGCCAGACGGTCGGTACCGGAGGCATGCGCGGGGTCGGTCATCGCCACATGGATGCCGGTCAATCCCGCCACCGCTTCCGCAATCCGCGCGTCGTCGGTAGCCACCCACACCTCGCGGGCGCCCGCGTCCAACGCGCGACGCGCCACGTGCAGCACCATTGGCTCCCCGGCGATCAGCGCCAAGGGTTTGCCCGGCAAGCGGGTGGAGGCATAGCGGGCCGGAATGGCCACCACGAATTCGGGAACCCTGCTCATCTCAACTCCTTCCAACACGTACGACAACAGCATCAATCAACCGCGGGACAGCTTACCCAGGCGGTCGAGCAGGGCCACCCAGAACGCTGCCGGCAACTCAGCCTGCAGCGGCACAGCGTAGTGCCACGCGGTAGCGAAACCCTGGCATTTGACCGCGTCTTTTTCGGTCATCAATACCGGCAACTCGCTGCCGAAGGACAGGTCTTCCGCCGTGTAGCGATGGTGGTCGGCAAACGCATGCGGCACCACACCGATATCGCGGCTGCGCAGCATCTGGAAAAACCGCTGCGGATTGGCGATGCCTGCCACCGCGTGTACCCGCAGGCCGGCAAATGTCTTCAAGGATTTGTCGCGGCCGCCCTTCAGTGGCCGCGCCGATTCGATGGACAGACGCATCGCCCACTCGCCGAAACCGGAGTCCTCTACCTGAGTGGGCGCATCACTGGTCTGCCCAAGGTTGACCACGCGGAAGTCACACTGCGCGGCGCGCGAGGCCGGCTCGCGCAGCGGCCCGGCCGGCAGCAACCGTCCGTTGCCGTAGCGGCGCATTGCGTCCACCACTTCGATTTCGATATCCCGCGCCAAGCGGTAGTGCTGCAGACCGTCATCGCAGACCACCACATCGCAACCGGCATCCAGCAGCGCCTTGGCCGCGGAGACCCGGTCCTTGTCTACCCGTACCGGCACGCCGGTCTTCCAGGCGATCAGCACCGGCTCATCCCCGCCCAGGCCCACGTCCATATCGGCGGTGACCCAGCGCGCAGTATCAGCCTCGTCGCGGCCATAACCGCGGCTGGCGACACCGGGTTTCCAGCCCGCTTCACGCAGGCGGTTGACCAGTTCAATCGTCAACGGCGTCTTTCCGGTACCACCGGCAGTGATATTGCCGACCACGATCACCGGCAAAGGTACCTGCCGGGCACGCAGCCAGCCCCGGCGGTACAGGCTGCGGCGCAGGCCGGTTATCGCGCCATACAGCGGCGCCACCAGCCGTGCCGCCAGCGGCACCGGTGCATCGCCATACCAGTAGGCCGGCGTTTGCGGTCCTTGCTTGGCCATCATTCCTGCCTATCGCGGAACTGCATGCTGTGCAGGTGTTCGTACACACCGCCCAAGGCCAGCAGCTCGGCATGGGTGCCACGCTCGACGATGCGCCCCTGGTCCATCACCAGCACCTGGTCTGCATGCTCGATGGTGGACAGGCGATGGGCAATGACCAGCGTGGTGCGATCGGGCATCAGCTTCTGCAGCGCATCCTGCACCAGCCGCTCGGACTCGTTGTCCAGCGCGGCGGTTGCTTCATCGAGGATCAGGATCGGTGCATCCTTCAGCATTGCGCGGGCAATGGCCAGACGCTGGCGCTGCCCGCCGGACAGGCGACCGCCCTTGGCACCGACCGGCGCATCCACGCCCTGTGGCAACTGCTCGACGAATTCGCTGGCATTGGCACCGTCGATTGCCTGTTGCAGCTGTTCGGCGCTGCGCTCCTGCAACTCACCGTAGGCCACGTTCTGGGCGATGCTGCCATTGAACAAGGTGACCTGCTGGCCAACCAAGGCGATCTGCCGACGGAGATCGGCCAGTTTGTAGTCCTGCAATGGATGACCATCGAGCAGGATTTCGCCAGCCTCGATCTCGTAGAAACGCGGGATCAGCTTGATCAAGGTCGATTTGCCACTGCCCGAGCGACCAACGATGGCGGTTACCGTGCCCGGCTTGGCAACGAAGCTGATGTCTTCCAGCGCCGGCTTGGTCTGCCCCGCATAGCGAGCGGTGACGTGGCGGAATTCCAGCAGGCCATTGGCACGCTGCAGCGGCAGGCTGCCCGCGTCCACTTCGTCCTTGGAATCAAGTACGTGGAACAGGCGCTGCGCGGAGGCGATGCCTCGCTGTGTCATGTTCTGTACGTTGGTCAGCTGCTTCAGCGCCGGAATAATCGCCAGCATCGCCATCAACAGACCAACGAAGTCGCCCACCGTCAAACGCCCGGCAGCGGCCTCGTGCCCTGCGATGAGCAGCAGCGCAGCCAAGCCGACCGCACCGATCAACTGCACCATGCTGGAAGAAATGCTGCGCGTCGCTTCGACCTTCATCGCCAGCCGCAGGTTGGTGTTGGCCAACCCGGTATAGCGGTGCAGCTCAGCCGGCTGCGCACCGTAGATCTTCACTTCCTGCTGGCTGGACAAGGCCTGATCGGCAGCCTGCAGAAGATCCGCGCCACTTTCCTGGATGCGGTGACTGATGCGCCGGTAGCGCTTGGCCACGATGTTCATCACCCAGGCCAATGGCGGTGCCAGCACGAAGATCGCAAGGGTCACCTGCCAGCTGTAGTACAGCATCACCGCCAACGAACCCAGTGCCTGCAGCGATTGCTGCAGCACCACCTTCATCGCATCGATCGCAGCCTGCGCCACCTGATCGCTGTCCGAGCCCAACCGTACCAACATCGATGGCACCGGTTCGGAATCGAAACGCTGCCCAGGCAGCCGCAGGTACTTGCCCAGCACCAGCACCCGGAAATCACGGGCGATGCTGCGTGCGGCCTTGCCCATGCCGATATCGGTCAGATAGCCAGCCACACCACGCAACAGGAACAACCCAATGACAGCCAAAGGCATCCACTGGTTGATGTCTTTCGGGTTCACCAGGCTATTGGTGATCGGGCTCATCAGGACCAGGAAACCACTGCCTGCGGCCGCCTCGATCAACATGCCAAGGCCCGCCATCAACAACAGCGGCCGATAGGGCTTGGCGGAGGCAAGCAAGCGCCTGTAGATCTTCCAGGCCGAGTCGTTGTCACTCATTGTTTGGCTTCCGGTGCGGTTGCAATCGCGATCCGGCGGAAACCGAGCTGACCGAGGGCATCCTGCGCGGTGACCACAGCTTGGTACGGCGTGCGCGCATCAGCACGCAGCAGCACACTCTGCTCGCGGTCGGCACCAGCCAACTGGGCGATGATCTGCTTCAACGATTCGATGTCGGTGCGCAGCACTTCCTGGTCGTTGACGAAGTAGCGGCCATCGGCATTGACCAGCACGCTCAGCGAAGTCTGCGGCGCGCTGGTCTTCTGGTCGCTGGCCGTGGGCAACTGCACCTGCAGCGTCGAACGCGCATCAAAGGTGGTGGTGACCACGAAGAAAATGATCAGCACCAGGATCACGTCGATCAAGGGCACCAGATCGATATGCGGTTCATCCTGGGTGCGATTGTTACCAATCCGCATGGGCTCAGGCCTTCTCGGTTGCCGCCGGGCGCGGCGCGGCGGCCTTGCTGGCCGCCATGACCGCCGGGCGACCATCCAGTGCATCCAGCAGCGCGCTGGCTTCCTGCTCCATCTCGATCACGTAGCCATCGATCAGGCCACGGAAGTAACGATGGAACATCAAGGCCGGAATCGCGACCATCATGCCGGTCGCGGTGCACACCAGCGCCTTGCCGATACCGCCAGCAAGCTGGCCGACGTCGCCGACGCCGTGATCGAGAATGCCCAGGAACATCTGGATCATGCCGACCACCGTACCCAACAGGCCGAGCAACGGGCCAGCCGAGGCGATGGTGCCAAGTGCATTGAGGAAGCGCCCCATCCGGTGCACCAGATGGCGGCCGGTGTCTTCGATGCGCTCACGGATCTGGTCACGCGGGCGATTGCGCGCTTCGAGCGCAGCAGCCAACAGCGCGCCCAGCGGCGAATTGGCACGCAGGGAATCAATATGGGAAGCATCCAGCTTGCCGCGCGCGGCCCAGTTGCGGACCTCCTGGCCCAGGCCTGGCGGCAGCACCTCGTTACGGCGCAGGCTCCAGAAACGCTCCAGGACGATCGCCAGCGCCAGCACGCCCAACAACAGCAACGGCACCATCGGCCATCCGCCGGCTTTGACCAATTCCCACACGTTTCAACCCTCCGGCGCCGTGGCCGCGTATTTGATGTCAGATAGGATAGCAGCCGCCCGCGCCCGCTCAGCGGCATCCCATGACCTTGAGCGCCAGATTCTGCGCTCGCGCAGCTGCAAGCCCTGCTTGCCCAGCCAGACGTGCAGCGCCCCGCTGCCGGCCGTGGTCAGCACCTCGGCCCCGGAGCGCTGCCAGCGGGCCACCACGTCACCGCGCGGGTGACCAAAGCGATTGCCATGGCCACTGGAGATCAGCGCCAGCCGCGCGTCGGTTGCCGCCACGAAGCGATGGCTGGAGGATCCGCCGCTGCCGTGATGTGCCACCAGCACCACCTCCGCGCGCAGCTTTGCCGGCACGTGCTTAAGCAGGCGCTGCTCGATCACCTCGCCGATGTCGCCGGTCAACAACGCCGCTCCATGGGCGCCCTGGACCCGCAACACGCAACTGGATTCGTTGCCCAGATAGGGAAAACCTGGCGTCGGATGCAGAAACTCAAGCAGCACCCCGTCCCATTGCCATGCCTGACCTGCCTCGCAGGCCGCTGCAGCAGCTGCGCCCACTGCCAGTCCCGGCGGCATCAACAGCTCCGAAGGCGGTAGAACACCCTGCACCGCCGCCAGTCCGCCGGCATGATCATGATCGCCATGACTGACCACCAGCCGGTCCAAGCGCGGTACGCCCAAGGCTCTCAGTGCGGGCACAACCACCCGCTCGCCGGCATCAAAACCGTCCGCGACCGCCGGCCCGGTGTCGAACAGCAACGCGTGGTGCCGTGTACGCAACAACACTGCCAAACCCTGCCCGACATCCAGCGTGACCAGCTCGAACTCACCCGCCCCGGGCCTGTCGCGCCATGGCAGACAGAGTGGCAGCCACAACAACACCGCCAGGCCCTTGCCCGCAACCCCGGCCGGCAGCAACAGCCACACGGCGCCGAGCAGCGCCAGAGGCAAGGCGAACCACGCCGGCTCGGGCAACCACCACAATGAATAGCGAGCACTACCCAACATCTGGAATAACGGCCAGCTCAGATCAAAGCACCATGCCGAGGCCCGCCAGGCCAGGCCGCCCGCGCCGCTGCATATCGCTTCCAGCGCCGTACCGACAAGCGCCAGCGGCACCACCACCAGACTCCACCAGGGGATAGCGACCAGATTGGCCAGCGGCCCGATCGCCGAGGCCTGACCGAACAGCATCACGGTCAGCGGCAACAGTCCCAACGTCGCCACCCGCTGCGCGGATAGAAAACTGCGCAGCCAATGCGCGCGCTCGGGCAGACACCACAGCAACCACGCCACCCCGGCAAAGCTGAGCCAGAAGCCAGCGGTCAGCACCGACAACGGTGCCAGCCACAGCACAGCCAAGGCCGCCAGCGCCAATGCGCCGGCCACATCGACCGGCCTGCGGCCAAGCCGTGCCAGCACCACCACCGCAACCATCAACACGGTGCGCACCGTTGGCAGACCAAACCCGGCCACCGCCGCATACGTCGTGGCCCCAAGCAACGCACCAAGGGCAACAGCCTGCGGCCGTGGGCAATATCGACCGCACCACGGCAACAAGCGCCAGAGTCCTGCCACCAACCACGCCGCGCACAGTGCAACCATGCCGACGTGGAAGCCCGAGATCGCAATCAGATGGGTCAGTCCGGTTGCGCGCAGCACCTGCCAGTCGCCTTCGCCGAGACCGCGTGTGTCCCCCAGCGCCAAGGCCTGCACATAGCGCGAAGATGCAGCCGGCACCTGCCTCGCGATCCGCGCGGCCATGCATTCGCGCCATGCGCCCAGGCCCGCAGCCGCCTCCAATCGTTGTGGTGCAGGCGATTGGCGCACGACTCCGCCGGCGGCAATGCCCTGTGCCAAGGCATGTCGCTCGGCATCAAAGCCACCGGGATTGACCAGCCCGCGCGGCGCACGCAGGCGCAGGTTCAACCGCCAACGTTCGCCCGCGTGCACGTGTAGACGCGGACCGGGCGCTGTTGCACCAAAGTCGTCGTACCAGGACACCTGCACCGTCTCGCCCCGCAGGTCTGGCGGAAGGCTGGCTTCTGCATCCAGGCGTAGTTGAAAGCGCGTGCGACGAACCTCGTGTTGGGGAAGGCTGCTTACAACGCCTGTCACCGTGATTTCCTGCGCCTCCCGGCGTGCGGCCAGCTGCTGTTCCAGGCCCCAACCCACATGCAGGAAAGCCCAGCCCAAACCGGCCAGCGCTGCCCCCAGCCAGCGCCAACGCGGGGCTGTGAGCCACAACAGCACGCCCGTGGACAATGCCGCCCAGCGCACCCACGTTGACGGCAAGGCCGGAGCCAGAATGGCCGCACAGATACCGGCCATAAAGCATGCCGCTACGGCTTTTCCGGCGAAGGCGAGGTTTGAGTGGTGTTGAACCGCGTCACCCGCGTTTCGCTGCGCTGGCATATCCGTCCCCGTTTGCGCCTTGGGGAATGCTGGCAGGCTTGTGCTCACCTTCCATCGGTAGAAGCAGGCGATGGCAGATCAGGAATTGTGGGTCACGCCTGTCGAGCGCAACCATGCTGCGCCGGGGCGCCCCGTCATTGCATTGTGGGAGCGGCATGAGCCGCGAAGCTGGCTGCAATGAAACGCTGACCATGCCTGCAATCTGATCGACTACCTGCTTCGCGGCTGACGCCGCGCCTGCATGGTCGGGGGGTTGTCCGGGAAAGCTTCTGCCTAGCATGGCTCGGCACTACGGCTGCACAAGCACCATGCTCTGTGGGAGTGGTGTCAGCCGCGAAGCTGGCAGTGGTGAAACGCCGGCCATATCTGCAATCCGATCGACTGCGAGCTTCGCGGCTGACGCCGCGCCTGCAAGGTCGGTGGGTTGTCCGGGAAAGCTTCTGCCGAGCATGGCTCGGCACTACGGCTGCACAAGCACCATGCTCTGTGGGAGCGGCGTCAGCTGCGAAGCTGGCTGCAATGAAACGCTGACCATGCCTGCAATCTGATCCACTGCGAGCTTCGCGGCTGACGCCGCGCCTGCAAGGTCGGTGGGTTGTCCGGGAAAGCTTCTGCCGAGCATGGCTCGGCACTACGGCTGCATGGGCACCATGCTTTGTGGGAGCGGTGTCAGCCGTGAAGCTGGCGACAATGAAACGGTGGCTTTGCCTGCAATCTGATCGACTGCGAGCTTCGCGGCTGACGCCGCGCCTGCAAGGTCGGTGGGTTGTCCGGGAAAGCTTCTGCCGAGCATGGCTCGGCACTACGCGGCTGTGCTTCTGCTGTTTTCCGGGCAAAAGAAAAGCGGGCACCAGGCCCGCTTTTCTTCTCAGCGATACAACACCGCAGCCTTATTCGGCCGGGGTGCCCTCGCCCTCTTCAACGGCCTTCATCGACAGGCGGATACGGCCCTGCTTG
Source organism: Stenotrophomonas sp. 21LCFQ19 (assembly GCF_056861425.1). Lineage (NCBI taxonomy): Bacteria > Pseudomonadati > Pseudomonadota > Gammaproteobacteria > Lysobacterales > Lysobacteraceae > Stenotrophomonas > Stenotrophomonas sp. 21LCFQ19. The sequence goes on along the minus strand of NZ_JBSPUF010000002.1, from coordinate 206,587 downwards.
TCGACTTCCAGCACCTTGACCTTGACCACATCGCCTTCCTTCAGCACGTCGCCGACCTTCTCGACGCGGTCGCTGGAGATCTGCGACACGTGGACCAGACCGTCCTTGCCCGGCAGGATGGTGACGAACGCACCGAAGTCCATGATCTTGGCGACCTTGCCTTCGTAGATGCGGCCCGGCTCGACGTCCGAGGTGATCTGCTCGATGCGGGCCTTGGCGGCCTGGGCAGCGGCGTTGTTCACCGAAGCGATGGTGATGGTGCCATCGTCCTGGATGTCGATCTGGGTGCCGGTTTCCTTGGTGATGGCCTGGATGGTGGAACCACCCTTGCCGATCACTTCGCGGATCTTGTCCGGGTGGATCTTGATGGTCAGCAGACGCGGCGCGTAGTCCGACAGCTCGGCACGCGGGGAGGTCAGGCCGTGGGCCATTTCACCCAGGATGTGCAGACGGCCAGCCTTGGCCTGCTGCAGTGCCTGCTTCATGATCTCTTCGGTGATGCCTTCGATCTTGATATCCATCTGCAGGGCGGAGATGCCCTCGGCGGTACCAGCGACCTTGAAGTCCATGTCGCCCAGGTGATCTTCGTCACCCAGGATGTCGGACAGGACGACGAAGCGCTCGCCTTCCTTGACCAGGCCCATGGCGATACCGGCAACCGGCGACTTGACCGGCACGCCGGCGTCCATCAGGGCCAGCGAGGAACCGCAGACCGAAGCCATCGACGAGGAACCGTTGGATTCAGTGATTTCCGACACCACGCGAATGGTGTACGGGAAGGCTTCCAGCGACGGCATCACAGCCAGCACACCGCGCTTGGCCAGACGGCCGTGGCCGATTTCACGACGCTTCGGCGCACCGAAACGACCACACTCACCGACCGAGTAGGGCGGGAAGTTGTAATGGAACAGGAAGTTTTCCTTGTACTCACCGGCAACGGCGTCGATCACCTGGCCATCACGGGCGGTGCCCAGGGTGATGGTCACGATGGCCTGCGTTTCACCGCGGGTGAACAGCGAGGAACCGTGGGTACGCGGCAGCACGCCGGTCTTCACGGCGATCGGGCGGACGGTGTCCAGTGCACGGCCGTCGATGCGGACCTTGGTGTCCAGCACCGAGTTGCGCATGGTGCTGTATTCCAGCTCGCCGAATTCCTTCGACAGCTCGGCCGAGTTCCAACCTTCAGCGGCAACGCGGCCAGCCAGGGTCTCGACCACGTCCTTCTTGATCGCCGAGATAGCGTCACGACGCTGCAGCTTGTCACGCACCTGGAAGGCTTCGCCGAGCTTGCCGCCGACGGCTTCCTGCAGGGCGCTGATCAGCGCGGTGTTCTTGGCCGGGGCAACCCAGTCGCTCGGCTTGGTGCCGGCTTCAACGGTCAGTTCGTTGATCGCGTTGATGACCTTCTGCATTTCGCGGTGACCGAAGGTCACGGCGCCCAGCATCACATCTTCGGACAGCAGTGCGGCTTCGGATTCTACCATCAGCACGGCGTTGGCGGTACCAGCGACCACCAGCTCCAGCTGCGATTCCTTCAGCTCCGACACGGTCGGGTTGAGGATGTACTGGCCGTCCTTGTAACCGACCTTGGCAGCGCCGATCGGGCCCTTGAACGGGGTGCCGGCCAGCGACAGTGCGGCCGAAGCACCGATCAGGGCGGCGATGTCGCCGTCCACTTCCGGGTTCAGCGACATCACCGTGGCGATGATCTGCACTTCGTTCTTGTAGTCTTCCGGGAACAGCGGACGGATCGGGCGATCGATCAGGCGCGAAATCAGCGTCTCTTTTTCGGTCGCACGGCCTTCACGCTTGAAGAAGCCACCCGGGATACGGCCACCGGCGTAGAACTTCTCCTGGTAATCGACGGTCAGCGGGAAGAAGTCCTGGCCTTCGCGCGCGCTCTTGGCGGCGACGGCAGTGACCAGCAACACGGTGTCGTCCATCTTGACGATGACTGCGCCGCCGGCCTGACGGGCGATTTCGCCGGTTTCAAGCGTGACGGTGTGTTTGCCGTACTGGAAGGTTTTGGTGATTTTTGCCACGGGGGATCCTTGAAATGCTTTCTTCGATTGGTCCGTTGCCAACCCATGCCGGCAACGGCTGGCCGGGCGGTTCCGGCCGGTCTACGACGATTTTGAAGCTCTAAAAACAAAGCCGCGGCGCATCGCTGCGCCGCGGCGGGTATCGATTAGCGGCGCAGGCCGAGCTTTTCGATCAATGCTTTATAGCGTGCGACATCCTTGTTCTTCAGGTAGTCGAGCAGGCTACGGCGGCGATTGACCATCTGCAGCAGGCCACGGCGGCTGTGGTGATCCTTCTTGTGTTCCTTGAAGTGGCCGGTCAGCAGTTCAATGCGAGCGGTCAGCAGGGCGACCTGGACTTCCGGGGAACCGGTATCAGCAGCGCCGCGCTTGTTTTCTTCAATGACTTTCTGGGTGTCGATCGACATGGTTTTTCTCTTCAGATGCGGGGCCAGCAGGAACGTCTCAAGACGCACCGCACAGCTCGCCGATTAATAGGCTGCCCACCGAGGCGGGCAGTTGCCCTTTCTAGGGCCGCAAAATTGTAACGGTCACAACCATCCGGGACAAGGCGGTAGTGACTTGAAAGGTACTGCCCGCTCCCGCCCGTTCAGAGATTGAAGCGCCGCTGCGGGCCAAGTCGCCCCCCGTCCTCCACCTGACCCAGCCCCAGCGGCTGACCGCCTTCGCCGTAAACCACCACCAGGCCAACCGGCCAGGCCGGATCGCGCAGGCGCTGGCCGACGCAGAAGCGCGCAGCCTGGCCGGCATCCAGCTCGACCCGGGCAAACTGGCTCAGGCCCTGTTCGATCGGCAGCAACCAGTCCAGCAGCGCGGCTTCGTCGCCGGATTCAGCGACTGCGCGCAGTGCATCCAGGCCGATCATCTTCGGCGCCATGAACGGTTCCACCCACAGCCGGCGCAGCGCGGTGACATGCGCACCACAGCCCAGCAATTCGCCCAGGTCGCGGGCGATGCTGCGGATATAGGTGCCCGAGCCACAGGTCACGCGCAGCGAAAGGCGCTCACCTTCACGGGCCAGCACTTCAATCGCCTGCACTTGCACCTCGCGCTCGGGGGCTTCGATAGCCTCACCACGACGCGCCTTGGCATACAGCGGCTCGCCACCCTGCTTCAACGCCGAATAGATCGGCGCCCGCTGCAGGATGGTGCCAGTCAGGGTGGCCAAGGCCGCCTGCAACTGCGCATCACTGAATTCAGGCACCGGTCGCTCGCGCAGCACCGCGCCATCGGCATCATCGGTATCGGTGGTGCTGCCCAGCCGGATTTCGGCGTCATAGGCCTTGGCCGAGCCCAGCAACAAGCCGGCGATCTTGGTCGCCTCGCCAAAACACAGCGGCAGAAGACCGGTAGCCAGCGGATCAAGGCTGCCGGTATGACCGCCCTTCTCGGCACGGAAAAGACGACGTGCAACCTGCAGCGCGGTGTTGGAGCTCATGCCTGCCGGCTTGTCGAGCAGAACGATGCCATCCAGGCGGCGGAATTGAATTCTGGGACGCATGCAACACCATAGGCGGGCTGGCGTGCGATCAGCACGCCGAGCATAAAACGGGAAAACCGCCTGCACCAACGCGCAGGCCAGACATGACAACAGCCCTTACGGGCTGCTGCGATTACTCTTTGTCGGTGCCTTTGTCGGCGTCGGACTCGGGTTCCGGCGGTGGCACCAGGTCGCGCAGCAGATTGTCGATGCGCTCACCACGATCGACCGAATCGTCGTAATGGAAATGCAGCTCTGGTACATGCCGCAACTTCATCGCCTTGGCCAGCGACATGCGCAGCTCAACCGTGAGCTCGCGCAGGCCCTTCATCGCCTCATCCGCACGTTCCGGCATCAGCGCGGTCACGAAGATCTTGGCATGGGCCATGTCACGGGTAACTTCCACGTCCGACACACTGACCGAAGGCAGGCCGAATTCACGCACGGCGGCATGCACCAGCGTGCCCAGATCACGGCGGATCTGCGCAGAAACACGGTCGGTACGATGGAAAGTCTTAGGCATCAGGCAAGTATCAGCAATAAAGGGTGAATTTCAATGAAACCGGAAAGGAACCGCCCGCTGCAACCGCGTTCACGGCGACAACTCGCGATTCCCCGACCCGGCTGCTGGAGGTTCCGCTCGCCGGGACCCGCCTTGGCGAATCCCGACTCCCGGCACCTCGATCGCAGCCGTTACAGCGTGCGCGGCACTTCGATACGCTCGAAGCACTCGATCTGGTCGCCCGGCTTGACGTCGTTGTAAGCCTTCACGCCGATACCGCACTCGGTACCATTGCGAACTTCCTCGACGTTTTCCTTGAAGCGACGCAGCGATTCCAGCTCGCCCTCGAACACCACCACGCTGTCGCGCAGCACGCGGATCGGCTTGTTCCGCTTCACCACGCCTTCGATGATCATGCAGCCTGCAACCGCACCGAACTTGGAGCTGCGGAACACGTCGCGGACCTGCGCGATACCGATGATCTCTTCGCGGATTTCCACGCCGAGCAGACCGGATGCCACCTGCTTCACCTGGTCGATCACGTCATAGATGATCGAGAAGTAACGCAGGTCAACGCCGTTGGATTCAATGATGCGACGGGCCGAAGCATCCGCACGCACATTGAAGCCGATGACGGTGGCCTTGGAAGCCACGGCCGAGTTGGCGTCGGACTCGGTGATGCCGCCCACGCCGGAGTGGATCACGTTGATGCGGATGTCGTCGTTGGACAGCGCAACCAGCGCCTGGCTCAGTGCCTGCACCGAACCCTGCACGTCGGCCTTGATCAGCAGGTTCAGCACCTGCTGGCCATCGCCCTTGCCCAGCTGCGACATGATGTCTTCCATGCGGCTGCCGGCGGTGGCGACCAGGCGCGACTCGCGACGCTTGGTTTCACGCGTCTGCGCAACGTCCTTGGCCAGACGCTCGTCTTCAACCACGACGAAGTCATCACCAGCTTCCGGCACACCGGACAGACCCAGCACCTGCACCGGAATCGACGGCCCCGCTTCGGAGACCTGGGCGCCGGTTTCGTCGAACAGTGCACGCACGCGACCGTACTGGATACCGCACACCAGGTAGTCGCCCTTCTTCAGCAGACCCTGTTGCACCAGCACCGTCGCGATCGGGCCACGGCCCTTGTCCAGCGAGGATTCGATGACCACGCCGTTGGCGCGGCCGTCGGCCACGGCCTTCAGTTCCAGCACTTCGGCCTGCAGCGAAATCGCATCCAGCAGGTCATCGATGCCCTGGCCAGTCTTGGCCGAGATCTCCACCATCTGCACGTCACCACCGAAGTCTTCGGCGACGACCTGCTCGGCAAGCAGTTCGTTCTTGACACGCATCGGGTCGGCGGACGACTTGTCGATCTTGTTGATCGCCACCACGATCGGCGCGTTTGCGGCGCGGGCGTGCTGGATGGCTTCCTTGGTCTGCGGCATCACGCCATCGTCGGCGGCGACAACCACCACCACGATGTCGGTCAACTGCGCACCACGGGCACGCATCGAGGTGAACGCGGCGTGGCCCGGGGTATCGAGGAAGCTGATCACGCCCTTCGGCGTGGTCACATGGTAGGCACCGATGTGCTGGGTGATGCCACCAGCTTCGCCATTGGCAACCTTGGTGCGGCGCATGTAGTCCAACAGCGAGGTCTTGCCGTGATCGACGTGGCCCATGATGGTCACGACCGGCGCACGCGGCACCGCCACGCGCTCATCAGCGCCAGTGATGGCCAGCAGTGCGTCTTCGGCGTCGTTGGCGTTGGCGCGAACCACGTTGTGGCCGAGCTCTTCGACAACCAGTGCCGCGGTGTCATGGTCGATGGTCTGGGTGATGGTCGCCATCACGCCCATCTTGAACAGCGCCTTCACCACCTCGCCGCCCTTGAGCGCGAGCTTCTGCGCCAGATCGGCGACGGTGATGGTGTCGCCAACGGCGACTTCACGCACCACCGGTGCGGTCGGGCGTTCGAAGGCGTGGCTGCCGCCACCGCTACGTGCTGCTTCATTGCCGCGGCGGCCCTGCGGTGCACGCGCACCCGGACGACCGCGCGAATTCGTATTGCTGCTGTTGCCGCGACGGGCACGGTCAGACGCCGACAGGTGCAGCTGGCCGCCGAAACGGTTGCCATCCCCACCCTCGTTGCGCTTGCCCGACTTTGCATTGGCATTGGCGTTGTTGCCACGCTCCTCGCGGGCAGGCGCGCGGGCCGGTGCAGCAGCGGCCGGGCGTGCGGCGCGCGGCGCCGGCGCTTCGACTTCCGGTGCCGGCTTTGCAGCAGCAGCCTTGGCAGCCGCTTCAGCAGCGGCTTTCTCAGCCTCGATGCGCGCGGCTTCGGCTTCTTCGGCGGCCTTCTTGGCAGCGATGCTTTCGTCGCGGGCGCGATCCTTCTCGGCCAGCATGCGCTGTTCGTCGAGGTTGCGCTGACGCGACTCTTCGAGCTTGCGCAGGATATCCGCGCGCTCTTCGTCCGGCGTCATCGCAGGCTTGCCACCTTCCGGCTTGGTGTAGGTGCGCTTCTGGCGCACTTCCACATTGACGGTGGTCTTGCTGCGGCCGGCGTTGACGGTCACTTCCTGATGCTTGCGGCGGTTCAGGGTGATCTTCTTGGCTGCGGCCTCGGCGTCTTCGGCCGGCTGCTCTTCCTTGCCGTGCGAACGGCGGAGGAAGCCCAGCAGCTTCACTTTCTCGGTACTGGTCACGACCTGGTCGGGACCGCTGAACTTCATCCCGGCTTGGGACAGCTGTTCAAGCAGTTTCTCGACCGGCGTGTTGACCAGTTCGGCGAGCTTGCGGATGGTGGTTTGCTGCGACATTCGGATCCTATGATCTTGTTTGCGCCCCCTCGTCACGAACGAAGGCAGCGCGGAGTCTACGCCCTGAGCGGCTCAGGGCACTGTTCATCGCTGGCTCATTCGCCGCGCTCCAGGCGGGCGATCTCCTCGGCGCGGGCTGCCAGGACCAACGCCGCGGCGCGCTCCAGATCCATGCCCTCGATACCGAACTCCAGAACCTCGTCGGCAGCCAGATCCGACAGATCCTCACTTGTGCGCACGCCGTGGCCAGCCAGCGCGTACGCGGTCGCCTCATCCATGCCCTTCAGTGCCAGCAGATCTGCTGCCGGCACACCGCCGTCAGCACCCTCTTCCACCGCCAGCGCTTCATTGAGCAGCGCATCGCGGGCGCGGGCGCGGAGTTCTTCGACGATATCTTCGTCGAAGCCTTCCACTGCCAGCAACTCACCAACCGGCACGTAGGCGATTTCTTCCACCGTACCAAAACCTTCGGACACCAGGATGCCGGCGATTTCCTCGTCCACTTCCAGCTTGTCCATGAACAGCTGACGGGCGACGCCCTGCTCGGCTTCCGACTTGGCGGTCACCTGGTCCTGGGTCATCACATTCAGCTGCCAACCGGTCAGGCGGCTGGCAAGGCGCACGTTCTGGCCGCCCTTGCCGATTGCCTGGGCCAGACGGTCTTCCGCCACGGCCAGGTCCATCGAATGCTTTTCTTCATCAACGATGATCGACTGGACTTCAGCCGGCGCCATGGCGTTGATGACGAAGTTGGCCGGGTTTTCGTTCCACAGCACGATATCCACGCGCTCGCCATTGAGCTCGTTGGACACCGCCTGCACGCGCGAACCGCGCATGCCGATGCAGGCGCCGATCGGATCGGTGCGGCTGTCATGGGCCAGCACGGCGATCTTGGCGCGGTCGCCCGGGTCACGCGCACAGGCCTTGATCTCAACCAGGCCCTGGCCGACTTCCGGCACTTCCAGCTTGAACAGCTCGATCATGAATTCCGGCGCAGCGCGGCTGATGAACAGCTGCGGGCCACGCGGCTCCGAACGCACTTCAGCCAGGTAACCGCGCACGCGGTCGCCGGCACGCAGCACGTCACGCGGGATGCCCTTGTCCTTCGGAATGAAGGCTTCGGCATTGCCGCCCAGATCGACATAGATGTTGCCGCGCTCAGCGCGCTTGACCACACCGGTGACCAGTTCGCCAACGCGGTCCTTCCACGCATCCACCACCTGCTGGCGCTCGGCTTCGCGCACACGCTGGACGATGACCTGCTTGGCAGCCTGCGCTGCGATACGGCCGAAATCGGGGTTTTCAATCTGCTCTTCGATGTAGTCACCGACTTCGACGCCGTCGGCTTCGTCCACCGCATCCATCAGGCGGATCTGGCGGTCCGGCGACTCCATCACCACGTCATCAGCGACCACTTCCCAGCGACGGAAAGTTTCGTAGGTGCCGTCCTTGTGGTTGATCGAAACGCGCGCCAGGACTTCTTCCTCGGCGTAACGCTTCTTCGCGGCAGAAGCCAGTGCGGCCTCGATCGCGTCAAAAATGACCTCACGCGGCACGCCCTTCTCGTTGGCGACTGCGTCAACTACCAGCAAAAGTTCCTTGCTCATCGGCTCACTCCGCGCGCGGCTTTTTGGCCGCCGTTTCGTTATTGGAATTATTCTTGGTCTTGCCCTGCTTGGGGGCCGGACCCGTCGGTTTGGTCGGTGCCAGGCCAAGCGCGGCCCAGTCCGGAATGATGCGTGCCTTGTCGATGTTGTCGAACGAAGCCACGAAGGGCTTGTTGTCGACCACAAAGGTCACCGTGCCCTGCTCCAGGTCAACCGCGACGATTTCACCCTGCAGGCGACGGCGATTTTCCTGCGGCAGCTTCAAGCCGACCTTGGCGGATTCACCAATGGCGCGCTCGAACTGCTCCAGCGAGAACAACGGGCGGTCCACGCCCGGCGAAGACACTTCCAGCGTGTAATTGCCGCTGATCGGGTCCTCGACGTCCAGCTGCGCGGAAACCTCGCGGCTCACCCGCTCGCAGTCTTCAACGTTGACCATGCGCTCAGGCTGCTCGGCCAGCGGCACGTCGATATACAGGCGCAACGTTGCGCCGCCCGGGGCCGGCAGATATTCGGCGCCAAGCAACTCGAGCCCCAACGCCTGCACGGTGGGGCCCAGCAGATTCGCGATTTCAGTAGCCTTGTCGCTCACAGCCAGCCTTGATTCGTAAGTTAGAGAACGGTTGTCACCCAACCGGGGTTTCTGATTTCCAGAAACAGCAAAGGGCCCACATGGGCCCTTTGTCCGTTTGGATCCGATGACCGGATCCCGGTTGCAAGAACGGAAGCAGCCGTTCTTGCGAGCCCAACTTTTGCCTCATCAACACATCGTGTTGCAAAGACCGAAGCTGGTAGCGGGGGCAGGATTTGAACCTGCGACCTTCGGGTTATGAGCCCGACGAGCTGCCAGACTGCTCCACCCCGCATCAGAAGCGGAATTATGAAGTAACCAAGCCGATAATGCAAGACTTATTTACTTCGCGTTTCTCTCAAGACGCTGGAGAAACCCGGAAAAATCCTTCCGGTTGAACCACTCATCAGGTGATTCCGACCTTGCCGCTGGGCGGTGAGGCCGTCAACTCAGGAGATGAATAATACACACTTCGCGCAGATTTGTAACGTCTTTTATTACAAATGTGCAAAAGAATTGCGCATCCACTCCATGATCGGGCCCAAACCGAGCGGCAGGAACAGCAGCAGCGCGGAATTCACGCCCAGCACGATGCCCAGGATGCGGTCATTGTTGCGCGGCAGCGGCTCACCCACCGGCTCATCGAAGTACATGACCTTGATGACGCGCAGGTAGTAGAAGCAACCAATCACCGCACACAACACGCCAACCATGGCCAGCCACAACAGGCCACCATTGACGGCCGCGCTCAGCACCGACAGTTTGGTCCAGAAGCCCAAGAACGGCGGGATACCGGCCAGCGACGCCATGATGCACAGGACCAGGCCTGCCATCCACGGGCTGCGTGCGTTCAGGCCCTTGAAGTCTTCGATGTTCTCGGCCTCAAAACCGGCACGCGACATCGCGATGATCGCGCCGAATGCCGCGGTCGACATGATGGCGTAGGCAATGGCGTAGAACAGCGCGGCCGAATAGCCCGCCTCGCCGCCACCGGCGATGCCCATCAGCAGGAAGCCGATGTGCGACACGGTCGAGTACGCCAGCATGCGCTTCAGGTTGGTCTGGGCGATGGCCATCAGGTTACCGATGACCAGCGACAACGCAGCCAGGCCAGCCAGCACGTACTGCAGCTCGGTCGACAGCGGGCCAACGCCCATTTCCAACAGGCGGTAGGCCATGCCGAACGCGGCCAGCTTCGGTGCCGAACTGATGAACAGCGCGATCGGCGCCGGTGCGCCCTGGTAGACGTCGGGCAGCCACATGTGGAACGGTGCCGCGCCCAGCTTGAAGGCAACGCCGGCGACCATGAACACCGCGCCGGTCAACAGCAGCAGGCGCTCATCGGAATGGGCGATGGAGGCGTGGATCACGTCCAGGTGCAGCGAGCCGGTGGCGCCATAGATCAGCGACATGCCGTACAGCAACAGGCCCGAGGCCAAGGAACCCAGCACGATGTACTTCATGCCGGCTTCGGCAGCGAGCTTGTTCTCACGGTTGCTGGCAACCAGCGCATAGGAACACAGCGCCAGCAGTTCCAGGCCCAGGTAGACCATCAGCAGGCTGCCGGCCGAGACCAGGATCATCATGCCGGCGGTGGCGAACAGGATCAGCACCGGGATCTCGCCCTGGTACAGGTTGCGCTCGCGCAGGTAGCTCCAGCCGTAGATCAGGCTCAGGCCACTGACCAGCACCACGACGGTTTTCATCACGTCGGCAGCGTTGTCACGGATGAACATCCCGTGGAATACCTCGCCCTGCCCGCCCACGCCGTTCAACAGCATGATGAAGGCGACAGCGAGGATCGCCACCGAAATGAAGTGGGTCCAGACCTTGTGCCTGGTGCTGATGAACAGATCAAGGATCAGCAGGGCAAAGGCACCGCCAATCACTACCAGTTCGGGCAGCAACGGCAGCAGGTCGGTCGTGGTCAACGGCAGAGGCGTCGGCGTGGTCATCATCAAATCCTGGAATCAATACTCTCGACGAGCCGCTTACAGCAGCTTGCTTGAAGCGATCTGCATCGCCAGATGGGCGATGGAAGGCTCCATCAGATCGGTCAGCGGCTTGGGATAGAAGCCCAGCACCAGCGTACCGACCGCAAACACGGTCATTACCAGCCACTCGCGACCATTCATGTCCTTCAGCTCGGCGACGTGGGCATTGCCCACTTCACCGAAGAACACGCGCTTGTACAGCCATAGCGAATAAGCAGCACTGATGATCAGCGTGGTAGCAGCGCCCAGGGCAACCAGCGGATTCCACTGGAATGCGGCCAACACGATCATGAACTCACCAACGAAGCCGCTGGTACCCGGCAGACCGGAATTGGCCATGAAGAACAGCAGTGCGAACGCCGCAAACCACGGCATCACATTGACCACGCCGCCGTAATCGGCGATGCGGCGACTGTGCATGCGGTCATACAGCACGCCCACGCAGGAGAACATCGCGCCGGAGACGAAACCGTGCGAAACCATCTGCACCATGGCGCCCTGCAGGCCCAGGCGGGCTGCGTCGGCACTGCCGGCGTCACGTACCAGCCACAGCGCGATGAAGGTACCCAGGGTAACGAAACCCATGTGCGCGACCGACGAATAAGCAATCAGCTTCTTCATGTCGTCCTGCACCATCGCCACCAAGCCAACGTAGATCACCGCCACCAGCGACAACGCGATCACCAGCCAGGCCCACTCGTGGCTTGCGTCCGGAACGATCGGCAGGTTGAAACGCAGGAAGCCATAGCCACCGATCTTCAGGGCGATCGCCGCCAGGATCACCGAACCGGCGGTCGGCGCTTCAACGTGCGCGTCGGGCAGCCAAGTGTGCACCGGGAACATCGGCACCTTGACCGCGAAGGCGATCAGGAAGGCAAAGAATATCCAGGTCTGTTCCTTGGCCGACAGCTGCAGCTGGTACAGGTCAACCAGCTGGAAGCTGCCGCCCTTCAGGTACAGGTAGATCAGCGCCACCAACATCAGCACCGAGCCGAGGAAGGTGTACAGGAAGAACTTCATCGCCGCGTAGATGCGACGCGGACCGCCCCAGACGCCGATGATCAGGAACATCGGGATCAGCATGGCTTCGAAGAACACGTAGAACAGCATCGCGTCGGTGGCGGCGAAAATGCCGACCGTCACGCCTTCCAGGATCAGGAAGGCCGCCACGTACTGGTTGACGCGCTTGTCGACCACGCCCCAGGCACCGATCAGGGCCAACACGCCGATCAGGGTGGTCAGCAGGATCAGGGCAATGGCGATACCGTCGACGGCCAGGTTGTAGCCGATGTCGAACGCCGGGATCCACGGGTGCTGTTCGACGAACTGCATCACATCGGCCGCGCCGCGGTCATAGCCGCTGAGCAGGCCGAGGCTGAGCAGGAAGGTGAGCAATGCGACCGCCAGGGATGCCCAACGGGCAGCTTGGGCGTTACGCAAGGCGAGGATCAATGCACCGCCGATGATCGGCAGCCAGATGAGAATGCTAAGTAGAGGCCAGTTCGACACGTCTTCTATTCCGTACAGGTCAACGCCAGAAATGCATCAGCACGCCCAACAGGGCAATCAGGCCGATGATCATCGCGAACGCGTAGTGGTAGAGGAAACCGGATTGGGTGCGGCGCAACAGGTTGGCAGCCAGGTCGACCAGACGCGCCGAACCATTGACCATCACCCCATCAACGACCGTGCTATCAACGGCACGGGCGGCCTTGCCGAGCTGCACACCACCGCCGGCAAAGCCGTCGATCCAGAGCTTGTCGAAGCCGTACTTGTTTTCCAGCACCGAAACCACCGGTGCCAGGGTCTTGCGAGCCTGTCCTGCCAGTTCCGGCTTCCAGATGTAGAACACCCAGGCCAGCGCGAAACCTGCAACCGTCAGCCAGAACGCAGGCATCTGCATGCCGTGTATCGCATAGGCCACCGAACCATGCCAGAACTCCTTGCCGACTTCGGCAATGGTGTCACGCGCCGGGTCGTAGAAGTCGACGATACCGGTGAAGAACGACATGGCCTGGCCGGGAATGCCGCCAGCGGCAGCATGGCCATCCCAGCCGGTACCAAACAGCATCGGGCCGATGGTGAAAAAGCCGATCAGGATGGACGGGATAGCCAGCAGGATCAGCGGCACGGTCACCACCAACGGCGACTCGTGCGGCTCGTGCGCACCATGACCGTGGTGGTCATCGTGGCCGTGGCCATGATCGGCGTGGTGATCATCATGTGCGTCGCGGAAGCGTTCCTTGCCGAAGAAGGTCAGGAACAGCAGGCGGAAGCTGTAGAAACTGGTGACGATGACGCCACCGAGCACCGCCCAGTAACCGTACAGGGCGACCCAGCCAGCATCGGCAGCATGCGCGTGCATCGCGGCAGCTTCGATGATGGTGTCCTTCGAGTAGAAACCGGCGAAGAACGGCGTACCCACCAGGGCCAACGTACCAATCCACATGGTGATGTGGGTGATCGGCATGTACTTGCGCAGGCCGCCCATCTTCATCATGTTCTGCTCATGGTGCATGCCCATGATCACCGAACCGGCACCCAGGAACAGCAGCGCCTTGAAGAAGGCGTGGGTCATCAGGTGGAACACGGCGCCCGAGTAGGCCGACACGCCCAGTGCAACCGTCATGTAGCCCAGCTGCGACAAGGTGGAGTACGCAACCACGCGCTTGATGTCGGTCTGCACGATGCCGATCAGGCCGGTGAAGAACGCGGTGGTGGCGCCGATGAACAGGATGAAGTCCAGCGCGGTCTGCGACAGCTCGAACAGCGGCGACATGCGGGTCACCATGAAGATACCCGCGGTGACCATGGTCGCAGCGTGGATCAGTGCCGAGATCGGGGTCGGGCCTTCCATCGAGTCCGGCAGCCACACGTGCAGCGGCACCTGTGCCGACTTGCCCATCGCACCGATGAACAGGCAGATGCAGATGATGGTCGCCACGCTCCACTGGTTGTCGCCGATCAGCTGCACCATGGCGTGACCGGTCGTATCGGTGCCCAGCACAGTGCTGGCATTGGCGAACACGGTGGCGTAGTCCAGCGAACCGAAGGCCCACAGGATGCCGGCAATACCGAGCAGGAAGCCGAAGTCACCAACGCGATTGACCAGGAAGGCCTTCATGTTGGCGAAGATGGCAGTCGGCTTCTTGAAGTAGAAACCAATCAACAGGTACGACACCAGGCCCACGGCTTCCCAGCCAAAGAACAGCTGCAGGAAGTTGTTGCTCATCACTAGGGTGAGCATCGAGAAGGTGAACAGCGAGATGTAGCTGAAGAAACGCTGGTAGCCGTCGTCTTCGGACATGTAGCCGATCGAGTAGATGTGGACCAGCAGCGACACGAAGGTCACCACCACCATCATCATCGCGGTCATGCGGTCGATCATGAAACCGACGTGGGCCGCGTACTGGCCGACTTCAAAGAAGGTGTAGACGTTCTGGTTGTACGGCTGCGCCCCGCCCCACAACAGCTGGGAGAAGATGTAGGCCGACAGGCCGCAGCTGATCGCCACGCCCAGGATGGTGATGTACTGGGCGCCCTTGCGCCCCACCTGACGACCGAACAGGCCGGCGATGATGCTGCCGAACAGTGGTGCAAGCACCACTGCAATCAACAGACTCTTGGAGAGAGTGATTTCCATCTTCGGATCAGCCCTTCAGCGAATCGACTTCGCCCACGTTGATGGTGTGGCGAGTACGGAACAAGGTCACCAGGATCGCGAGGCCGATTGCAGCTTCGGCCGCGGCCACGGTCAGGATGAAGAACACGAACAGCTGACCGGCGGTGTCGCCCAGCTCACGCGAGAAGGCGATGAAGTTGATGTTCACCGACAACAGCATCAGTTCGATCGACATCAACAACACGATGATGTTCTTGCGGTTGAGGAAGATGCCGGCAACGCTGATGCAGAACATCACCGCGCCCAGCGCAAGCATATGGCCCAGGGAAATCATGGCTTGGCCTCCTCGCCACCGTCATGTTGCGTATCGACCTGCACCACCGGCTTTTCGGCGGCCATCTTGACCATGCGCAGGCGGTCTTTTGCCTTGGTCATGGTCTGCTCGGTCGGGTTCTGCGTCTTCAGGCCCTCGCGGCGACGCAGGGTCAGCATCACGGCTGCCACCACGGCGACGGTCAGGATCACGGCTGCGAACTCGAACGGCAGCAGGTATTCAGTGAACAGGCTGCGTGCCAGCCAGGTGATGTTGGACGTGTCGGCAGCCACCGCGGCGGCGTTGTCCACCGGGAACGGCGCGGTACGTGCCTTGATGCCGATCAGGGTCAGCATCTGCACCAGCATCACCACCGCGACCACCAGGCCGACCGGCAGGTAACGCACCCAGCCTTCACGCAGGTTGGTGGTGTCGATGTCGAGCATCATCACCACGAACAGGAACAACACCATCACCGCGCCGACGTAGACCAGCACCAGGGTGACACCGAGGAACTCGGCCCCCACCAGCAACCAGACGCAGGCAATCGAGAAGAAGGTCAGGATCAAGCACAGCACGGCGTACACCGGGTTGCGCACACTGATCACCGCTGCCGCGGAAATGCCGGCAATGATGGAGAAGAACCAGAAACAAATATTTACCCAATCCATCTCAAGACCTCAGCGGAAGGCGGCGTCGGCGGCACGGCGCTCGGCGATTTCGGCTTCAAGCCGGTCGCCAATTGCCAGCAGCTGCGGCTTGGTGATGATGTTCTCGCCACGCTTCTCGAAGTGGTACTCGAGAATGTGGGTCTCGACGATCGAGTCCACCGGGCAGCTTTCTTCGCAGAAGCCGCAGAAGATGCACTTGAACAAGTCGATTTCGTAACGCGTGGTACGGCGGGTGCCGTCTTCGCGCTTGGCCGAGTCGATGGTGATCGCCAGTGCCGGGCACACCGCTTCGCACAGTTTGCAGGCAATGCAGCGCTCTTCGCCGTTGGGATAACGGCGCAGGGCGTGCAGGCCACGGAAACGCGGCGACTGCGGGAACTTCTCCATCGGGTACATCACGGTGTACTTGGGCTTGAACGTGTATTTCAACGTCAGCCACAAGCCGCCGAGCAACTCCAGGAGCAGCAGGCTTTTGAAATAGTGGGTGATCTTATTCATGAATCAAACGCCCTTCTGGATCACGCCGTAGAACACCATCAGTGCCGTCACCGCGATCCAGAAAATGGTCAGCGGGATGAACACCTTCCAGCCCAGACGCATGATCTGGTCATAACGGAAGCGCGGGAAGCTGGCACGGAACCAGATGTACGCACTGGCGAAGAACAGCACCTTGAGCAGCAACCACGGCCAACCGCCGGTCCAGATCCAGTTGATCCACGGCGAGATATCGGCCGTGATCCAACCCTGGAGCGGGCTCAGCCAGCCACCGAGGAAGAAGATCGAGATCAGGAAGCTGACCAGGATCATGTTGGCGTACTCGGCCAGGAAGAACAGTGCGAACGCACCGCCGGAGTACTCCACCATGTGACCGGCAACGATTTCCGACTCGCCTTCCACCACGTCGAACGGCGCGCGGTTGGTTTCGGCAACGCCGGACACCCAGTACACGACGAACAGCGGGAACAGCGGCAGCAGGAACCAGTCGAACAGACCCGAATTGCCCTTCTGCGCCAGCACGATGTCGGTCAGGTTCAAGCTACCGGCGGCAATCATCACGCCGACCAGAGCGAAGCCCATCGCGATTTCGTAGCTGACCACCTGAGCGGCCGAACGCATCGCACCGAGGAAGGCGTACTTGGAGTTGGAGGCCCAACCGGCGAGGATCACGCCGTACACGCCCAGCGAGGTCATCGCCAGCAGGTACAGCAGACCGACGTTGGCGTTGGACAGCACCAGCTTGTAGTCGAACGGAACCACCGCCCACGCCGCGAACGACGGTGCCAGCACGATCAGCGGCGCGATGATGTACATCGCCTTGTGTGCGCTTGCCGGGGCAATGATTTCCTTGAACAGCAACTTGGTGACGTCGGCAAAGGCCTGCAGCAGGCCGCCCAGACCGACATACATCGGCCCGTGGCGCACGTGCATCCAGCCGATCAGCTTGCGCTCCCACAACACGTAGAAGGCAACCGAAATGATCACCGGCATGGCGATCAAGAGGATCTTGATCACCGTCCACAGCACGATGCCGATGTCACCCAGCGACATGAACCACTGGAACAAGGGGTCGATCGCGTTTAACAGCAACTCGTTCATGCAGCCACCACCGTTACCCGAGCGGCACCCAGCGGCGCGGTTGCGCCGTGGCCCGATTCAATCCACACCGTACCGGCAGCAACGCGAGCGTCGACCACAACTGACAGCGTGGCGCGACCAGCGTCGGTACCGACCTTGGCCATCTGGCCTTCGCTCAGCTGCAGACGCGCAGCGTCATCGGCATTGAGCACGATGCGCGGATCGTTGTTGAGCGGATGCGACTGCAGCGCCTGCGCACGACGCACAACGGCATCGGTGCGGTAGATCGCCGGGGTCGAAGCCACTTCGAAGCCCTCGCCTGCCAGCTGCGGCTGCGCCGAAGCAGCAACCTTGACCGAAACCGGCTGCAGGCCAGCACGCAGGCCTGCCAGATCGGTGAAACCGAAGCCAGCCAACTGCATGTCACCGCCCAGCGCACGCAGCACGCGCCAGCCCTCACGGGCCTCGCCCTGCAGCTTGCCGCCAGCACGGGCGACCTGGTTGCGGCCGTCCAGATTGGTCAGCGTCGCGTCGATTTCCGGCAGCGCGCCGATCGGCAGGATCACATCGGCCACATCGCGGGTCGAGGTGCAGGCGAAATGGCTGAAGGCCACGACCTTGGCACCGGCCAGCGCCTTGCGGGCAGCGGCGGTATCGGCGAAGTCCAGGCCCGGCTCGATGCCGTACAGGGCATAGGCCTTGCGCGGCTGCGCCAGCATTGCATTGACGTCCTTGCCGGCCGGCAGCACGCCAGCCTGGGCCAGGCCAACGGCATTCGCACCCTGCGGGATGCGGCACAGCTTGGCGCCGGTGGCAGCGGCAAACGCACTGGCAGCGGCACGGATGGCAGCGGCCTGCGGGTGATTCTCGGCAATCGCGCCGACGATGATGACGGTGTTGTTGCCGCCCTTCACCGCGTCGACCAACTGCGCGTTACCCAGCGTCTCGACGAAGCGCGACGGTGCAACGATGTGCTTGCCAGCCAGCTTGAACGCAAAGTCGAAATCAACCGGGTTGATCGAATGGATCTTGGCGCCGTTGGTGGTCTGCGCCTTGCGCAGGCGAGCGTGCAGCAGCGGCAGTTCATGGCGGATGTTGCTACCCAGCACCACGATCTGATCCGCGTGCTCGATGTCGGCAAGCGACATGCCGAACGCTTCGGCAACCGGCGCATCGGAGAAGTCGCGGTTGTTGATGCGGTGATCGATGTTGTTCGAACCTAGGCCAGCGGCCAGGCGGGCCAGCAGTGCGCCCTCCTCGTTCGAGGTTGCCGGGTGCACCAGCACGCCGAGCTCGTCGCCACGGTTGGCTTCGAAGATTTCGCGGGCAGCGGCCAGACCTTCGGCCCAGCTCACTTCCTTCCACTCGCCATTGACCTTCTGCAGCGGCTTGACCGCGCGGTCGGCCGCATACAGGCCCTGGTGCGAATAACGATCGCGATCGGACAGCCAGCACTCGTTGACCAGCTCGTTGTCACGCGGCACCGCACGCAGCACTTCGCCGCGACGGGTGTGCAGGAACAGGTTCGAGCCCATCGCGTCGTGGTAACCCAGCGACTCGCGTGCGGTCAGTTCCCACGGACGCGCCTTGAACTGGAACACCTTGTTGGTCAGCGCGCCGACCGGGCATACGTCGATGACATTGCCGGACAGCTCGGTGGTCAACGGCTTGCCGTCATAGGTGCCGATCTGCAGGTTCTCACCACGCGACATGCCACCCAGCTCGTAGGTGCCAGCGACTTCAGCGGTGAAGCGCACGCAACGGGTGCACTGGATGCAGCGGGTCATCTCGGTGGCGACCAGCGGCCCCATGTCCTCGTCGACCACGACGCGCTTGCGCTCGTTGAAGCGGCTGACCGAACGGCCGTAGCCCAGCGACACGTCCTGCAGCTCGCACTCGCCGCCCTGATCGCAGATCGGGCAGTCCAGCGGGTGGTTGATGAGCAGGAACTCCATCACCGAACGCTGGTACTTGAGCGCCTTCTCGTTGCGGGTCTGGATCTTCATGCCATCCATGACCGGGGTAGCGCAGGCCGGCGACGGCTTGGGCGACTTTTCAACGTCGACCAGGCACATGCGGCAGTTTGCGGCGATCGGCAGCTTCTCGTGGTAGCAGAAGCGCGGAATCGGGATGCCAGCCTTGTCGGCGGCCTGGATGATCATCGAACCCTTGGGTACGACCAGGGACTGACCATCGATATCGATGGTCACGTGATCCGGCGGTACATTGGGATTTACCGGTTGCGCGCTCATGCGGCAGCAGTCTCCACCTTCTTGCCGTCAACCATCGAATGACCGTTGACGATGTAGTACTCGAATTCGTTCCAGAACTGGCGCAGGAAGCCTTGAATCGGCCACGCTGCCGCCTCACCGAACGCACAGATGGTGTGGCCTTCGATCTGGCCGGCAACCGTCTTCAGCTGATGCAGGTCTTCCATCGTGGCCTGGCCGGCGACGATGCGCTCCAGCACGCGGTGCATCCAGCCGGTGCCTTCACGGCACGGGGTGCACTGGCCACAGGATTCCTTGTGGAAGAACTGGCTGATGCGGCAGGCGAACTTGACGCAGCAGACGCTGTCATCCAGCACCACGATGGCACCCGAACCCAGGCCCGAGCCCAGTGCACGGATGGTGTCGTAGTCCATCGCCAGCCCGTTGAGCTGCTCGGCGGTCAGCACCGGCATCGAGACGCCGCCCGGGATTGCGCCCTTCAGCTTGCGGCCCGGACGCAGGCCACCGGCCATTGCCAGCAGGTCGTCGAAGGTGGTGCCCAACGGCACTTCGAAGTTGCCGCCCTTGGTCACGCAGCCGGAAACCGAGAAGCACTTCGGGCCGCCATTGTTGGTCAGGCTCAGGTTCTTGAACCACTCCGCGCCGTTGCGGATGATCGCCGGCACCGAGGCATAGGTCTCGGTGTTGTTGATTGTGGTCGGCTTGCCGTACAGGCCGAAGTTGGCCGGGAACGGCGGCTTGTAACGCGGCTGGCCCTTCTTGCCTTCCAGCGACTCCATCAGTGCGGTTTCTTCGCCGCAGATGTAGGCGCCAGCGCCGAGTGCGCCATAGATATCGATGTCGCAACCGCTGCCCAGCACGTTCTTGCCCAGCCAGCCGTGCTTGTAGGCATCAGCCAAGGCCTGCTCGAAATGCTCGAACGGCTCGTGGTGGAACTCACCGCGCAGGTAGTTGTACGCCGCGGTGGAGCCGGTGGCGTAGCAGGCAATCGCCATGCCTTCCACGACCGAATGCGGGTTGTAACGCAGGATGTCGCGGTCCTTGCAGGTGCCCGGCTCGGATTCATCCGAGTTGCAGAGGATGTACTTCTGCACATCACCCTTGGGCATGAAGGACCACTTCAGGCCGGTCGGGAAGCCTGCACCGCCACGGCCACGCAGGCCGGACTGCTTGACCATCTCGATGACGTCGGCCGGCGGGATCTTCTCTTCGAGGATCTTGCGCAGCGCGGCATAGCCACCGGTCTTCAGATAGCTTTCGTACGACCACGGGGTGTCGTAATGCAGCGTGGTGTAGACCACGTTGTGCGGAAGCGGCGCCGGTCCGACCGGGCCCTTGGATTCGTGGTGTGCCATGCCTTACTCCAGCCCGTCCAGCAGCGCGTCGACCTGGTCCAGCGTCAGGCGCTCGTGGTAATGGCCGTTGATGACCATCATCGGCGCACCGGCGCAACCAGCCAGGCACTCTTCCTCTTTCTTGAGGTAGACGCGGCCGTCAGCGGTCGATTCACCGTGCTTGATGCCCAGCTTCTTCTCGCAATGGCGGACGATGTCGTCGGCGCCATTGAGCCAGCAGCTGACGTTGGTGCAGATGGCGACGTTGTTGCGGCCAACCTTCTCGGTCTCGAACATCGAGTAGAAGGTTGCAACTTCGTACGCCCACACGAACGGCAGGTCCAGGTACTTGGCCACGCCGGCGATCAGCTCGTCGCTCAGCCAGCCCTGGTTCTGCTCCTGTGCGGCATGCAGGCCCTGCAGCACCGCCGAACGCTTGCGGTCCGGCGGGAACTTGGACAGCCAGTGATCGATGTGAGCGCGCGTCTTGTCGCTCAGCACCACCATCGGGTCGACGTTGCGCGCCGCCTCGAAATTACCCGTCGCCTTCATAGGCCGACCTCAACGAATACCAAAAGCTGAAAAACCGATGCCTGCGGCGGCAGGACCGCGCAGGCAACGGACGATGTCTGATCCGCCGGCATTACCGGTCAACCTCACCGAACACGAGGTCGTAGGTGCCGATCATTGCCACCACGTCGGCCAGCATGTGGCCGCGCACGACCGAGTCGATCGAGGACAGGTGGGCGAAGCCCGGCGCGCGCAGGTGGGCGCGGAACGGCTTGTTGGCACCGTCGGAGACCAGGTAGCAACCGAATTCACCCTTGGGCGCTTCAACCGCCGCATAGGTTTCACCGGCCGGCACGCAGTAGCCTTCACTGAACAACTTGAAGTGATGGATCAGCGCTTCCATGTCGTCCTTCATCTCGGCGCGAGCCGGCGGGGCGACCTTGAAGTTCTTGACCATCACCGGGCCCGGATTGGCCTTCAGCCACGCCACGCACTGCTTGATGATGCGGTTGGATTCACGCATCTCGGCAATACGCACCAGGTAACGGTCGTAGCAATCGCCCTTGGTGCCCAACGGCAGGTCAAAATCGACCGCGTCGTACTTGGCATACGGCTGCTTCTTGCGCAGATCCCAGGCAATACCCGAACCACGCAGCATCACGCCGGTCATGCCCCAGGCCAGCGCATGTTCCGGGGTGATCACGCCAATGCCGACGGTACGCTGTTTCCAGATGCGGTTGTCGGTCAGCAGGGTTTCGTATTCGTCGACGCGACCCGGGAATTCCTTGGTGAAGTTCTCCAGGAAGTCGAGCAGCGAGCCTTCACGCGAAGCATTCAGGCGCTTCAGCGCATTGCCCTTGTGCCAACGCGATTCCTTGTACTTCGGCATGGTGTCCGGCAGGTCGCGGTAGACGCCACCCGGACGGTAGTACGCCGCGTGCATGCGCGCGCCGGAGACTGCTTCGTAGCAGTCCATCAGCTCTTCACGCTCACGGAAGGCATACAGCATCACCGCCATCGCGCCCAGATCGAGCGCGTTGGAGCCCAGCCACATCAAGTGGTTCAGGATGCGGGTGATTTCATCGAACATGGTGCGGATGTACTGCGCACGCTCCGGCACCTCGATACCCACCAGGGTTTCGATGGCGCGGACATAGGCGTGCTCGTTGCACATCATCGAGCAGTAATCCAGGCGATCCATGTAACCGATCGACTGGTTGAACGGCTTGGACTCGGCCAGCTTCTCGGTCGCGCGGTGCAGCAGGCCGATATGCGGATCGGCGCGCATGATGGTCTCGCCGTCCATTTCCAGGATGAGGCGCAGCACACCATGCGCGGCCGGATGCTGCGGGCCGAAGTTCATGGTGTAGTTGCGGATTTCCTGCTTGGCTTCGGCAGGATTGCTCGCAAAGGCCTGCGAAGCCTGGTGGAATTCCTTCTTTACGTCCGCACTCACTTGCTTGCCTCCGTCTGCGCGCGCTCGCCTTCAGCGGTCTGGAAACGGGCATCGTCGCGGATAACACGCGGCACGCCTACGCGCGGTTCGACCGAAGTCACCGGCTCGTAGACCACACGCTTCTTTTCTTCGTCGTAGCGCACTTCGACGTTGCCGATCAGCGGGAAATCCTTGCGGAAAGGATGGCCCACGAAACCGTAGTCGGTCAGGATGCGACGCAGGTCCGGGTGACCTTCGAAGATCACGCCATACAGATCGAACGCTTCGCGCTCGAACCAGTTCAGGCCCGGATAGATATCGGTCAGCGAGGCCACCACCGGCAGCGATTCGCTGGGTGCGTAGCAACGGATACGCAGCAGCTGGTTGTGCTGGTAGGAGCGCAACTGGCAGACCACCGCGAAACGCTGCTTCGGCAGTGCGTCCGGCTGAGCGCCTTCGGCGGTTTCGTGGCTGGGGAACTCACCCCAGGCGAAACGACCTGCGCCACTGCCTTCCACACCACGGCTGAAGCCGTGCGAGGAAACGTCCGAGGTATCCCACTCGTCGCTGCCGTAACCGAGATAATCGACGCCACACAGGTCGGTGGCGTGCTCGAAGCCGAGTTCATCACGCAGCGCCAGAGCGGTTGCGTGCCAATCGGCAACAGCCACTTCCAGCGTTACTTCGCCGCGCGGTTCGACCACCACAACCTGCGCACCGGCAAAACGGGCGCGAAGTTTATCGATGAGAGAAGGTGCTTGCTGGGCCATGGGGGCTGGCGTGCTCTTGATTTGAAAGGGGGTCAGCGTGCGATGGTCTGGGTACGCCAGATCTTCTTCTGCAGCTGCAAAATGCCGTACACCAGCGCCTCGGCCGTCGGCGGGCAGCCCGGGACGTAGACGTCCACCGGCACCACACGATCGCAACCGCGCACCACTGCATAGGAATAATGGTAATAACCGCCGCCGTTGGCGCAGCTACCCATCGAGATGACCCACTTCGGGTCCGGCATCTGGTCGTAGACCTTGCGCAGCGCCGGGGCCATCTTGTTGACCAGGGTGCCGGCCACGATCATCACGTCGGACTGACGCGGCGAGGGACGGAACACCACGCCATAACGATCAAGGTCCAGACGCGCCGCACCGGCGTGCATCATTTCCACCGCGCAGCAGGCCAGACCGAAGGTCATGGGCCACATCGAGCCGGTACGCGCCCAGTTCAACAGCGCGTCAACGCTGGTGGTCACATAGCCCTTCTCGAGCAGGGGGTTATCGCCTTCAGGCCGCAGAATGTCATCAACCCGCCCTTCCGGGACGGGGTTGTTCATCAGGCCGTCGAGAGTTTGGATCACTCCCATTCCAGCGCTCCCTTCTTCCACACGTAGATAAAGCCGAGGAACAGCATGCCCACGAACAAGCCCATGGTGACCAGCGAACGGGCGCCGAGCTCCATGAACACCTGGGTCCAGGGCACAATAAAGATGATTTCCAGGTCAAAGACGATGAACTGGATGGCGATGAGGTAGTAGCGCACGTCGAACTTCATGCGCGCGTTCTCGAACGCCTCGAAGCCACACTCGTAGGCGGAGAGTTTCTCGGTGTCCGGCGAACGCGGAGCGAGGAACCGACCGATCAACATCAGCGCAACGCCAATGCCGGTGGCGACGATCAGAAACAGCAGAGACGGCAAATATTCGGCCAGCACAGCGATTCTCTCTTGCCTCTGCCCGGGACACCTGCAGGTGCCAAGGCATGGGGGATGAACGGGACTTGCCACGACGGGAAGCTGCTGCAACCCGTGTACCCGCATAAAACAATGGTGCCCAAGAGGGGACTCGAACCCCTACGACTCTCGTCGCTACCACCTCAAGGTAGTGCGTCTACCAATTCCGCCACCTGGGCTTACGTCAGCGCAGCTGCTTCGCAGTGCGCCGCGTATTGTAACCGTCTTCAGTCTTTCTGTGCGGGTTCAGCGGGCTTTTCTTCGCTCTTGGCCGGAATATTTTCCGCTGGAGCCGTTGCCTGGGGCACTTCACCCACGGCTGCGGCCGCCGGAGCCGCCGGAACGGCCTGCAACTCACCTGCAGGAACCGCCGGCGCAGCAGCCGGGGCCACCGTCTCAACCGCACCCATCAGGCCCACGCCCTGGTCCGACGGACGCGAACCGTGGCTGGCGTACCACGCCATGAACAAGCTGATGCCGAAAAACACCACGGCCAGCCATTTGGTGCTCTTGGACAGGAAGTTGGACGCACCACGCGCGCCGAACACCGTACCCGACGCACCGGCACCAAAACCCGAACCAGCGGCAGCACCAGAGCCACGCTGCATCAGGATCAGCGCGATCATCGCAAGCGCCACCAGCACATAGACCACATTGAGGATCAACATCAGCATTTTTGAAATCCGTCCCGGACAATTACCCGTTAGCGACTGGCAGCCGCCCTCGCGATGGCCAGAAAATCAGCCGCCACCAGCGAAGCGCCACCTACCAGCCCGCCATCGACGTCAGGCTGTGAAAACAGCTCTGCTGCGTTGTCGGGCTTGACGCTGCCGCCATAAAGGATCGACAACGAATCGGCAATTCTAGCATCGCGCTCGGCGACTACGCCACGAATGAACGCATGCACGGCCTGCGCCTGCTCCGGCGTGGCGGTACGACCGGTGCCAATTGCCCAGATCGGCTCATACGCCACCACCGCCTTGGCGAAGGCCTGCACCCCGGCAAGGTCCAGTACCGGCGCCAGCTGCGAGGCAATCACCGCCTCGGTCTGCGCGGCCTCACGCTGCTCCAGCGTCTCACCCACGCATAAGACCGGGATCAGGCCCGCATTGATCGCGGCAACGAACTTGCGTGCAACCAGCTCGCTGCTTTCGTTGTGGTACTGGCGGCGCTCGGAGTGGCCGACCAAGCCGTGGGTGGCGCCGACGTCCGCCAGCATGCTGGCCGAAACCTCACCTGTGTAGGCGCCCTTTTCGTTGCTGCTGACATCCTGCGAGCCAAAAGCCAGCTCCGCCTCCTCGAAATCCTCGACCAGATCTCCCAGGTAGGGCAGCGGCGGCAGGATCACCAGACTCACACCAGGCAGCGGCAGGCCTGCGGCCACCTGCCCGACCAGATCGGTGGCGAATTGCCGGCTGCCATGCAGCTTCCAGTTACCAGCAACGATTTTTTGGCGCATTCAGGCATAACTCCCCGGTAAAAAGTATCGGCAAAGGATAGCCGATATGCGGACATCGGCAGGACAAGCTGCGGACAACGGAAGACAAGACGCAAAAACGCCGCCGGGCCAGGGCCGCGGCGGCGCGATAGGGCAGCTGGCGAAACCAGCGCCGGCTTACTTCAGCTTGATTTCACGCAGGCGCTCTTCCAGGAAGCCATGGGCGGTGATCGCCTCCGGATAGCGGCTCGGATTCTCCGCGGTGATGCACGAAGGCAGCACGTCGATCAGGAAATCCGGGTTCGGGTGCAGGAAGAACGGCACCGAATAGCGCGGTTTGCGTGCCAGCTCACCCGGGGGGTTGACCACGCGATGGATGGTGGACGGGTACACATGGTTGGTCAGGCGCTGCAGCATGTCGCCGATGTTGACCACGATGGTGTCGGCGTCGGAGGTGAACGGCACCCACTCACCCTCATGCGACTGCACTTCCAGACCGGCCGCACTGGCACCGACCAGCAAGGTGATGAAGTTGATGTCGCCATGTGCGCCAGCGCGCACGTTGGGGATGTCATCGGTGGTGATCGGCGGATAGTGGATCGGGCGCAGGATCGAGTTGCCGTTGTTGGTCTTGTCGGCAAAGAAGGTCTCGGGCAGGCCGATGTGCAGGGCCAGGGCCGACAGCACGCGCGAGCCCAGCTGGTCCAGCTTCTGGTACAGGCCGTACCCGTGCTCCTTGAAACCGGGGACTTCGCTCGGCCACAGGTTCGGCGGCATCACCTCACGGTACTTGGAGTCATCGGCGATCTCGCGACCGATATGCCAGAACTCCTTCAGGTCGAAATGCTTGGAGCCCTTGGCGGTTTCCACGCCGAACTGGGTATAGCCACGCGCACCGCCGCCGCCAGCGATGTGGTATTGCTTCTTCACATCTTCAGGCAGCGCGAAGAATGCCTTGAACACGTCATACGCGGCGT
Source organism: Stenotrophomonas sp. 21LCFQ19 (assembly GCF_056861425.1). Lineage (NCBI taxonomy): Bacteria > Pseudomonadati > Pseudomonadota > Gammaproteobacteria > Lysobacterales > Lysobacteraceae > Stenotrophomonas > Stenotrophomonas sp. 21LCFQ19. Next base: position 179,747 of record NZ_JBSPUF010000002.1, on the reverse strand, counting down.
CGATCTCCGCCTGCGGGATGCCGTGGTTGCGAATACCCGCAAAACCCCACTGACGATACGCAGCGCCCAGTTCAGCCACGAAGGCCTCACGGTCGGTATCGAAACGGGTGATGTCGAGGGTGGGAATACGGGAACTCATACAAAACTCCAAAGAAGGGAACGGGACGCCGGCTATTGAAACCGACGTCCCGGCAGCACCACCATGATCCAGCTCAAACCTGTGCGGCAGCCGAACGAACCGCATCAGCCAGCGCCTCAAGCGTCGCGGCCATCAGCCCGGCCTCATCGGCCTCGACCGTGACCCGAACCACCGGCTCGGTACCCGACGGCCGCAGGAATGCCCTGCCCCGCCCAGCCACCGCCGCCTGCGCGGCCGCCAGCGCAGCCTGTACCGGCGCGCTGGCAACGACTTCGCGCGCACCACTTTCCAGGCGCACATTGATCGTCTTCTGCGGCACCATCACCAGCCCGTGCAATGCCTGGTGCAGGTTCACGCCAGCATCGCCGAGCACTTCCAGCACCTGCAGGGCACTGACGATGGCGTCACCGGTGGTGGCCCGGTCCAGGCACAGGATATGGCCAGAGGCTTCGCCGCCCAGCACGCCATTACCCTCAACCAGCGCCTTGTGCACATAACGGTCACCGACATTGGCGCGGACGAACGGAATACCCTGGCGCTCCAGCGCCTGCTCCAACCCGTAATTGGTCATCAGCGTACCCACCACCGGGCCACTCAGGCGCCCATTGGCCTGCCAGGCCTTGGCCAGCACATACAGCAAACCATCGCCATCGACGGCAGCGCCAGTGTGATCAACCATCAGCACGCGATCGCCATCGCCATCGAAGGCGATGCCGATATCCGCGCCAACCTCCACTACCTTGCGGGCCAGATTGTCGATATGGGTCGAGCCGACGCCATCGTTGATATTGACGCCATTGGGCTCGGCACCGATCGCGGTCACCTCGGCACCCAGCTCACGGAACAGCAACGGCGCAACGTGATAGGTAGCGCCGTGGGCGCAATCGAGCACGACTTTCAGTCCGTGTAGGTAGAAATTGCGTGGCACGCTGGCCTTGCAGAACTCGATGTAACGGCCCACTGCATCACGGGCACGATTGGCCTTCCCCAGCTGTTCGGATTCGACCGTCGAGAACGGCTGATCCATCGCTGCTTCCAGCGCCAGCTCGGTGGCGTCATCGAGCTTCTCGCCTTCGGCCGAGAAGAACTTGATGCCGTTGTCATAGTGCGGGTTGTGCGAGGCACTGATCACGATGCCAGCATCTGCACCCAGCGTATGTGCGAGGAAGGCCACCGCAGGGGTCGGCATCGGCCCCAGCAGCTGCACGTTGGCACCTGCAGCGACCAGGCCCGCTTCCAAGGCCGATTCGAACATATAGCCGGAGATACGCGTGTCTTTGCCGATCACCACGGTCGGCTGTGCACCGCCGCTGCGCGCAACCAGCACGCGCCCCAATGCATTGCCAACCCGCAGCACAAAATCAGCGGAAATGACGCCCTTGCCGACCCGGCCGCGGATGCCGTCGGTACCAAAATACTTGCGCGTACCCATCAGGCGGCCACTTCCTCGTGCTGCGGTTGACGGCCCAGCATGGCCAACAGCTCGGCCAGTCGGTCACGCATTTCGCGGCGGTCACAGATCTGGTCGATGGCGCCATGCTCGAGCAGGAACTCCGAGCGCTGGAAGCCTTCCGGCAGCTTTTCGCGCACGGTCTGCTCGATCACGCGCGGACCGGCAAAACCGATCAGCGCCTGCGGCTCAGCGATGTTGATATCGCCCAGCATCGCGAACGAGGCCGACACACCACCGGTGGTGGGATGGGTCAGCACCGAGATGTAGGGCAAGCCAGCTTCGCGCAGCTTGGCCAGCGCGGCCGAGGTCTTGGCCATCTGCATCAGCGAGAACAGGCCTTCCTGCATGCGGGCACCGCCAGAGGCGGAGAAGCACACGTAGGGGGAACCGATTTCCAGCGCCGTCTCTGCAGCCAGCGCGAAGCGCTCGCCGACCACCGAACCCATCGAACCGCCCATGAAGGCGAAATCGAAGGAGGAAGCCACCAGCGGGCGACCCTTCAGCAAGCCGCGCATGGCGACCAGCGCGTCGTACTCGCCGGTGTTCTTCTGGCTGGCCTTGATGCGTTCGACGTATTTCTTCTGGTCCTTGAACTTGAGCACGTCGGTCGGCCCGAGGCGGGCAGCGATCTCACTGGTGCTGTCAGCGTCAAACAGCGAAGCCAGGCGCGCACGCGCACGGATGGCCATGTGGTGCCCGCACTTCGGGCAGACCTCCAGGTTTTCTTCCAGCTCCGGGCGGTACAGGGCCGCGCCGCAGCTACTGCATTTTTCCCACAGCCCCTCGGGGACGCTGCGTTTTTTGGAGGGCGTGTTGTCGGTACGGATGCCGGACGGCATCAACTTGCTGAGCCAACTCATGCGGGATGACAATTCCGTTCAGGGTGGCCTCGCGGCCACGACAGGGCCCACAGTCTAGCTCACCACTGCGACCAAGTCGCAGCACGAGATCTGGCGCAATCCCTACTGCCGCGTATGTTTGCAGCGCAGCACCAGGTCATGCCCGGCAGAAAGCTGGGCCACTGTAGTGCCGAGCCATGCTCGGCAGAGGCCTTGCCGATAAAGCGTCCTTGTAGTGCCGAGCCGTGCTCGGCAGAGGCCTTGCCGATAAAGCGTCCTTGTAGTGGGGGGGGGGGGGGGGGGCGGGGGGGGGGGGGGGCGGGGGGGGGGGCGGCCGCGCCGGGGGCGGCCCCCCCCCCCCGCCCCGCCCCGCCCCCCCCCCCCCCCCCCCCCTCCCCCCCCCCCCCCCCCCCCCCCCCCCCCCCCCACTACAGGTGACGTCGCTCAGCGATCCAGCGCTTCGCGCAGCGGCTTGAGGAACGCGGTTGCCGCCGCGACCGGATTCGACGTCTCAACCAATGCCGAGACCAGTGCACTGCCGACCACCACGCCGTCGGCATCCACCGCCATTGCCGCCGCACTGGCCGCGTCCTTGATGCCGAAGCCGGCTACCACCGGTGCACTGGAACGACTACGCAGCAGGCGCAGGCGTTCGCCAGCCGCGCTGCTGTCCAGACGTTCGGATGCGCCAGTCACGCCGGCAAAGCTGACGTAATACAGATAGCCCTGCGCCGCCTGGCACAGACTGTCCAGGCGGGCATCGCTGCTAGTCGGCGAGGCCAGCAGGATCAAGGCCAGGCCGGCTGCGGCAAACGCGGCGCGTGGCTCATCAGCCTCTTCCGGCGGAAGATCGACCAGCAGAATGCCGTCCACGCCTGCCGCCACCGCCTCTTCGGCATAACGCGCATAGCCGCGGATCTCGACCGGATTCAGATAACCCATCAACACCACCGGGGTGGTCGGGTCGGTCTGGCGGAAGCGCGCCACGGCATCAAACACATATTGCCGCCCTGCCCCGCGTTCCAAGGCGCGCTCGGAGCTGCGCTGGATGGTCGGGCCATCGGCCATCGGGTCGGAGAACGGTACACCGAGCTCGATCACGTCCGCACCGGCCTCGACCAGCGCATGCATCACCGGCACGGTCGCCTCCAGCGAGGGGTCGCCAGCGGTGATGAAGGGAATCAATGCCTTGCGGCCGGAGGCGCGCAGGCGGGCGAAGCATTCGTCAATTCGGGTAACAGCCATCTCAGGCACATCCTTCAATCAGTTCGACCGCATCGGGCTGGCCCCAGTAAATGGAAGTAACCAGGCCATCAAGTGTTTCCAGGCGCAGGGCCAGGTTGGCGGCCTTGTCGGTCCAGGTCAGGTAATCGCCGTTCGGCGAGTTATAGGCATGCGGACTGGTCACCACGCCCGCCGGCAGGCGCCGCTTGGCCTCGGTGACCGTCATGCCCACCCACAGGTGGAACGGCGTCACCTCGGCACCAGGCGCAGACTCGGCAACCTCCTGACCCGGCTCGAAGGGGGTATTCACCTCGAAGCGCGCGATGCGATCGGCGATCACCATCATCGACATGTTCTCGGGCAATGAGCCCTTGTCGTAATACTCGCAGTCGCCTTCCATCGCCTCGCGCATGCCGTGCGAGACAAACGCCTTGTCACCCGGTGCCTTGCCGAACGGCGCACCGATGCGCAGCTCACCCAACTGCCCCAGGCCAACGGAGGCGCTGGTGGCAGGGCTCGCTGCCGGGGCGGTTGCCGGGGACGCCGTTGCTGCCGCGGGCGCGGCAGGAGCCACCGAGGAAGTGGCGGGCGCAGCAGGTTCTGGCGCGGGAGCTGACGGCGTACATGCCGCCAAGGCCACGACCAGGCCCAGCAGCAAAGGCGTGCGCAGCAAACGGGGATTCGCGAAGCCAGCCATCACAGCACCAGACCTTCGCGCGCGGCGATGGTGTGCACATCCTTGTCACCACGGCCGGAAAGGTTGCACAGCACCAACGCATCCTTGGGCAACTCACGCGCCAGCTTGATCGCATGGGCGACCGCATGGCTGGATTCCAGCGCTGGCAGTATGCCTTCGATGCGGGTCAGGCGATGGAAGGCAGCCAACGCTTCTTCATCGGTGATGCCCACGTACTGGGCGCGACCGGTATCGGACAGGAAGGAGTGCTCGGGGCCGACGCCCGGGTAATCCAGGCCGGCGGAGATCGAATGGGTTTCGGTGATCTGGCCGTCGTCGTCGCACAACACATAGGTGCGATTGCCGTGCAGCACGCCCGGGCGCCCGGCCGAAATGGACGCGGCATGGCGGCCGGTATGGATGCCATCGCCGGCAGCTTCGGCACCGTAGATCTTGACCTCGCGATCATTGAGGAAGGCATGGAACAGGCCGATGGCATTGGAGCCGCCACCGACACAGGCGGTGATCGCATCGGGCAGACGGCCATAATCCTCCAGCATCTGCGCACGCGCCTCGCGGCCGACGATGGCGTTGAAGTCACGCACCATGCGCGGGTACGGGTCCGGTCCGGCGACAGTGCCGATGATGTAGAAGGTATCGCGTACGTTGGTGACCCAGTCGCGCATCGCTTCATTGAGCGCGTCCTTGAGCGTGGCCGAGCCGCTGCTGACCGGCACCACCGTGGCACCGAGCAGCTTCATCCGGTAGACGTTGATCTTCTGCCGCTCGATATCGGTGGCACCCATGTAGACCACGCATTCCAGGCCCAGTCGCGCGGCAACCGTGGCCGAGGCCACGCCGTGCTGGCCGGCACCGGTCTCGGCGATGATGCGGGTCTTGCCCATGCGCGCGGCCAGCAAGGCCTGGCCAATGGTGTTGTTCACCTTGTGCGCGCCGGTGTGGTTCAGGTCCTCACGCTTGAGCAGGATCTGCGCCCCACCCACGTCCTTGCTCAGGCGCTCGGCGTGGTAGATCGGGCTGGGACGGCCAACGTAATGCTTCAGATCCTTGTCGTAGGCAGCAATGAAGGACGGATCGACCCGCGCCTGATCGTAGGCCGCTGCCAGCTCCTGCAGGGGCCCGACCAGGGTTTCGGCGACAAAGCTGCCACCAAAGCGGCCAAAGTGCCCACGCGCATCAGGGAAGGCATGGAAATCGGAGATCGACGGATCAGTCATGACGTCACGGCTACAAGGAACAGGCAAGCACTCTAACGCAGGGCCGATGACATAAAAATGGATAATTCAGCCACCACGTGTTAGAAAAACTCACATGAAGACCAGTCAATCCCTGCCTTCACTCAATGCCTTGCGTGCCTTCGAGGCTGCGGCACGGCTGCGCAGCGTCAGCCAGGCCGCCGCCGAGCTACATGTCACCCATGGCGCGGTGAGCCGGCAACTGCGGGCGCTGGAGGAAGAACTGGGATTGACCCTGTTTGAACGTGATGGCCGCGGCATCCGCCCCAGCGCCGCCGGCCACCGCTTGCTGGAAGCAACTTCCGGCGCGTTCTCGCAGCTGCGCGACTGCATTTCCTCGCTGCGACGGCCGCAGCGCAATGACGCCTTCGTGCTGGGCTGCCCTGGCAGCCTGCTTGCCCGCTGGATGATCCCGCGCCTGCAGGACCTGCAGCGCGACCTGCCCGGCCTGACCCTGCACCTGGCGGCACAGGACGGCGACTTCGCCCCGCGCCTGGACGGGCTGGATGCAGCGCTGATGCTCGGCCAGCCGCCCTGGCCCGACGGCTGGCAGGTGCACACGTTGGCGCCGGAGCGGATCGGTCCGGTATTCAGTCCGTCGATGCACGCCGCACATGTGCTGGCCCGACAGCCCGTGGATGCCGTGCGCGAGCATGCGCTGCTGCATACGCGCTCGCGCCCCCAGGCCTGGCCGACCTGGGCTGCACGCAATGGCATCGATGCGGATGCACTGACCTATGGGACCGGCCTGGAGCATCTGTATTACATGCTGGAAGCGGCGGTCGCCGGATTGGGCATCGCGATTGCGCCTGAACCCCTGGTCGCTGATGACCTGGTCAACGGCCGCCTGATCGCGCCGTGGAGCTTTGTTGAGACGGAAGGCTGCTGGGCGCTGTGCACCGCGGGTGACCAGCACGATCCGCGAGTGGCTGCGTTGGCGGATTGGCTGCGCAAGCAGCTTTTGTAGGCGCTCTTGGCCTTTGTGGGAGCGGCGTCAGCCGCGAAGCTGCCTGTGCTTGAAAGGCCTCGGAGTTTACCCCTCCCCAACCCTCCCCTTTGCTACGCAAATGGGAGGGAGCAACGGCGCTGGCACCTGATGCACCTGTGGCTTCGCGGCTTACGCCGCTCCCACAACTGCCCACTGTGCCGCTCCTAACTTCAACTTCCTTGCGTCGGCTGTGCCAGCCGCTGCTGCACGTCCTCACGCAGGCGCGCCAATTCGACTTCCGCCTGCTGCCGCTGCTGCATGCCTTCACGGTGGATGCTACGCACTTCTTCCACGGTCGCGATCAACTGCTCGTGGACATGACGCAAGGTGGCCACATCAATCACCGCACGCTGGTTGGCCTTGGCCGTTTCCACCGAGGTCTGCCGCATCAGGTCGGCGTTGCGGCGCATGAGTTCATTGGTGGCATCGTCGATGGCATTGGACAGATCCACCGCATTCTTCTGCTCGCCCAGCGACAGCTGGATGGCGAACTGGCGCTTCCACGACGGGATGGTGATGTCGCGCACGGCGTTGAATTTCTCGATCAGCTGGATCGCATTGGCCTGGATCAGGCGGATCATCGGCAGCGACTGGTCGGCCGCATGCTGCATCACCGTCAAATCCCCCACGCGCTTGTCGAGCAGGCGGATCGCGTTGTCGATCTCGCCACGCCGAATTCGCGACTGCGGATCTTCCAGGCCAACCAGCGCGTGCAACTCGTTGTTGAGTTCGGCCAGGCGCTGTTTGCCGGCAGCGATGTGCAGGCCAAGACTCTGCCGTTCGTCGCGGACGATGACATGCATGCGATCAAACTCACCGACACGCTGGCCCATCTGCGCCTGCTGTGCGCCAACGTCACGCAGCAACTGTTCGATCTGCTGGTTGGTGTCACTGAATTTCTGCACCAGCTCGCCCTTGGAGGCGCGCATGCGGTCGATCAGGCCACCGATCACCGGCACCTTGGAACGCTCGCTCAAACCGTCCAGCTTCAGCGAGCGGGCAATACGCACCACCTCACCGAGCTTCTCGCCCGAGGCATCCAGGTCGCGGTTGCGCACATGGTCCAGCAACTGGCTGGAGAAGGCCGCACTCTTGCCCGCCGCCTCGCGGCCGAATACGTGCAGGTTGCCCGGGCTGATGTCGTCCAGCGTGCGCACGATCTGCGCGATCTGCGGGCGATCCGCTTCGCTCAGGCCCAAGGCGACCAGCATGGTGCCATCAACATCGGCGGAAGGGCCGGCCGGCAGCGGCAAAGTATCCTGGGTCATCAGCAGTTCTCCTTGAGCAAGTGGCGCCACACGGCGCGCGAGCAATCATGTGCAGGATGGTTCTCAGCGCAGTCTAGCCTGCATCGCCGTCACCTCGTCGAGAATCCGGGCCTGCACCTGGGCAGCCTGTTCCAGTTGCGCCTGCGTGTCGGCGGCGCGCGCCGCCAGGCTTTGCTGCCGCCAAAGCGGTAACAACACGTCGCGGATGCGCTGGTAGCGTTCGATCAGCTCCACGCCTTGGGCATGCAGCAGGCGTAGCTGTTCGGCCTCGGACTGCCGCAGCCGGGCTAGCCCGCGCAGATGTTGCAGGCGCCGCTGCAGCGTGGCCTGCGCCACCACCTCGGCAGGCGGTGGTATCGCCTCACCGGCAGCAGCCCAATCATCGATGGCAACCACTGCCATCTGCGCCCGCCCGACCTGCTGCAGATACTGGCCAAGCTCCTGCTGCAAAACCTGTACGCAGTCGTCGGCACGTAACAGACAGACATCGAGCTGGGCCGCCAGCTGCTCGGCCCGCGCCTGCGCCTCGACATCACGCCCCAACAAGCGGCCAAGCAATCCCACCGAACGCCGGATCTGGCGCCCATCGGCTGCGGACATCGCCTGGCGGATGTTGTCCATCTCCGCGACCAGCCGCGCCGCAGCCGTTCCGGCCTGCGGCGTACCCAGCAGCTGCTCGATCGCGACCAGCAGGTCCGCGCCGTAGCTGGCCATGGCCAGCGCATCATCGGCTGGCAGCGGCGGCTGCGGTGGCAGCGGCAACACTGGCGGCGTCACATCAGGCATCGTCCGGCGCTTCATTGCCACGACTGCCCTGCTGCCCCGGCACCACGACATTGCCGCCGTAGAAATGCCGCATCAGCGCTTCGTCCAACGCCTTCTCTTCCGGCGTGCGCGCGCGCCGCACGCGCGGTGCTGGCTTGCTGCCCGCACCGCCGTCCTTGGACAGCCACTCCTGCAGCTGCGTGGCCAGGCCAGCCAAGGCATCGCCAACCTCCCCCTGTCGCTGCTGGGCTGCAGCCAGCACCTGCAACAACGGGGTCAGATCCTGCACTGGCGCAACTGGCGCGACTGCCGCAGGCTGTGCTGCGACCACCGCTGCGGGACGCTCGGCAACCGACTGCAACAAGGACACGATCTGCTCCCACGGCACCTCGACCTGCGGTGCGAGTGGTGCAACCGGCGCGGGCTCATCAGCACGCAGGCCCTGCAGGCCACTGGCAATATCGGCCAGCTGCGCGACCATGCGCGCACCGGTGTCGGCATCGTCGCCGCCCATCGCTTTGTCGCGCATGAAGTCGCGCTTGATCTGCTCCCAGCGCGCCAGCTGCGTCGCATCCAATACCTCGCGCAGCTCACCCAGCTTGAGCAGGTTTTCCTCGGAACCGCTGGTCAGCAGCTGCGATTCACCCAAGTAATGATCGGTGACCAGCTGCTGCAGCTCGGCGGCATTCATCACCGGCGAGATCTTCTCCGACAGCTTATTCATGTTGCGGTAGCTGCCTTGCAACCGGAACGGCGGCTCGACCCGGTACTTGTCGGCCTGCGCGGCACTGGCGATGTATTGCTGGTTGACCCGGTACACCACCTCGCGCACCTGCATCAGCCGCTGCAAGGTGGCGACGATCTCGTTGATCTCCGCACCGCTGTAAGCGTGGCTGAGTGCATTGGTCGACACCTCCTTGCCGCCAGCCTTGTCGACCAGCAGGTAGAGGTCGGCCAGGTCACGGGTTGCCATCGGCGCCAACACCTGGCTGGAGGTCAGGCTGTTCTCGATGTAGCTGAGCTTGAAGGCCTCTTCCATGCCGCCGAGTACATCACCGAGGTTGTAGATGTCGGCACGGTTGGCCAGCATGTCCGGCACCTTGAACACTTCACCGGACTCGGTGTACGGGTTGCCGGCCATCACCACGCAGAATTTCTTGCCGCGCAGGTCATAGGTCTTGGTGCGGCCTTTCCACACGCCCTCGATGCGACGGGTGCCGTCACACAGGGAGATGAATTTCTGCAGGAACTCCGGATGGGTGTGCTGGATGTCGTCAACATACAGCATGGTGTTGTTGCCCATCTCCAGCGCCAGGTTGAGCTTGTGCAGCTCCTGCCGCGAGGTGGCATCCGGTGCCTGCTCCGGGTCCAGCGAGCGCACTTCATGGCCCAGGGCCGGGCCGTTGATCTTCATGAAGACCAGGCCGAGCCGGTTGGCCACGTATTCCATCAATGTGGTTTTGCCGTAACCGGGCGGACTGATCATCATCAGCATGCCCATCAGGTCGCTGCGTTTGTTCTCGCCCACCGTGCCCATCTGCTTGGCGAGGTTATCGCCGATGATGGGCAGGTAGACGTCATTGATCAGCTTGTTGCGAACGAACGAGCTCAGCGGTCGGGCCTGGAACTCGCTCAATCGCAGGGAATCGCGTTCGCGCGCACTGATGCGGTGGCGCAGTGCCTGGTAGCGCTCAAAGCCGGGCTGGAACTGGCGGCGATGCGACTGCCAGCGCTGCAGGAAATCATCCACTGCCAACTGCAGGTGGCCTTGGGTGACGCGCGCATGCTCACCGAGCAGGCCAGCGACATCGGCAATCAAGGTCACCTCGCGTACCTGGCTGCGCAAGGCTCGTTCGCCGAGCAGCATCGCAGCGGCTTCCGGCACATAGCCGGCCATGGCGGCAAACTTCGGTTGGCCGCACATCGCCTGCAACCATTGCAGCGCCTGCGCCCATTGCAGGGCCGGTCGTGTGCTCAGACGTTGCAGGCTACGATCAAATGCATCCGCTTGCCCGGCAGCCTGCAGCTGTTCGCGCAGGCCGCTGAGCAGCTGCCGCGCGTAGCCGCTGAAGGAGAAAGTTGGCTCACCGTTGCCAAGCTCCGCCAGCAGGTATTCGGCAGCCAAAGCCGGTACGCCGCTATCGAACGGAAAGCCATGCTCGTCCTGGAAGCCCGCCAACGCCGATGCGATCTCCGTGCGCAAGGCTTCAAGACCGTCCCGCACATTGAACAGCTTGGCGATGGCGAACGCACCGGCGGCGCGTTCCAACCACTGGCTCACCTCCTCGCGCTTGCCCTCACGCGCCCAGAACAGCAAGGCAAGGGCGCGTGGCCCCGCCGCGTGCACCAGCGAACCGGCCGCCTGATACAGCGGCAGAACCGCCTGCAGGATCAACGTCGCATCGTGATCGTGAATGCCTTTCTCGTAGCCTTCGCGGTAACGTGGCGCAGCGAAATCGCGCACCCGCTTGGCCAGGGCATCGGCTTGCGCAGCTTCACGCAGCAACAGCTCCACGCTCAGGCCATCGCGGCCGTTGATGGCCGCATCCAGCAGCAGACCTGCCAGATACTCGCCGCGATAGAGCGCGGGTGACTCCGAATCCAGGGTCACCGGCCAATAGTCGCGCAGCTCCTCCAGCTCCGGATCGACAATGGCCTCGTAGTAGTCGGTGCCAGTGAGATGTACTGCCAGACCATCGCCGCGCGGCAGGATGGTCAGGTCCAGCGGCTGGGTGTTGACGCTGAAACGGTGTCGGCCAAGACGGATGATGTTGCCGCCGCCTTCGAACAGATCACTGCGATCACGCAGCGCCCGCACCGCCTGGTCGCGCACGCCCTTGAGCCGCGCTTCCACGTCGTCGGCCTTGACGCTGTCCTTGTAGTCGCGCAGGCGATCGGCGAGCTCACGCAACTTCAGGATCAGCGGGTCACCGGCGAAGAACGCGTTCAGTTCATCAACGGTGGTGAAGCGCTCGGTGCGCTTGGCCAGGCCATCAAGGATGCGGTTGGCTGCGTCCAGTACCGACTGCGCCTTGCGCTGGCGCGCATCCAGCAGCGTCTGCTTGTGCGACTCGAAGGTATCGAGCAGCTCCTCACGCTTGTTGAGGATGTCGCCCAGGAACTGTTCGTGCTCGCCGAACTGGCTTTCCAGTTCTTCCAGCTGCACCATCAACCGCGACAACTGCTCGTCGGCGCGCTCCGGATCGGTCGCCAAACCCAGCGCACTGGTGATGGCCTGGCTGAACAGGGAGAACTGCGCCCCAAACTGAGCAACGGCTTCAGCCGAACCCAATGAACGACGGCGCTGATCCGCACGTGCGCGCGCCTGGTTGAGCTTGGCGTAGATGGCGGAAATGGCCTCGACCACGCGCGTGCGCTGCGCGGCGTCGTCCACCTTCAGGCTGGCCATCAGCTCGGACAACATATCCAGATCGCCCGACATCACCTGCATCTGCGCGATCTGCTCGGACAGCTGCTTGGCGGTCTGTGCCACCTGCGCGGCGGCATCCAGCTCCTGCAATCGATCAGCGAACGGCTGCAGCGCTTTGTCGCTGCCAAGGAATTCACCCGCCGCCGCACCAACCCGGTCATGCGCCTCCTGCAAAGACGCATTCATTGCGTCGATGGCGGCAACATCCACATAACGGAAGTCACGTACCGTCAGCAGGCGGCCACGCAGCTTGCCGATCTCGCCGAGCGACTCGACGAACTCGCCGATCTTCGTCCAGTTCTGTGGCTGCAACCGCCCAAGCAGCGTCTTGTGCGCGGTGGTGACCTCGGCCATCGCCTGCGCCGACTGCTTGCGGATGCTCTCGACCTTTTCGTACTCATCGAGCATCGATTCGCCGGTCGCGCTGATCTCGCGCAGCAGCGTTGCCGCACCGTCGCAATTGGCATCATCCAGCCAATGGTGGGTATCGAACAGACGGCGCGCGTTATGGGTCAGCAGCTCGTAGCGCGGCAGCGATACCTCGCGGCTGTCGATCTCGCGACCGAGGTCAAGCAGATTCGAGATACCACGCACCAGCTCGGCATTGCCGATGCGGGCCATGAAACTGGTGCCGGTAGGTGCATGTGCAGCGAATTCATCACTGCTGAACGGGGTCTGCCAGACCTGCATCGGATGGACGCGGGTAGGCTCCTCGTTTTCGGCATTGAACAGCACCATCCGGCCATCACGCATGAAGGCATAGCCCATGCCGAACACGGGATTCTGCAACACGCGCTGGATACTGTTGTAGACGAACAGCGCCGACTTCCCGGCTTCGCGCTCGTAGAAGATGTACAGCATGTCCTCGCCGTTTGGCGAACGGATGGAGCGCTTGTAACGCATGCCCTGCATCGAGGCATCGAACGCCTTGTGCTCGCCGCTTTGCAGGTAATAGCCACCGGGAAAGATGACGCCATGGTCATCGGGCAGCTGCACGCAAGCCTGGACGATGGCGTCGTTGCGCACCACCTTGCCGGTCAGCGTGTTGTAGATCAGGCCACGCCAGCTGTCCTCGCGGTACGGCTGGATCTTCAGCAGGATCAGCGAGCCGACCTTGGCGAAGTCAATGGTCGCGTCGTCCACCGACTGCGTGCTGTCCTCGACCGGCTCGCTGTAAACGCCCTGCCCGGTCTCGGTATTGTTCTCGACCTTGATGGTCAGGTCACCACCGGTGGTCTCGACGAAGATAGTGTCGAGGATGTTGAGGTGCGGGAAGCGGCCGGTGATCAGCATGTCACGACCAGCACGCGCCCACTCGAAATCGAACGGCGGCGGCAGCGCGATATCACGCTCGCCACGTGCATCGATATAGGTCAGCTCGCCACTGGGTGCCATCGCCCAGCGGAATACGCGCACATCAGTGCTGCGCTCGCCGATCTGGAAGGCAGCCAGCAACTTGCCGTCGCGCACGATCAGCTGCAGCAGGCGCGCATTCTTGTAGTACGCGTAAAGCTCGCCAAAATCGTGGACGAAGCCCGCCTGCGCCAGGAAGCTGCTCTTCAGGTCCACCGGGGTGACGTCGTAGCCTTCGGCACCGTCCACCAGGCGATAGAGCCCGAACACATCCTCGATGCGGGTCTGGGTCTTCAAGCCGATGAAGACGTTGTAGCCGAACAGCAGCAGGTCGTCGCCGACCTGCACCACATCGCGGCCAACGCAGTTGTTCTCGCTGCGGATGCGGAAGCGCCCGATCACTTCCATCCGGCTGTCGCCGAACTCCTGCAGCCGGCGCTGGTTCAGCGCGTCCACCACCTGCCGCAAACGTGCGCCCTGATCACTCAGACGTTTACGCAGCACCTCATAGGCACCGCCCTGCGCCACCGCCTGGTCGGCGATGGAGCCGCCTTCCGGCGTGGCAGCAGCGTCCAGATTTGTATCGGCCATCGATTGTTCCCTGCTCTGACATCGGCAGATTCCGTCCTCGGGACGGAATCCCTGACGCCCTCATGCTCGTGTGCCGCCAGCTCCAGCCATGCGGCGCATCAACGCCCCACGCGGTACAACCGCGCGGGGCACGCCAACGCTCAACCTGCGTCCGACTCCATCGCCGGCGTATCGGCACCACGCCGAGCCGGCAGACCGCGCGCGGACATATCCACGCCCAGGTAGCGCTGCATCAGATCCTGCACGATCGGGCTCTTGTCGGTCAGACCTTCAATCGACTTGCCCAGTGACACCGCCTTGACCAGATTCTCGAACATGCCGCCGTCGCCACCGACCATGTCGATCTTGGCGTTGCGCAGCGCGCTGGCGATGACCTCGGCATTCTCCTTGGTCACTTCCTTGCCGGCATCGATCGCCGCCAGGGCCTGACGCAGACCGGTTTCCAGGGTCATGCGGAACTCTTCGTGGCCGCGTGCGGTATCGCCCAGCGAATCGATGGCCTGGAACTTGCGGGTCAAACCGTCGGCTTCGGCGAACAGCTTCTTCTCGATGACCGCGGCTTCGGCCACGCCCAGCGTTTCGGTTGCCGTTGCCTTGGCACGGCCCATCTGCTCCTCGCCCTGCGCACGCGCGGCCAGCTGCTCGGCCAGCACCTTGGCTTCGGCCGTACCCTGCTTCAGATTGGCGTCGGCCATCGCATCGACGACGCGGGCTTCGGCAATACCAACCTTCTCGATGGCCAGCGCGCTGGCTTCCTTGACCTGGGCATCCGCCAGGCCCGGCGCGGCACGCTCGGCGCGCACGCCATCGGCCAGTGCTTTCTTGGCTTCGGCCTGCTTGCCGGCGGCATCGAATTCGGCCTGCGCCAGCGTGGTGATCTCCACCGCGCGGTGCTTGGCAGCAGCTTCGCTGGCTTCGGCCTCCTTGACCTGCTTGAGCATGGCTTCCTGCGCCTGCGCTTCGGCTTCGAGGATGGCGACCTGCTTCAGGCGGTCAGCTTCCGATACCTGGCGCACTTCCTTGATGCGCTCTTCTTCCTGCGCCACGGTCTTGTCGATGGAGATGCGCTCACGGGTGATGTTGGCAACATCCATCTTGCCCTGCTCGACCACCTTGTCGCGCTCCACGCCCTGCAGCTGCACTTCACGATCGGTGGTGACCTGCTCCAGCTGGCGGGCACGGGCGACGCGCTCGACTTCGATGGCAACGGCGCGCTGACGGTTCTGCTCGGCCACTTCCACTTCGCGCAGGCGGTTCTGGTCGCGGATGTCGATCAGCTGCTGCGCTTCAATGCGGGCATTCTCGGACAGCTGGCGCTGTTCTTCCTGCACCTTCAGGGTCTCGGCTTCCTCGCGGGCGCGGATGGTTTCCACCTCACGGCGCTGGCGCGCCTCGGCCTCTGCCTGCTGCCGCTCAAGCGCCAGCGTGGCTTCCTTGGCCTCGACATTCTTCTTGGTGATGGCCAGGCGCTCGTTCTGCGCCAGCTCGTTGGTGATCACGTTCTGCGCAGCGGTCAGCTCGGTGATCTTGCGGATGCCTTCGGCGTCGAGGATGTTGCTCGGATCAAGCAGCGACTTCGGGGTCTGCTCCAGGTAATCGATGGCCACGTCTTCCAGCGCGTAGCCATTCAAGTCATTGCCGATCACCGCGATGATTTCGTCGCGGAACTCCTGGCGCTTCTCGAACAACTGGGTGAAGTCGAACTTCTTGCCCACGGTCTTCAAGGCTTCGGAGAACTTGGCGTTGAACAGGTCATCCACCGCGTTCTTGTCCGAGGCGCGGTCTGCACCGATGGCCTTGGCTACACGCAGCACATCGGCCTGGGTTTCGTTGACGCGCAGGTAGAACGCCACGGTGATGTCGGCGCGCATGTTGTCACGGCAGATCAGGCCTTCCTTGCCACGACGATCAACTTGCAGGGTGATCAGGCTGATCTTCATGTGCTCGGCGCGGTACAGCACCGGAATGATCAAGGCGCCGGTGAAGTGCACCTTCGGCTGCGCGCTCATGTCGTTGACGATCAGCGCGGTGCCTTGGTCAACCTTCTTGTAGAAGGCTTTGAACAAACCCGCCAAACCAAGGAAAAACACTAGCAGGGCAGCAACCCCGATAATGAAAGGGGCCAGCGCAGCAGTACTCATCAGTGGATCTCCTTGTCGCCTGATACATCAGAAGGGAAAACGTCCAAGCCTGGCAGGTCGGTATCGGCGACCACCAGGTAGTGATTCTTGTCGGGCAGGTATTCCACCAGCCTTACACGTTGGCCACGCGGCAAACGGCTGCCATCGCGTACGCGCACATGCAGGATCAGGCCGGCGCCGCCGTCGTCCATGCTGGCATAGCCCTGCGTGGCAGTGACTTCCGGCGAGGTGACCTGGGCAAGCCGGCCAAGGATGGACTCCTGGGCAACCGGCCGCAGCTTGAGCAGCAGTCGACGGATTGGCCGCAGCACCCAGGCCGACACCACCGCACCGGGAACCAGCGCGGCAATGGCCACCACCGTGCCGACGCCCCAGCGCAAGGGCGCCGGCAGTGACTGCAGGAAAAAGAGTTGGACCAGATAGGTGATGGTCCAGCCGAAAAAGGCCAGCAGCAACACCACCAGCATGGTCGGTGCGCCCCCGAGGCCGAGCCGCGCGAACATCGCGGCAATGCCGGTCGCGCCATGCTCACCGCCATGGGAATGAAAGTCGGCACCGTCGCCGCTACCAATGCCACCCTCATCGACGATACCGGTCGCGGCCAGCAACCAGTAGATGACAGCAAACGCGAACACGACGCTGTAAGGCAACGTCGGGTAGGACAGCGCTACTTCCAGAAACTCCGCCATGCACACTTTCCTTGTGGCGCCCAGCTGCTCAGCGGGAACTGCCCCAGCCTGCAAGCTGTGACAGCAACATCCGTTTCCCACAGGCATCCGTGCTTGTCGCCGTGGACACCATCATAAGGGAATCAGCCCGGACATGCCCTGCGACCGGATCCCAAAAGTGCGGCAGCCCGGGCAGCACCAGTGCACTACATCACCACGCTCAGCGCGCGTATTCAGTCCTGCTCGACATGCAGGTCGGCGCGGCGTACTTCTTCGACGAACTGGCGCATCTTGTAGCCGTCCTTGATCCCCGGCGACACCTCGATGCCGCTGGACACATCCACGCCCCAGGGCTGGGTGGCGAGAATGGCGTCGTGCACGTTCTCCGGGCGAATGCCGCCGGCCAGCAGGTACGGCCGGTGCACGCCGGGCGGAATCTGCGACCAGTCAAAGGCGACGCCGGTGCCGCCGCTGCCACCGGCCACGTGGCTGTCGAACAGGAAGCCCGCGGCATGCGGATACATCTGCTGCAGCCCGCGCGCGGTGACGTCGCTGCGTCCGCCCATCGCAATCGCCTTCAGGTACGGCATGTTGAAGCTGCGGCAGAACGCATCGTCCTCGTCGCCATGGAACTGCAACAGGGTCGGCCGCACCGCGCGCAGCACCTCGCGAACTTCCTCGCGATTGTTCTGCTGGAACAAGGCCACCACTTCGACCATCGGTGCGATCGCCTGGCGCATGGCGCGCGCCTCGGATGGTGCCACCCTGCGGGCACTGCCCTTGGCGAAGATGAAACCGATGGCATCCACACCCAACTCGGTGGCCAGGCGGATGTCGCCTGCGCGGGTCATGCCGCAGAATTTGATGCGGGTACGAAACAGCGTACGGCTCACAGTGTCACCTCGTCCGGCAGCTTCCAGAGCTCAGGATACAGCGGACCGACGAATACCAGGCCCTGCGGCGGTGCGGTTGGCCCTGCCAGGTTGCGATCACGGCCTGCCAGCAGCTCCCCGATCCAGCTTTCAGGTTTTTCGCCAGCGCCCACCATCATCAGCGAACCGACGATATTGCGCACCATGTGATGCAGGAAGGCATTGGCCTGGACCTCGACCTCTACCACCTCGCCCTGGCGCCGCACGGCGATCGATTGCAGTTCACGGCGGGCATGCAAGGCCTGGCATTGCGCGCTGCGGAACGCACCGAAGTCGTTCTCACCGAGCAACGCCTGCGCCGCCCGATGCATGGCATCGGCGTCCAGCGGGCGGCGATCCCAGCTCAGGATCTGCCGGTACAGCGCCGGCCGTACCTGGCGGTTGAGGATACGGTAGCGATAGCGTCGCGCCTTGGCCGAGAACCGCGCATGGAACTCATCCACCACCGGCACGCACCAGCGCACGCAGATCGACGGCGGCAACCGCGTGGTGGTACCCAGCACCCAGCCACGCGGCGCACGCTCGACATCACTGTCGAAGTGCACGACCTGGCATTCACCGTGCACGCCGGCATCGGTACGCCCTGCACACACCACACTGATCGGTGCATTGGCGACCGAAGACAGTGCCTCCTGCAACGTGGCCTGCACACTCGCGCAGCCGTGCTCGCCAAGCTGTTGCCAGCCCTTGAACTCGCTGCCGTCGTACTCCACGCCCAGCGCATAGCGCATCATTGAACCTCTGATCTTGTTGGAACCGGTGGAACCATGCCCAACTCAGTCGTTGTCGCGCTCTGACCACACAGCCAGTTCGTTGCCACCCGGTTCCAGGAACTGGAACCGCCGACCACCGGGAAAAGTGAAGATCGGCTTGACCACTTCACCGCCCTGCGCTGCGACGACCTCGAGCAGCGGGCCCAGCTGTGCGGCATACAGCACCAGCAGCGGCGCGCCCGCGCTCGTAGTCGCCGGCGCGCCACGGAAGAAGCCGCCCTGCAGCTCACCGTCATCAAAAGCAGTGTAATCCGGGCCGTAGTCTTCAAACGTCCAGCCGAACACCCGCTCGAAGAAAACACGACTCGCCGCAGGGTCGCGCGAGGCGAACTCCACGTAGTCAATCCGCCGCTCGCGTTTCATTGCAACTCTCCGTCAGGCCATGCGGCCAAGTAATTCCAGCGCTTCACTGCGTGCCTGCGGATCAGCGCTGGCAGCAACCTCGTTGAGCAGGGTACGTGCGGTCTCGGCATCGCCAAGATCGAGATAGGCAATGGCCAACTCCAGCCGTTCACGACCAGCAGGTGCCGGTGCCAGCGGCGCAACCGCAGCCACGTCACCGGCCAGCCAACCCGCCTCATCGGCCGCAGCCGGCTCGGGTTGCGCAGACACAGGCTCGACCACCGCATCGAACTGCCGCGAAGCCTCAAACAGCAGCACCGGCTTGTGTGCAACCGCCGGCGCAGCCGCCGGAAGCACCGGCTCCACGCGGGCCGGCGGGCTGGACTTCAGCCATGCCGGCATCGGTTCTTCATAGGCTTCGGGCTGTACTTCCGCAACGACAGGCAACGGCTGGGCGTCCAGCTCGTCCCGCGGGTCGAATTCGTCCACTTCCGCTGCATGCAACGACTGCTGCGCAGCAGCGGTGCCCATCACCGGCATCGCTGCGGCCAGGTCTCCCGCCTCGAAATCAGCGCGCGGGGCAACCGGCAGTGGCTTGCGCCGACGGCTCAGCAGCCAACCCAACGCACCCAGTACCAGCAACGCCAGCCCCAACCAGATCCAGCCAAACGAACCGCTGCCATCACGCTTGGCCGCCTCGCCCAATTGCTGCTGGGCAGCGGCCAGATCCGAATCCTTCATCGCGATCAGCGATTGCTGCTGCTTCTGCAGCTTCTCGAGTTCGCCGACGCGATCACGCAGTTCCTGCAGTTCCGCGTCACGCGCCGCCAGATCTTCCTTGGCTTGCTGCAGCTGTTCGTTGGCCAACATGTCACCCTCGCCACCGGCATCGAGTCCGGTCGTCATTCCCGCAGTCTGTTGTGCGCCGGCCACGGCCGGGGCGATTTCCAGGCGTGCACCACTGGGGGCCGCACTTGCTGCTGCCGGTGCAGCGGCCTTGGCCGGCGCCACCACAGCATCGGCTACGGCCGGCTGCGGGATGGGCGCGCGTGCCTGTCGCCACTGTGCGGCCTGGTCACGAACGATGGCACGTGCTTCGGATGCATCCACCCGTGCCAGCTCTTCCTGCGCAGGGGTACGCAGCACCGCACCCTGCTTGAGCAGGTTGATGTTGCCACGGATGAAGGCTTCCGGATTGGCCCGCATCAGCGCGACCATGGTCTGGTTCAAGGACGCGCCGCTCTCGCGCGACAACTCGCGGGCGATCTGCGACAGGCTCTGGCCGCGCTGCACCGGAGCCAGCTGGCCTTCACTACTGGCCACCGGCATCGCTGCTGGGCGCGCTGCAGGCGCCGCGGCAACCGGTTGAGCCGGCGCAGGTGCTGCTACCGGTGCGGCAGGTGCCGGCAACTCAGGCAGCGGCTCGGGCTCACGCACGATCAGATTGGATTGGGCCGCAGCCGGCGCTTCGATGACCGGTTCGGCCACTGCGGTTGCGGCTTCGGGTGCGGCCACCAGCGCCGAGTATTCACGCACCAGCCGGCCCTGGCCCCAATCGACCTCGATCAGGAAACCCACCGACGCCACCTGCACCGGCGCGGCACTGGTCACCCGGATCACCGCGCGGCCGTCACGGTCCTGCGCAAACTGGAATTGCAGTTCTCCTACCAGCCCGGTCGGCGCAGCCAGCCCTACGCGCTCGAAGGTGGCCGCTGATGCCAGCCCCGCCTTGGCGTTGTCGAGCTCGCTCGCATCACTGGTAATGACCGGAATCTCAGCCAGCAAAGGCTGTCCCGGCTTGGACAGGACGCGGATATTGCCCAGCCCCAACGCCATTGCTGTGCTACTGAACAGCGCCAGGCCGAGAACCAGCACACCTTGTAATGAGCGCATCGCGCCCCCGCCCCTTGGTTTCATGGCGGCCAATATAACGGCTGACCCGCCTTTCGAACACCGCTGTACCGCCCATATGCAACGACGCCGGCATCATGCCGGCGTCGTTGGGGGGATCAGCCGCCGTTGGCGACCAGCTCGGCGAGCTGCACTGCGTTCAGTGCGGCACCCTTGCGGATGTTGTCCGCCACCACCCACATGTTCAAACCACGCGGGTGCGAGATGTCCTCGCGGATGCGGCCGACATAGACCGGATCGGTGCCCGAGGCATGCGTAACCGGGGTCGGATAGCCGCCAGCCTTACGCTCGTCCACCACCTTCACGCCTGGCGCGGTGGCCAGCAGTTCGCGGGCCTGCTCGGTGCTGATCTTCTTCTTCGTCTCGATGTTGACCGCCTCGGAGTGGCCGTAGAACACCGGCACACGCACTGCGGTGGGGTTCACCAGGATGCTGTCGTCGCCGAGGATCTTGCGGGTCTCCCAGACCAGCTTCATTTCTTCCTTGGTGAAGCCGTTGTCGAGGAACTCGTCGATGTGCGGGATCAGGTTGAAGGCGATCTGCATCGGGAACTTCTTCGGCTCGATCTCCTGGAAGCCGAGCAGCTGCGCGGTCTGCTTACCCAGCTCTTCCATGCCGGTCTGGCCCGCGCCCGACACCGACTGGTAGGTGGCGATATTGATGCGCTCGATGCCGTACTCGCGGTGGATCGGCGCCAGCACCGGCATCAGCTGCATGGTCGAGCAGTTCGGGTTGGCGATGATGCCGCGCGGGCGGTTCTTCGCTGCTTCCGGATTGACCTCGGACACCACCAGCGGCACGTCATCGTCGTAACGGAAGGTCGACGAGTTATCGATCACCACGGCGCCAGCAGCGGCGAACTTGGGCGCGAATTCCTTGGAGATACCACCACCGGCCGAGAACAGGGCGATCTCGACGCCGGCCGGGTCGAACGTGGCCAGGTCCTGGATGGT
Organism: Stenotrophomonas sp. 21LCFQ19; assembly: GCF_056861425.1. Classification (NCBI taxonomy): domain Bacteria; kingdom Pseudomonadati; phylum Pseudomonadota; class Gammaproteobacteria; order Lysobacterales; family Lysobacteraceae; genus Stenotrophomonas; species Stenotrophomonas sp. 21LCFQ19. Next base: position 158,045 of record NZ_JBSPUF010000002.1, on the reverse strand, counting down.
GATCTTGTCGCCTTCAAAGTCGACCTGCTGGCCGGCCGAACGCTCGGAGGCGAGCAGGGTCAGCTTGCTGATCGGGAAATTGCGCTCGGCCAGGATGGACAGCATGGTCTGGCCGACAGCGCCGGTGGCGCCAACAACGGCTACATGGAAACGACGGGCTTCATTGCTCATGGGGATACTCGAAAGTTTGGAGGGGGAGACACACATCGAGCCAGGTTCGGGGAACCTCCAGCGCGCGGCTGCCGAGGCTCCCTATCGTTTTTTGTCGTCGGTTTTTTTGCCGGCAACGGCAATGCGCGCGGTGCCGTTGCTCAGCAGTTCGGTATTGATGGCATTGACCGGCTTGCCGGCATCCGGGCCAATGCCCAGGCCCGCCAGCAGGTTGTCCAGCGCAACCTGCACCATCGCCCGGCGTGTTGCCAGCGATGCGCTGCCGATATGCGGAGTGAGCACGATGTTGTCCAGCGCCAGCAATTCCGGACGCACGTTCGGCTCGTTCTCGTAAACGTCCAGCGCGGCCGAGGCCAGGCGACCGTTGGCCAGCGCATCGACAAGGGCCAGCTCATCGACGATGCCGCCGCGGGCGATGTTGACCAAGATGGCGGTCGGCTTCATCTTCGCCAGCGCGGCGGCGTTGATGATGTGGTGGTTCTGCGCCGTATACGGCAGCACCAGCACCAGGTGATCGACGCTGGCCAGTAGTTCATCGAAACCGACATAGCTGGCGCCGACCGCCTGCTCCTGCTCGGCAGGCAGCTGCGAACGGTTGTGGTACAGCACCTTCATGCCGAAGCCATGATGGCCACGGCGGGCAATGGCCTGGCCGATCCGGCCCATGCCGAGGATGCCCAGGGTGCTGCCATGCAGATCGGCGCCGAGCATGGTGGTGAACGACCACTGCCCCCACTTGCCGTCACGCAACCAGCGATCGGACTCGACGATGCGGCGAGCGGCCGCCATCAGCAGCGAGAAGCCGAGATCGGCCGTGGTTTCGGTAAGTACGTCCGGCGTATTGCTGGCAACGATGCCAGCTGCATTCAACGCAGGAACATCAAGATTGTTATAGCCGACGCCAACGTTGGCGATCATCTTCAACGCGGACGCATTGGCGATTTCCGCCGCACCGATCCGCTCGTTGAGCGTGATGAGGACGCCATCCATGTCGGCCAGATTCGCGCTGAGGCTGGCACTGTCGTGCTTGGTGACCGCATCAGTGGAAACCACATCACAGTGCAGCGCCAACTGCGCGACGGTGTCGTCGAACAGGGGCTGCGACACCCAGACGCGGGGACGACGGTCAGTCATTGCGCTGGCCAGGAATACGCGGGCTCATCTCGCCGACATCGCCACATTGGGCGCGGTGGCGCATGGCCTGGTCCATCAATACCAGTGCCAACATCGCCTCGGCGATGGGCGTGGCACGGATGCCGACACAAGGATCATGGCGACCGGTGGTGATGACCTCGACCGCATTGCCGGCCGTATCCACGGTTGCGCCGGGTAGGCGCAAGCTGGAGGTGGGCTTGAGCACCATCGAGGCAATGATCTGCTGGCCGGTGGAAATGCCACCGAGGATGCCGCCGGCATGATTGGACTGGAAGCCCTGCGGGGTGATCAGGTCACGGTGTTCGGTGCCCTTCTGCGCAGCGCTGGCAAAACCGTCACCGATCTCCACGCCCTTGACCGCATTGATGCTCATCAGCGCGGCAGCGATATCGCCATCGAGCTTGCCGTAGATCGGCTCGCCCCAACCCGGCGGCACGCCATCGGCAACCACGGTCACGCGCGCACCGACCGAATCGCCGGACTTGCGCAACGCATCCATATAGGTTTCCAGCTCGGGTACCTGCTTGGCATCGGGCCAGAAGAAGGGGTTGTCTTCGACCACATTCCAGTCAAAACCGGCCGGTGTGATCTCGCCAAGCTGCGACAGGTAGCCGCGCACGCTGACGCCGAAACGCTGCAGCAGCCACTTCTTGGCAACCACGCCAGCGGCCACCCGCATGGTGGTTTCACGCGCCGAGGAACGGCCGCCACCGCGTGGGTCACGGATGCCGTACTTCTGCCAGTAGCTGTAATCGGCATGGCCCGGGCGGAACTGCTGGGCGATGTTGCTGTAATCTTTGCTGCGCTGATCGGTGTTGCGGATCAGCAGCGCGATAGGCGTGCCGGTGGTGCGGCCTTCATAGACGCCGGACAGGATCTCGACCTCGTCGGCCTCACGCCGCGCGGAGGTGTGGCGGCTCTTGCCGGTGGCACGCCGCTGCAGGTCGTGGGTGAATTCTTCGGGGCTGATTTCCAGACCGGGCGGGCAACCATCGATCACGCAGCCGATGGCCGGCCCGTGGGATTCACCGAAGGTAGTGACGCGGAGGAGTTGTCCGAATGTATTCAATGCCGTTGTGCTCTTGCGGTTGCTCTTGCGGTTGCTCTTGCGGTTGCTCTTGCGGTTGCTTTGATGCCGTCATTCCCGCGAAGGCGGGAATCGCTCTTGCTCTTGCTCTTGCTCTTGATTGTGCTCTTGATTGTGCTCTTGCCTCACGCCAGCCAAGCAAAGGCCGGAGCCAGCGCCAGAGCGATTCCCGCCTTCGCGGGAATGACGGCTTCAAAAGCTAAGGACCCGAAGCCAAACCAAAACCAAAACCAAAACCCTACCCAATTATCTCTTCCCACAAATCCCGCCACTCGGGATTCACCTCTTCCACCAACCGCAACTTCCACTCCCGGTTCCACTTCTTCAGCTGCTTCTCGCGAAGAATCGCCGCTTCCATGCACCCGTGAAGCTCGTACCAGACCAGCTTGTCCACGTTGTAGCGCTTGGTAAAACCATCAACCACATGCTGCCGGTGTTGCCAGGTCCGCGCCACCAGGTTGCTGGTGACGCCGATGTAGAGCGTGCCGTGTTTCTTCGATGCCAGAAGATAGACGGCGGGTTGTTTCATTCACTCTCGCTCAAGAGCCAGAGCGATCCCCGCCTTCGCGGGGATGACGCGCCAAAACAAGAGCAGAGCGCATCACGCCCGAGCAGCTGCCAACTCGGCGATGCGCGCGTGGTGCACACGCAGTTCAGCCGCTTCGACAGCGAAGATGCCCATCTGCCCGACCTTGAACTCGATCCAGGACATGTAGACCTCCGGCAGCAGCTTGATCAGGTGCTGCTCGGAATCGCCTACTTCGCAGATCAACAGGCCGTCTTCGGTCAGATGGTCGGGCGCGTCGCGCAGGATCTTCAGCACCAGGTCCAGGCCGTCATCGCCTGCACGCAGGGCCAGGTCCGGCTCGTGCTGGTATTCCTTCGGCAGGGCGTCGGTCTCGTCATTGGTGACGTACGGCGGATTGGTGACGATCAGGTCGTAGACGCGACCCTGCAGGCCGGCGAACAGGTCGCTCTTGACCAGCTCCACGTTGTGGGCGAGCAGGCGTTCCTTGTTCTCCACCGCCAGCGACAGCGCGGCGTCGTTGACGTCGCTGCCGTCCACCTGCCAGTTCGGGTAGTAATGGCCCATCGCAATGGCGATGCAGCCCGAGCCAGTGCACAGGTCCAGCGCGCGGCTGACGTCGCGACCGGCCAGCCACGGCTCGAAGCCGCTGAGGATCAGCTCGGCGATCGGCGAGCGCGGCACCAGTGCGCGCGAGTCGCTCTTGAAGCTCAAGCCCGCAAACCAGGCCTCACCGGTCAGGTAGGCTGCCGGCTGGCGCTCGTCGATGCGGCGCTGGAACAGCGCCAGCACCTGCTGCCGCTCTTCCAGCAGCACCCGCGCCGTGCCATAGGCCGGGCCGAGGTCCGGCGGCAGGTGCAGGCTGTGCAGGGTCAGCTGGGTCGCCTCGTCCAGGGCATTGTCATAGCTGTGGCCGAAGGTCAGGCCAGCAGCATTGAAACGGCTTGCGCCGTAGCGGATCAGATCGACGATCGTTTGGAGTTCAGCGGCCGCTTCGGCAGTCATGGCAATACGGAAATACTTGAAAGGTCTGCGATTATAGGCACCTGGCCGGTATATTGATTGCCAAGTTGCAGCCGAAACTTCGGCAATGGCCCTCCAAAGGGGTGCAAACGCCCGCCAAACGGCCGGGGTGTACGCCTGCAATCCCCTACACTCCCGTATCCCGCCCGCGGCGGACCTCCCGTCCCGCCGCCGTATCCGAACGGAAGCCCGCGCGCATGTTCAATCGAAATACCGGCATCATCCTGGCCATCGCCCTGGCCGCCGGCCTCGGCCTGCTGCTGGCGCAGAAGGTCTTCGGCCCCTCCAACAAGGGCACGGACGGCACCAGCAGCATCATTTTCTATGGCACCCCGCGCACCCTGCCGGAATTCGACCTGGCCCAGTCCGACGGCACCCGCCTGATCCCGGGCGAGCTGCGCGGCCATTGGACCCTGGTGTTCCTGGGTTTCACCTCCTGCCCGGATGTCTGCCCAACCACCCTGACCGAGCTCGCCCAAGCCCAGAAACAATGGGAAACCATCCCCGATAGCCTGCGCCCGCGCGTGGTGCTGGTTTCGGTGGACCCCGAGCGTGATACCCCGAACCGCCTGGGCGAGTACGCCCATGCCTTCCACAAGGACACCATTGCCGCCACCGCCGACGTGCCGTCGCTGGAGCGTTTTGCCACCTCGCTGGGCATGGTGTTCCAGAAGGCGCCGGGCAAGCACTTCGAGCAGAACCCGGACGACTACAGCATGGACCACTCCGCCAGCATCGCCGTGCTCGACCCGCAGGGTCGGCTGGCCGGCCTGATGCGCCCCCCGTTCAACCCGCAGGCGATTGCCAGCGACCTGAAGAAGCTCACCGAGAAAACCGCACCATGAGTCTGGTTACAAGCCTCACCTATGTATTGCCGCACCGCCTGTTGTCGTCGATGGCCCGCTCGCTGGCCTATTCGCAGAACCCGCGCATCTCGCGCTGGCTGATCGACACGGTATCGAGCAAGTTCAACGTCAATCTGGCCGAAGCCGCCAATCCCGACCCGCGCAGCTACCCCAGCTTCAACGCCTTCTTCACCCGTGCGCTGAAGCCCGGCGCACGCGTGGCCGCGGCCGACCCACGCACCCTGACCATGCCGGCCGATGGCCGTATCAGCCAGCTTGGCCCTATCGAGGATGGCCGCATCTTCCAGGCCAAGGGCCAGTCGTTCACCGCCGCCGAGCTACTGGGCGACGCCGCCGACGCGGCCCCGTTCAACAACGGCCTGTACGCCACCGTGTACCTATCGCCGCGCGACTACCACCGCGTGCACATGCCGTGGACCGGCACCCTGCGCGAGACCGTGCACGTGCCCGGCCGGCTGTTCAGCGTGGGCACCGATGCGGTGGCCAATGTGCCGCGCCTGTTTGCCCGCAACGAGCGACTGGTCTGCCACTTCGACACCGATTTCGGGCCGATGGTGCAGGTGATGGTTGGCGCGCTGCTGGTCAGCGGCGTGGAGACGGTATGGAGCGGCGAGGAAATCCCCGCCTACGGCGACCGCATCACCCGCAAGGACTGGCGCGGCAAGGGCATCACCCTGGAACGCTTCGCCGAGATGGCACGCTTCAATTACGGCTCGACGGTGATCGTGCTGCTGCCGCCCGGCGTTGCCGATTTTGATCCCTCGCTGACGGCCGAGAGCCCGGTGCAGCTGGGCCAGGCGCTGGCGAAGCTGCGCTGAGAGCATCGGCCCAGCAATGTGGGAGCGGCGTAAGCCGCGAAGCTGGGACAGCTTCAGTGGTCAACGCTTCTGCAATCTGGGGATCTATCTGCTTCGCGGCTGACGCCGCTCCCACAAAAGCACCACCAGCACATGCATGAAGGGCGCCTCTCGGCGCCCTTTCTGTTTCAACGACCGCAGCCTTCCAGCTTCAGGCTTTGCCCGGGCTTGAGCGCGTAAGCCGGCGCGCGCAGGCCATTGGCGCGCGCCAATGCCGGCACTTCGCATTGGAAGCGGTTGGCGATGGCGCCCAGCGTGTCACCGCGGACAACCTTGTAGCTGCGCGCTGCCCGTCGCGCCGGTGCTGCCGGACGCGGTGGCGGTGCGACAACAGGTGCAGCCGCCTGCGCTGCCTGCATCGCCTGTACATCGCCTACCGCGACGCTACCGGTAACCGTCGCCGCCGATGGCCGCTTGATCGCCGCATTCAGATCGGCCGTGATCAGCGCACGGGCCAGGTCGGCGCGCGGGCCGCTGACGCAGTAGCGGTTGTACAAGCCAGCAATGCGGGTGGTGACATTGATGGTGGTGCCGCCCGGAATCCAGCCATCGGCCTCGTAACGCGGGTTGAGGTTGCGCAGCGCACGCATGTAACCGTCGCGGGTACCGGTGCTGCCCAGGCAGATGGTCAGCTCGTAAATGGTGGTCGACTTGGCCAGGCGCAGCGTCGCCGGCTGTGCATTGAGCTTGGGGAACTCCACGCCGTACTGCTGCGGGTGCAGGAAGATCCATGCCGCGGCGATCACCATCGGCACGTAATCCTTGGTCTCGCCCGGGAATTGGTTGTACGAGGTATCGGTCCAGAAGCTCTGCCCGCCGGTTTCGCGGTAGATGCGCGCGGCACGGCCTTCGCCACCGTTGTAGGCAGCCAATGCGTACTCAATGTTCTTGTTGAGCCCACGCATGCGCTCATTCATGTAATCGGCGCTGGCACTGGCAGCGCTGCGCGGATCAAAGCGGGTATCGAAACCGGTGCCATCCGGGCCCAGCCCGAAACGGCGGCCGGTAGCCGGCATGAACTGCATCAGCCCCGCCGCGCCCACACGCGAGGATGCATGCACGCGGCCATTGGATTCCTTGGCCATGATGCCGAACAGCAGCGCTTCGGGCAGGCCATCCTTCTCCCACTCCGGCCACATGATCCCGCGCAGGTTCATGTAGTTCTCGTAGCTGGTCAGCAGCGAGGGACGCATATCGGTGAGCCAGCGGCGGATGCCGGCCTGGATCGCCGGGTTGTATTCAACCATGTCGTCGAAGGCATGCCGGTGGTCATTGAGCAATGCAGCTGCGCGCGCGGCTTCGGGCACATCGGCCACCAGCGGCGCGATGTGGTCCGGATCGGCCTCCAATGGGCCACCGTCCTCCTCCTGCGCCTCGCCGTTGGCATCGGTCCGCTGCTTGAGCAGGCGTTTATAGGTCGCCAGCAGATTGCTGACCTGGCAGCCCTTCTGTGCAATGCAGGCGCTGATCACATCTTCCATGTCTTCCAGCGCGGCGTCGCCCTCGGCCGTGCCCTTGGGGTCAGCATTGGCAACCAGCACCAAGGCATCGCTGTAGCGCTTCTCGGCCGCCGTCATCCGCGCCTCGATGGCATCAACCTTGACCTTGTCACGGGCGGAGATCGCCTGGGCGGCCGGAACCACGGTCAACAGCGAAGTCGCAACCAACATCGACCAGGCACGGGCAGAAAACAGGGATACGGGCATCAGCAGCACTGCATGACAAAGGTGAGGCAGGGTAGCTGGCGGACAGACCCGGGGGCAACATTGCCACCGCCGCGATACAGTCGGCCGTTAGAATCCTTCCTTCATTCATCAATGAGTGCCTCCATGGACCCGATCCTGCTCGGCAAAGGCGTCACCGACGACATCGCCGTCACCCTGCTTCCGCGCTTCGGCAACCGTCACGGCCTGGTGGCAGGCGCCACCGGTACCGGCAAGACGGTGACCTTGATGACGCTGGCCGAGGGTTTCTCGCGACTGGGCGTGCCGGTGTTCATGGCCGACGTGAAAGGCGACGTGGCTGGCCTTGCAGTTGCCGGCGAAGGCGGCGAGAAGCTGGCCCAGCGCGCCGCCGAGATTGGCGTCGACGGCTTCGCCCCGGCTGCCAGCCCGGTGGTGTTCTGGGACCTGTACGGCAAGCTCGGCCATCCGGTGCGCACCACCGTCAGCGAGATGGGCCCCACCCTGCTGGCCCGCATCCTCGAACTCAACGACACCCAGTCCGGCGTGCTCGACATCGTCTTCAAGCTGGCCGACGACCGCGGCCTGCTGTTGCTGGACCTGGATGACCTGCGCGCCCTGCTCGGCCTGGTGGCCGAGGAGCGCAAGGACATCTCCACCGAATACGGTCTGGTCAGCGCGCAGTCGGTGGCGGCCATCCAGCGCTCGCTGCTGCGCCTGTCGCAGGACGGCGGCGAAGCCTTCTTCGGCGAGCCGGCACTGGAGCTGGCCGACATCATGCGGGTCAACCATGACGGCCGTGGCGTGGTCGGCATCCTTGCCGCCGCGCAGCTGATCCTCAAGCCGCGCCTGTATTCCACCTTCCTGCTGTGGCTGCTGTCCGAGCTGTTCGAGCAGCTGCCGGAAGTGGGCGACCTGGAGAAACCCAAGCTGGTCTTCATCTTCGACGAAGCCCACCTGTTGTTCGACGATGCGCCACCGGCATTGGTGCAGCGTATCGAGCAGGTGGTGCGCCTGATCCGCTCCAAGGGCGTGGGCGTGTATTTCTGCTCGCAGTTCCCGGATGACGTGCCCGGCAACATCCTTGGCCAGCTCGGCAACCGCGTGCAGCACGCACTGCGCGCCTTCACCCCGCGTGACCAGAAGGCGGTCAAGACGGCGGCCGAGACCTTCGTGCAGAACCCCAAGCTCGACGTGGTCGCCACCTTGTCGCAGCTGGGCACCGGCGAAGCACTGGTGTCCACGCTGCAGGACAAGGGCATTCCCTCGCCGGTGCAGAAGACCCTGATCGCACCGCCGCGCTGCCGGATGGGCTCGATCACCGACGCCGAACGCAGCCAGGTACGCGCAGGCAGCCCGGTCGGCACCCGTTACGACACAGCCGTCAATCGCGAATCCGCAGCGGAGCTGCTGGCACAGCGCGCGGAGAAAGCGAGCGCACAGGCACAGGCCCCGGCCGCACGCACCCGCCAGCAGGATGAAGAACAGGAAGGCGGCTTCGGCCAAAGCATCAAGGACGCCATCTTCGGCACCAAGCGCCGCCAGGGCATGATCGAAACCATGGCCAAGCAGACCACCCGCACCGTCGGCACCAAGCTGGGCAACCAGATCGTACGCGGCATCCTGGGCAGCATCTTCGGCGGCAAGCGCTGAGTGTCCCAACCGGGCCGGCCCATTGCCGGCCCGCTGTCGCAGCAGTCACAATCAGCCCCTGACTCACGGGGGAATGTCATGGAAGACCGCAAGCGTGGCGCGAATGCGCAACGCCTACAACCGTTCTGGCAACGACTGCCTGCGATCACGCTCTATCCTGTGCGTGGTCCGGCACTGTATTCGCTGATCGCACTCACGCTATGCACCTTGCTGACCTGGCTGCCAGCCATTGGCTGGCTGCTTGGCATCGTCACCTGGGTGGCGATCTACCGCTACGCCTTCGAGATCCTGCGCGAAACCGCAAACGGACGCATGGCCTCGCCGGAGAACACCCTCAACAGCAGCGATGGCACCGTCATCCGGCTATTGGGGTTGATGATATTGATGGGTATCTTCGTGGTGACGGTGACGATCTTCACCGGCCCCGTGATCGGCCTGCTGACACTCGGCGCGGTCGTCCTGCTGCAACCCGGCTGCGTGATCTCGCTGGCGATGGATGGCAGCCTGCGCCACGCTGCCAATCCAGTCACTTCGATCACCATCGCCTTCCGCATCGGCTGGCCCTACCTGGCCGCCTTCCTGCTGCTGTTCGTCATCCAGGCCAGCGCATTGACCGCTGGCCAATGGCTGCACACCTTCATGCCGCCGGTCGTTGGCGAGCTGGTGCTCAACCTCTTCAGCATCTGGGGCTTGTTCAGCGCCTTCCATCTGCTCGGCTATCTGGTCTACCAGTACCACGATGCGCTGGGCTTCGAACCGGAAGGTACACACGACGCCTTTGCACGGCATGACCCGGACCAGAAACTGCTGGATGAAGCCGAACACTTCATCCGCGAAGGTCACCCGGATGCCGCGCTGGATGCGCTACGCGGCTCAGTGCGCTCGCGTGCGGTCAGCCTGCCGGTACACGAGCTGTACCAGCGCCTGCTTCGCCGCAAAGGCGCATCGGATGCTTTGCGCGACCATGCCCGCCAGTACATCAGCCGCCTGCTGATCGAGAAGCAGGAGCGCGAGGCGATGAACGTGTTGCGTGACATGCTCGAGGTCGACCCGGACTTTACCCCTGCCGAGCCGCAGCAGGCAGCGCATCTGGCCGAACGCGCCCGCCTCGGCGGCCAGCTGCAACTGCAGATGGATACCTTGCGCGCGATGTTCAAGGCATGGCCGCGCGAACCTGATGCACCACAGTGGGCCTTGCAGGCCGCCTTGTTGCTGGGCGAACGTTACAACCGCGATGCCGAAGCACTGCAACTGATCGAAGATGCGCTGCAACGCTGCGAAGACGATGAGCAACGCCGCAAGCTCGAGGCCGCCAAGCGGGCACTGCAGACCAGTCCAGCCTGAAACACCGCGTAATCGCGCCACCTAATGCAGCGACCGTAGCCCGGATACTCACAGCGCAGCCGGGATCGATGGCGACTGACCAGGTGTTCCTGGCCCCCTTGCCTCCCGGGTGCGCTGCGCTTACCCGGGCTACGGGCGGAGCCGCCGCGCGGGCTCGCAGCGGCAGACACCTGCCACACGCCGTTCCGCCCGGAAAACGAACCCTGCAGGTCGCTTATTCGTTCTCCAGCAGGAACCGGGCCTTGCCAGCTTGTGGCGTGGTGGAGAAGCGCTGCTGCAGCAGCTCCAGCAAGCGCCGGCGCTGCGCATGCGCATGGGCCTCGCCGTGCCGCAATGCCAGCCGCAACCAACCCTGCGCCTGCATCTCGGCGGCCAGTTGAATGGCCTGCTCCCACACTGCCTCGGCTTCCTGCAGCCAGCCGGCCTTGAGGCAGCACTCGAACGCTGGCTGCGCAAGCTCGGCAACCCCGCCATCGGCCAGCAGATGCTTCACGATTCCGCGCTGTGCGGCGAGGGCTGACGCATCATCCGCATCCAGCCGCAATACATCGGCAGCACGCGCCCGCATCTCGGCGCTATTGCCGGCATTGGCAGCCACCCGGTAGCGCGCCAGCGCAATATCCAACCGTTGTGGTTGTTCGACCGCCAGTGCACTCAACACGCGCTCGGCAGCCGCATTTTCAAGACGACCCATGTAGTACTGGGCCTGCTCCCAACGCTGATCGTCGACCGCCACCTCGCTGTCGTCCGCCATATAGTCCTCGCGGGTCTGCCGGCCCAGCACCAGCACGCCACCCAGCAACGCACCGCAGATCAGCCCACCAGCGTGCGCGTCGAAGCCAATGCCTGCTTCATCATTGGTCAGCAGGTTGAACACCTCCCAGCCCAACCACAACGGCAACAGCCATATCGCCGGCGCGCGCACATAGTCGAAGATCACCCCGAACCAGTAGAAGAAGCGCACCGGGCGCATTCCCCAGACCACGCAGAACGCCCCCATCACCGCTGCGATCGCACCGGATGCGCCCAGCCCACCGCCGACTTCGCCCCAGCGCCACAACACGCTGGCCACACTGGAACCCATCGCCCCCAACAGATACAGGCCGAGAAAGCGCCAGCCCCCGAGCGCGCCTTCCAGCAACAGGCCGAGTACCACCAGGAACAGCATGTTGCCCAGCAGATGCATCACGCTGCCGTGCAGGAAGGCGGCTGACAGCAATCGCCGCGGCGACCATTCCGAACTGCGCAGGATATGTCGCAGGGTGAATACCTGGTCCAGCTGCGCCTGGTACTCGCGGCGCAATGGCGCCCATGCCGCCTGTTCGTCTTCCGACTCGAACAGGCCACCGCTCTCCAGCGCTCGCTGGAACGCAACATCGCTCAACGTCGCCATGCCAACGTAGCGGCCCCGCTGCCCTGCCGGAATTGATTCCAGTTCGGCCAAGGCATCGCCCTGCGCAGTCATACGCAGATGCTTCTCGTAGACGGGCAGCTCGTATTCGGCAAGCCCGGACTGCTGGTACCAGTCCTGCGCCGCCTGCACCTTCTGCTCATCACCAGCCTGCCAGGCGAAAAACACGTAGATATTGATCAGCACCAACAACACGGTTACCAAGGGCAGCGTGCTCAGGTTCAGCGGTTTGTGCAGCGGCAGGATCAACATCGACCGGACTTCCTTGTCAGAGAACGCAGAGCTTCAGCCATGGATTGGCCTTGCGCAAGCAAGCCCAGCTACCATGCCGGCATCCACGCAACGCATGACCGCAATGAGCCGCTGGCGTCCCCCCGCAGAAAAAAGCACCGCCCTGATCACCGCCCAGGGCCATGCCCGGCTCAAGGCCGAGCTGGATGAATTGTGGCGGCAACGTCGGCCGGAAGTGGTCAAGGCGCTGGCAGCCGCAGCCGCCGAAGGTGATCGCTCGGAGAACGCCGAGTACACCTACCGCAAGAAGCAGCTGGGTGAAATCGACCGCCGCGTGCGCTATCTGAGCAAGCGACTGGAAGCCCTGCGCGTGGTCGACACCACACCCAGCGATCCGGAAGCCGTGTTCTTCGGCGCGACGGTGGAGCTGGAGAATGTCGATTCCGGGCAGACCGTCATCTACCGGATCGTCGGTCCCGATGAGACCGATGCACCGGCTGGTTGGATCAGCATCGATTCGCCATTGGCGCGGGCATTGCTGAAAAAGCGCATCGACGATGAGTTCGCGGTGGAGCTGCCGAGCGGCCTGACCCGCTTCGCGATCATCGACGTCAACTACGGCTGAGCCTGAGCGGCACCGGATAGGCGCGACCTTCGCGTAACGGACGGAAGTAGTCAGTCAATTGGTAAAAGACCGCATCTTGGGGCGCATGCCAACCGGGGATGCCGGCCAGCGGCAGTGGACGCAGCTCGGCGGGGTCCGCAAGCAAACTGGCGTCTTCGATTGCTGCAGCCACTGCGGCAACGCAGGCCACGTCGTCATCGCCAACGACCACCAGGCACTTTCCGACGAGAAGGCGTTCGGGCAGCAACGCCTGCTCCATCAGCGCATGGCCAATCACCGCGCAGACCGCGATATCGCCTGCGTGCCACCCATCCGGATTGAACAGCGCTGACCAGTCATGCCGATCCCATGCCGCCAGCACGCCCGCATCGCGCGCACGCACGATCAGCCCGGTTTCATCGAACTGGGTCAATGCAGCCTGCGCGCGATTGCGCTGGCCTGCCCCCATCACTGCGATATGCCGGCACTGCTGCGCGTTGAGCGCGCGTTTGATCGCGAAGTGACGTGCCCACACCATCGCGTTGAAAAGGTCATGCCAGTTCTGCTCGCGGGTGGCGATACGGCCCTGTGCAATACGTTGCTCGTAGTGCAGGCCGTCAGCCAGCAACGCATCGTCCTGGGCGACAAAGCGCTTGCCTTGCACGGGCAACTGCACAGTGAGTGCATCGATGCCCGGCCAATCGGAAGCCCGCATCAACGCCTCGAAATCACGGAAGTCCGCGAACAGCGGATGATCAAAGCACTGCGATTCAACCTGCCCGCGCAATGGCGCTACAAAACGACGCCGGCCCACGCCGGCATCGTTTGCGGCCGCTGCGGTGGTCACAGCACCTTGAGGTCGAACGGTGCCGCCTTGGTTTCGATCAGCGCATCGCCGAACAGATCGTGCTCGTCGCTGTCGGTGATCTCGACGTTGACGAACTCGCCCACGCGCAATTTGGCTTCAGTGGCGTTCTGGATATGCACCAGACCGTCGATTTCCGGCGCATCGGCCTTGGAGCGGGCCACGGCGATGCCGTCTTCGATGGCGTCGACCAGGCATTGCTGCACGCTGCCGATCTTGGCTTCGAGCTTGGCGGCGGAAATGGCGGCCTGCTTTTCCATGAAACGGGCAAGACGCTCCTGCTTCACTTCTTCAGGCACCGGGTCCGGCAGCTGGTTGGCGGTTGCACCTTCCACCGGCGAGTAGGCGAAGGCGCCGACGCGGTCGAGCTGGGCGGTGTCGAGGAAATCGAGCAGCTGCTCGAACTCGGCATCGGTTTCGCCCGGGAAGCCGACAATGAAGGTCGAACGCACTGTGATCTGTGGTGCGATCTCGCGCCAGCGCAGCACGCGCTCCAGGGTCTTGTCCACTGCACCTGGACGCTTCATCAGCTTGAGGATGCGCGGGCTTGCATGCTGGAACGGAATATCCAGGTACGGCAGGATCTTGCCCTCGGCCATCAACGGCACCACGTCGTCGACGTGCGGGTACGGATAGACGTAGTGCAGGCGGGTCCAGGCATCGAGCTCGGACAGGCCTTCGCACAGCGCCTTCATGCGCGTGGCGTACTCCTTGCCGCGCCAGGTACCCGGCGCGTACTTGCGGTCCACGCCGTACGCCGAGGTGTCCTGCGACACCACCAACAGCTCACGCACGCCGCCCTTGACCAGGCGCTCGGCCTCACGCAGCACCTCATCAACCGGGCGCGATACCAGATCGCCACGCATCGAGGGAATGATGCAGAAGCTGCAACGGTGGTTGCAGCCTTCGGAAATCTTCAGGTAAGCGTAGTGGCGCGGGGTCAGTTTGATGCCGTAGTCCGGCACCAGGTCGACGAACGGGTCGTGCTTGGGCGGCAGCGCGGCATGCACCGCCTCCATCACCGTGGTGTAGTCCTGCGGACCGGACACCGACAGCACGTCCGGGTAATGCTCGCGGATCATGTCGCCCTTCTTGCCCAGGCAACCGGTGACGATGACCTTGCCGTTCTCGTTCATCGCCTCGCCGATCGCATCCAGCGATTCAGCCACGGCCGAGTCGATGAAGCCACAGGTATTGACCACCACCACGTCGGCCGAGTCGTAGGACGGCACGATGCTATAGCCCTCCACCCGCAGCTGGGTGAGGATGCGCTCGGAATCGACTAGGGCCTTCGGGCAGCCAAGGCTGACGAAGCCGACTTTGGGGTTCAGCTGGGACATGATCTGGAAATCCTGGGGCCGGGCCGGAATGGCAGCGAGGCCGGAAAGCCGGGCAGTATACCGGGCCGAAGGCGCGACGCCCTGCGGCTGGCTTAATACGCGAGAGAGCTGATAATCAGTCTCATCTTGGCAACAACTAACTAGAGCCCCTCTCCCGCTTGCGGGGTGAAAGAGGGGGCGCTTACGAACCACCGGTTCGTGCCCTGTTGAACGCCCTTGCGCCAGCGCAAGGGGCGGGGCGCGGAGCGGGGGTTGGGGTGAGGGGAAGCTTCTAGCAAGCAGACCTCACGCTCCAAAAGCTCCCCCCATCCGCCCTTCGGGCACCTTCCCCCGCAAGCGGGAGAAGGTAGCCAACCCAACACCTTGGAGCCTCCCCCATGCCCAACTGGATCACCCTCCCCACCCCAATCGGCCCGGTCCGCGCCTGGCAGGCCCTGCCCTCCGGCAGCCCACGCGCCGGTCTGGTGGTCATACAGGAAATCTTCGGCGCCAATGCGCATATCCGCCATGTCGCCGAGCAGTACGCCGCCGAGGGCTATGCGGTGCTGGCGCCCTCCTTCTTCGACCTGATCGAACCGGACCTGCAGCTGGACTATGACGCAGCCGGCGTCAGCCGCGGCAAGGCGCTGGTCGACGAGCTGGGCGTGGACCGCGCGGTAACCGTGGTCGAAGCCGCCGCAAAGGCTTTGGCGCCGTACGGCAAGGTCGGCACGGTCGGCTATTGCTGGGGCGGCACCATCGCCATGTTGGCCGCGCAACGGCTGGGCCTGCCTTCGGCCAGCTACTACGGCGCGCGCAACGTGCCGTTCCTGGATACAGCGTTCAAAGCCCCGGCCATCTTCCACTTTGGCGACCAGGACGCCTCGATCCCGGCCGCCGCCGTTGCAGCGCACCGTGAAAAGCAACCCGACTTGCCTGTATATGTCTATCCAGCCGACCACGCCTTCAACCGCGAGGTCGGCATGCACTACCACCCAGCCAGCGCCGATCTGGCGCGCGAACGCACCTTGGCCTTCTTCAGCGAGAACCTGCGATGACCGAAGCTGTGACGTCCGATTTCGTACTTGATACCCGCCTTGCCGCCGACAGCGTATTGATTGCCGATGGCCCCCTGTCGCAGATCCGCTTGATGAACGACGACCGCTTCCCCTGGGTCGTGCTGGTACCGCGCGTGCCCAATGCCAGCGAGTGGATCGACCTGGACGGTGCCCAGCAACGCCTGCTGCTGGCCGAGATCAACCAGATCTCCCAGCACCTCAAGCACAAGCCCAATGTCAGCAAGATCAACATCGGTGCGCTCGGCAATATCGTGCGCCAGCTGCACGTGCATCTGATCGGCCGCAACGAGAACGACGCCGCGTGGCCGGGCCCGGTCTGGGGCAGCGGCAAGGCACAGCGTTTCGATCCGGAGGTGCTGGCCCAACGTGTCGAAATCTGGCGCCAACGGCTACGATAAGAACCTTCCCCCTTTACGGACTCCGCAAACCGATGCGCTCCAATCTGATCGCCGCCCTGATCCTGATCATCGTTGGCCTGTTCTTCCTGGCCAAGAACCTCGGCTGGATCAACGGCAACATCGGCAGCATGCTCGCCACCTGGTGGCCTGCCATCCTGGTGGCTGTCGGTATCGGCATGTTGTTCGGACGCGGCAAATAAGCCGCTCCGACGGATCCTGCATACAGAAAAAGGCGCCGAAAGGCGCCTTTTCCATTCCAGCCCAGACCGCACTCAGGTGCGCGGCAGAGTAACGCCGGTCTGGCCCTGGTACTTGCCACCACGATCCTTGTACGAGGTCTCGCAGATATCGTCCTTGTCGGCCTGGAAGAACAGCATCTGCGCCACGCCTTCGTTGGCATAGATGCGCGCCGGCAGCGGCGTGGTGTTGGAGAACTCCAGCGTCACGTGGCCTTCCCATTCCGGCTCCAGCGGGGTCACGTTGACGATGATGCCGCAGCGCGCATAGGTGCTCTTGCCAAGGCACACCACCAGGGTGTCGCGCGGGATGCGGAAGAATTCCACCGTGCGTGCCAGCGCGAACGAGTTCGGCGGGATGATGCACTCATCGGCCTCGATGTCGACGAAGCTCTTCGGGTCGAAGTGCTTGGGGTCGACGATGGTCGAGTTGATGTTGGTGAACACCTTGAACTCACGCGAGCAACGCACGTCGTAGCCATAGCTGGAGGTGCCGTAACTGACGATGCGCTGGCCATCCACCTGCTTGACCTGGCCGGCTTCGTACGGCGCGATCATGCCGTGCTGTTCGGACATTTGGCGGATCCAACGGTCGCTCTTGATGCTCATTCAGTGATCCTGTTCACGTTGTGCCGCAGCATACCTGCGGCCGGGGGTGGTCGATTCTAGCCTAGAGCCGGCCAGGAGCCGGCAAGCAATCGCCTGCCAGCAACTTCTGCACACTCTATATAAGGCAAGGCCCGCTGAGCGGGCCTTGCTTGCTACCGAGCTGGCGACTGCCTCAGATCAACGAGGACAGGATCGGAATGCTGGCGCGTGGGCGCTTGGCCAATTCTTCCGCCATCCGCTGCGCCGCCGACATATAGGCCTTCGCCGCGGCCGAATCGGGCTGCGCAACCACGATAGGCGCACCCACATCACCCTGCTCGCGGATGCCGATGTCCAGCGGCAGCGAGCCCAACAACGGCACCCCGTACTGCTCGGCCATGCGCTGGCCGCCACCTTCGCCAAACAGGTGCTCGACATGACCGCAGCTGCTGCAGGTGTGCATGGCCATGTTCTCGACGATACCCAGCACCGGCACCTCGACCTTTTCGAACATATTCAAAGCCTTGCGTGCATCCAGCGTGGCAATGTCCTGCGGCGTGGTAACGATCACCGCGCCGGCCACCGGGATTTTCTGCGACAGCGTCAGCTGGATATCGCCGGTACCCGGCGGCAGATCGATCAGCAGGAAGTCCAGGTCGCCCCACAGCGTGTCGTTGAACAGCTGGGTCAGCGCGGAAGTGGCCATCGGACCACGCCAGATCATCGGGGAGTCCGGCTCGATCAGGAAACCGATCGACATCGCCTCGACCCCGAACGCCCGCAGCGGCTCGATGGACTTGTTGTCCGGGCTCTCCGGCCGCCCGCTCAGGCCCAGCATGGCCGGCACGCTGGGGCCGTAGATATCGGCGTCCAGCACTCCGACCTTGGCGCCCAGCGCTTTCAGCGCCAACGCAAGGTTCACCGCGGTCGTGGACTTGCCTACCCCACCTTTGCCCGAGCCAACCGCAATGACATTGCGGATACGTGAATGGGGGGAGAGCCCCTTCTGCACCTTGTGGGCGCCGCCCAGCGAAATCGACCTACTCACTTGCAACCTCTGCTTTATTTCAGATGCGAACTATAGCGCGAGGTACTGAGCTGTCTCTTTCTTACGCTGTTTCAGCGTAAGCAACTATGAGTCCGCATCCCTGACAAACTCAGCGCCCGCATGGCAAGGCAAGGCAAGGCAAGGCAAATATGCACCGTGCCCCCGCTTTGTTGAGTTCTACCGGCCCTGAAGGGCTATGCCTGTTTCCTTGAAAGCCAACGAGGATCCATGGCCTGCCAGTTGGCCGCTTGACCCAGCCGCGCAACTCCCGCCCATTGAGGCCCCCAGCCACACACGCCAATTAAGTTGCAAGTGAAATCATTTGCCAAATGCGGCGGAAACTGCGCAATTAACGTTAAAGTCATGTTACGTTAACCTTACTCACTGCGCTGTAACACACTGAAATTGACGCCAGTGACAGGGAAAAGTCTTTAAATTTCAAGGGGATTCATCCACGTGCACATCAACAAAATTACTTCCGCAAAGCGTTCAGCCTTGGCCGTCGCACTGTTGACAGTACTGGCTGCACCTGCCGTCTCGTACGCCCAAGATCAGGGCGCGGCGACACCGAGTGCCCAGCGCGCCACCACGCTCGATCGCGTTTCAGTCACAGGCTCCCGAATCAAGAAGAGCGACGTAGAAGGCCCCACTCCGGTCGTCGTCATTACCGCTGCAGATATCGAGAAGGAAGGCTTCAATACGGTCTACGAAGCACTCACCACGCTAAGCCAGGTGACCGGCGACGTACAGAACGAATTGACGCAGAGTGGCTTCACTCCAAACGCCCAGTTCCTGAATATGCGCGGCATGGGTCCTGGCTACACCCTGATCCTGATCAACGGCAAGCGCATGGCTGACTACCCGCAGCCGTACAACAGCAGGTCCAACGCGGTCAGTCTGAGCAGCATTCCCGCCGCAGCGGTCGAACGCATCGAGGTTCTGACCGGCGGCGCGTCAGCTATTTACGGTTCCGACGCGGTGGCTGGCGTTGTCAACATCATTACCAAAACCAATTTCGAAGGGAATGCGATCAAGATCCGCGCGGGTACTACTACCCGTGGTGGTGGCGATACTGGCTTGTTCCAGTTCACCGGCGGCAAGAGCGGCGACAACTGGAGCGTCACCTACTCGGCGGAATACCTCAATCGTGAGGAAATCTTGGCATCGCAGCGCGATTTCATGGATTCCTACTACGACAACCCCGACTTCAAGGGCAAACCGGATTTCACCACCGCGACCAGTGGCGTCTATCTGTATCGAAACACTGGGGCTCAGTATGTGTGGAAGGGCAACGATGGCAGCCTGAACAATTCGGTAGCCAACCTGCGTGAGGCCTGCGCGGCCACATCGTCGGAGTTCACCCCGTATAACTCCTCTGCTTCGGTGTCAAACAGCACACCGAATCGCTGCGGTTATTTCGGTTATCCGGCAACCCAGTCCATCCAGAACGCCTACGACAAGACCTCTGGCTACATCGCTGGCAACTATGACTTCAGCAATGGGATCCAGGCTTACGCCCAGGCGCTGTTCACCGACAGCAGCAACAAGGGCTATAGCTCCACCCAGTTCTGGCAGACACCTGGCTATGTGTACGACCCGACCCTCGGCTACGTACAGGCCCAGCGCATCTTCACTCCAGAGGAAGTTGGCGGCGCACAGGCCACGACATATGACGAAACCTCGATCAACGTGGTTGCTGGCCTGCGAGGTTCGTTCGCAAACAATCGCTTTGATTGGGATGCGAGCATTTCGCACTCCAAGTTCGACTACGACACCACCCGCCCCCGTTTCTTGACCAATAAGATCAACGACTATTTCCTCGGCCCGCAGCTCGGCACCGTCGGCACCTATAGCGTTTACAACGTTGATGTTGACCGCCTGTTCAGCCCGATGACGCCTGATGTGTATCGCTCGTTGATCACCAACGTGCGCAACAGTGGCTCTTCCAAGAACACAACCGGAAGCTTCACCATCAGCGGTGACTTGTTCGACCTGCCAGCTGGCCCGCTGGGCGCAGCGTTGGTGTTTGAGGCCGCAAGCCAGGAATACACGCTTGATCCCGACGTGCGCTCCACCGTCACGTATACCGGAGCTGACAAGATCTACAACCTCACAGCAACCGGCGGTGGCGGTGAACGCGACCGTTATGCGGCTGGCCTTGAATTGAGCATTCCGATCTTCGATTCGCTGAAAGCCAGCTTGGCAGGTCGATTCGACAAGTACGACGACGTGACCAACGTTGATGGTGCGTCGACTTGGTCCGCTGGCCTGGAATGGCGTCCGTTTGAGAGCCTGCTGTTGCGCGGCAACTACGCAACCAGCTTCCGTGCCCCCGACATGCATTACGTCTTTGCCGGCCAATCCGGCTCGTACTCTTACATTGTCGACCAACTGCGCTGCCGTGAGGCCGGCTTGGATCCGAAGAGCACCGCCTGCACGAATGACACCGACTACTACTACCAGGCTTTTTCTACCCGCCAAGGCAGCAAGGAACTGGAAGAAGAAACCGGCAAGTCGTTCACCGTTGGTTTCGTCTGGGACATCATCGACGACCTGGCGCTGACGGTGGATTACTACAACATCAAGCTTGAAGGCGCAGTCGCTGACATCGACAGCGACTACCTGTATCGCAATGAAGCCGATTGCCGCTTGGGTGTTACGACCTCTGGTTCGGTCGTCGACGGCAACTCGGCCGCTTGCCAGTACTTCAAGAGCCTGGTGACCCGCGACGATACCGCCCTGGGCGAGAACAAGGTCACTGGCTTCACCTCGATCCCGTACAACCAAGCCATGACCCGCACCTCGGGTATCGACGCAGCATTGGACTACAAGTTCGATACTGATCGTTGGGGCCGTTTCGGCGTCCAGATGAAGTACACCCATGTGCTCAAGTTGGAAGATCAGGATTTCCCGGGTGGCGATATCGTCAACACCCGAGACCACCTGCAGTACTTCAACTACCGCAGCAAGGCCAGCCTGACCACTTCATGGAGCAAGGATGACTGGAGCGCAACTGTGTACGGCACTCGTACGGGTTCGCTGCCAAACTGGGCTGAAACCGGCCGTATTGCGCCGTACCTGGTGTGGAACCTCACCCTGAACAAGAAGATCACGAACAAAGCCTCCGTTGGCCTGCAAGTGCTCAATGTGTTCGACAAGCTGCACCCGGCGGACGATACCTACAATTCCTACCCGTACTTCTTCCGCTCGTACTCTCCGGTAGGCCGACAGATCTCTGCTGAACTGAACTATAAGTTCTGATCAGATAGTTCTGGAGAATCAAGAAGAAGCCCGGTTTCTGCCGGGCTTCTTTCTGAAAGGATATTGAATATGCCCCCAAAATGGGGCTGAGCGCCACCACTGCGCGCTAGAAAGCAAGGAGCTGACAATGAAGAAACTTATTGGCCTGACGCTGGCCCTATCCATTGGCGCAGCCTGTACCCCAGTGTTTGCTGCCCAGGACATCCAGGACTTCATCGGCCGTCCAACCTACGGAACAGCAAAAATCTCACCCGATGGCCGCTACCTGGCAATCACCGTGGACAAGGGCGATCAGGACGTCCTAGTTGTATTGAACGCTGCTGACCTCAAGCCACTGAAAATCAACCAGCTGCCCGACAAGAAAAGCATAGGCAGTTTTTACTGGGTCAGCCCAGAGCGCCTGATGTTCGATGCTGTCAAGAAATTGGGGGGCTACGCCGCTCCATTCAGCATCGGAGAATGGTACGCAGTGAACGCGGACGGCACCCAACCGCGACCGCTCATCTTCCAGGGAACGCGCGACGCTACCCAGCAAGCCAAGAGCATCGGCAACGAACGTTACTCGTTGGTTGACACCCTGCGTAACGACGACGACAACGTGATCATGCAGGCGACCTCAGCACGGTCCAGCGAAGGCGTTGGGACCGAGCTTTTCAAGGTCGACGTAATCAGTGGGCGTCGCACGTCTTTGGGCCGAGCCCCCAAGGAAAACTGCAGCATTACTCTTGACGAAACCAAACAGCCGCGATTTGCCGTCTGCAGCTCTTCACGTGATGAAAGTGGCGAGTACGCCGAGCGTTCCGAACTTTACCGCCGTGATGCGCAGAGCTGGACACTGATCAACTCCTCAAAAGCCGAAGGCAAACACTTATCCGTTGAACGCACCACCGAAAGCGGAACCGTCTATGCCTCTTTGGATGATGGCAAGACGCCAGCTGCTATCGGAACGCTCGACACCAGCAGTGGCGAGTTCAAACAGCTATTCTCCGACCCCGTCGCCGAAATCTCCGGAAACATCTGGTCGACCGATCTGAACACGCTGATCGGCGTCATCACCGAGGCCGGGGCACCGGCGGTAACGATGCTCGATGAAGCACATCCGGATGCCCAGCTTTATACCTCCCTCGCATCTGCTTTTGACGGCCAAATGGTGGGTTTCTCCAGTTTCACCAATGATGGCAAGAAGATTCTCGTATCGGTCTACAGCGACAGTAACCCCGGAGAGCTATATCTGTACGACAGGGATACCGGTAAAGCTCGCTTCCTGATGTCGCGCAGGACCCAACTCGACCCGAAGAAGATGGCAACCACTCGCCCCTTCTCCTTCACCGCGCGAGATGGCCGTACGGTTCATGCTTACTTGACCATCCCCAATGGCAGCGACGGCAAGAATCTGCCGTTGATTGTCAATCCCCACGGAGGTCCTATTGGTCCTCGCGATGATTGGGCTTTCAACCCTGAGGCGCAGCTGTTCGCCAGCCGAGGCTATGCAACCCTGCAGGTCAACTTCCGCGGCTCAGGCGGCTACGGCAAGGAGTTCCAGAATGCAGGTCACCGCCAATGGGACCAGAACATTCAGAACGATATCCTCGATGCCACACACTGGGCACTGGACAACGGCTACGTGGATAGGAGTCGCATCTGCATTTATGGCGGTAGCTTTGGTGGCTACTCGTCGATGATGGCACCGATCCGCGAGCCAGGTCTGTTCCAATGCGCCTTTGGCTATGTCGGCGTCTACGACATCGACATGCTTTTCAAGAAAGGCGACATCCCGCAAAGCGATTCCGGGCTTCGCTATCTTCGCCGCACCCAAGGTAGCGACCGCGCTGACTGGCAGCGTGCATCCCCAGCCCTGCGGGCGAGCGAAGTCAAGATTCCGGTGTACCTTGCAGCCGGCGCTCGCGATGCTCGCGCCGTACCCGAGCAAACCGAGCTAATGAACAAAGCACTTATTGCGGCGGGTAACCGCCCAGAAGGAATGATCATCCAGTCCGGCGAAATGCATGGCTTCTATGGTGACGAAGCACGCCTCAAACTCTATACCGAGATGTTGAATTTCTTCGATCGCCACATCGGCACGAAACAATAAAAATGGATACCCTGTCATCGGATTTTGCCGATGACAGGGATATCATCAACATCGACAAAATCTCGCCTATAGCACTGACTCGCCTGTCACCGAGCCATCATGAAGATAAAACTGTTCCTCGCCGCGCCAGTACTGGCACTTTCACTATTATCCAGTGCTGTTACGATCGCCACGGAGAAGCTACCCGCCGACCCGACAATGGACCCCCTGATGAGGTCTGCCGGCTTTCTTTCCAGCCACCCAGACCTCAGATTCCGGCTACTGGGCCTGGAGAAACTGAAGAACAACGAACCAGAAAAGGCTTTCACTTACTTCAAGCGTGCTGCTTATTATTCGGACAAGCCGTCCCAAGGTATGGTTGCCGAAATGCTTTGGAACGGCCAAGGTGTAACCGCGGACCGCAGTTTGGCCTATGCATGGATGGATCTTGCGGCGGAGCGCGGATACGCCGGTTTTGCTGGTTTGCGAGAGCGCTACTGGGCTCAACTCGACGACATCGAACGTGAACGTGCGGTGGAACTGGGGCAAGAGGTCTACGCTCATTACGGTGATGAAGCGGCATCGCCCCGCTTGGCGCGCGTCCTGCATCGTGGCCAGCAAGGTGTGACCGGCAGTCGCTTGGGTTCCGCTGGCGCACTGACCATCTACGTCCCAGGTCCGGATGGAGAGGGCATGCAGATCTCGGGCTCCAAATTCTATGACCGCCGCTACTGGGATCCACAGCTATATCAGCAATGGCATGATCAGGTGTGGATGAAGCCGCGCATTGGTTCGGTGAATGTCGGCGCAGCCAGCCAGATTCCGCCCAGCATCAATGAGCACCGCATACCCAAAGTGCAGCCACAAATTGATGCCGAGGAACCCGCTACCGACGACGCAATGCCTAATCTGCAGAGCGGCAATACAAAGCCTTGAATTCCATGCTTAGAGCGAAAAAAGCAACGGCCGCTTTTGCGGCCGTTGCCTTTTAGCCCATGCCTCACACCATCAGACCTTGCACAATCTACCCGAAGAAAACTCATGCAGCTGGAAACAGAGCTCTTGGCGACCATTGCCTTCACAACTAACGGGGACTCTGGAATGGAGGATTCGCGTTTGAATAGCACGCTTCATCTAAAAATATCTTTCATTGAGATGAGTGAAGAAATAGATTAAACCCATTTTTCCCAAAAATTTTTGGGCCTAAATGCGCAACATGGCTGAGACTGGATTTCGATTCCCCATCGAATTACCACTGGTAGAATCCACTAAACCCGGGTCTTCTGCATCCAAACCCGCTCGGTTCCAACGAGTTCGCTCGTCAACCGACCAGCTCCGCCATAATCACGTTTGCCGCATTGTGCCCCGGCGCACCAGTAACCCCACCCCCAGGATGTGCGCCCGATCCGCAGAGATACAAACCAGGCAGCGCCCCCTTGTACCCCGCCTGCCCCAGCATCGGCCGCGCACTGAACAGCTGGTTCAGGCTCAACGCGCCGTGGAAGATATCGCCGCCAATCAGGCCGAAGGTCCGCTCGAGATCCAGCGGGCTCATGATCTGCCTACCGAGCACCGAAGCAGCAAAACCCGGCGCATGCTTGTCGACGGTGGCGATCATCAGATCCGCGACTTCTTCGCGATGATCGTCCCAGCTGCGTCCATCCGGCAACTGCGGGGCCACGTGCTGGCAGAACAGACTGGCAACGTGCTGTCCCGGCGGTGCGAGTGAATCATCCAGCGTACTGGGAATCAGCATCTCGACGATGGGCTCGCGTGACCACCCATACTGACGCGCATCCAGATAGGCGCGATCCATGTAGTCCAGGCTCGGTGCGATGATGATGCCGGCGGTCAGGTGATCACCGAGTCCCGGCAGCACACTGAAATCAGGCAGCTTCGACAAAGCCACATTCATGCGGAATGTTCCCGAGCCGCAGCGCCAGTTGGCCATGCGCTCCAACGTAACCGCCGGCACATCGGCAGGATCGAACAGGCGCTCGTAGAGCAGCTTCGGATTGACGTTGGCAACGATGGCAGAGCCGCGCAGCACGTCGCCACCGGCCAATACAACGCCGACTGCACGCCCCTGCTCCACCAGGACCTTCTCGACGGCGGCATCGGTACGGATTTCAACACCGGCCTCAACCGCCGATCGCGCCATCGCCTGGGTGATCGCGCCCATGCCGCCGATCGCGTGACCCCAGGCACCTTTGACACCGTTGCTTTCACCAAACACGTGATGCAACAACACGTAGGCCGTGCCCGGCGCATAAGGACTGGCGTAGTTGCCAACGATGCCATCGAAGCCGAACAAGGCCTTGATCGGTGCGCTCTCGAACCAGCGGTCCAGGTACTCGGCGGCGGAGATGGTGAACAGATCCATCAATTCCTGCTGCAAGCCGGGGTCCAGGCGCTGCAGCTGCCGGCCCAGCTGCCCTGCCTTCCACAGCTCCGGCAGCGCACGCAACCAACTCGCACCGCTGATGTTCGGCGGCGCCTGCAGGGCCTGCGCACGCAGCACGTCCGCGAAGATCTCCAGCCGCTGTTCGTACTCGGGCAAGCGTGCCGCATCGCGTGCGGAGAAGCGCGCAACCTGTTCGGCAGTGCGCCCGCCCCCGGCCAACAGATACTCGCCATTGCCCAAGGGCAGGAAGTTGTTGAGCTTGCGTGGGACCACCCGCAGGCCGTGCCGCTCCAGCTCCAGCTCGGCAATCACCTTGGGTTGCAGCAGCGACACCGTATAAGAGGCCACCGAATTGCGGAACCCCGGATGGAACTCCTCGGTGACGGCTGCGCCTCCGACTACTGAACGTCGCTCCAATACCAATACCCGCTTGCCGGCCCTGGCCAGATAGGCCGCGCACACCAGTCCGTTATGGCCGCCGCCGATCAGGATCGCGTCCCGCTGCTTGCTTGATGTCTTGGTCATTCCCGCTGTATAGCACCGGCCAGCCGTCGCCGCCCATAGGAATACACCCGCAGCGACCCATGACCTTCTACACCCCTTCCTCATCGGTTTCAGGCGTATCTTCCTGCTTCGGCCCCGGACTCCGCGGCCTCACTCATGCTTTGAAACCGGCCTGGAGGCCTTTCCCGTGATCGTTCGCAAACCCCAGATTCTCCTGCTGTCGCTGGCCGTCGCCGCCGTGCTGACCGGTTGCCCCAAGCAGGAAGAGCAGTCCCCGCCGGCGGCCACCGCCGCTGCCCCGGCCGCCACCGAGCTGAAGCTGGACGAGTCCAAGCTGCCGGCCTACAACGCCTTCACCGCCGCCGACCTCGACGCCAGCAAGGACGCATGTACCGATTTCAACGGCTACGTGAACGAGAAGTGGCTCAATGCCAACGAGATTCCGGCTGACCGCACCAGCTGGGGCGCCTTCACCATCCTCGACGAGCGCTCGGTTGCCGTGCAGCACCAGCTGGCCGAGCAGGCCGCGGCAATGAAGAACGCCACCGGCATCGAGAAGATCGTCGGCGACTTCTGGGCCGCCGGCATGGACGAAGCCAAGATCAACAGCCTTGGCATCACCCCGCTGAAGGCCGACCTGGCCGCGATTGACGGCCTGCAGGACACCGCCGCACTGGCCGACTACCTGCGCAGCACCGCTGCCAAGGGCGAGAACTTCCTGTTCGGCTTCGGTCCGGAAGCGGACTTCAAGAATTCGTCCATGAACATGGCCTACGCCAGCCAGGGCGGCCTGGGTCTGCCGGACACCACCTATTACACCGACGCCAGCAAGGCCGACAAGCTCAACGCCTACAAGGCCCACGTGGCCAAGGTACTGGAGCTGAGCGGTGTTGCCGCGGCCGATGCCGCCAAGCAGGCCGAGGAAGTGGTCAAGTTTGAAACCCGCCTGGCCAAGGCTTCCAAGTCCAGCGTCGAGCTGTCGCGCGACGTCTCGCTGTACTACAACCCGGTCACCGTGGCCGACGCCGACAAGCTGACCCCGAACTTCAGCTGGACCGCGTTCTTCCAGGCGCAGGGCATTGCCGCACCGGCGACGTTCTCGCTGGCCATGCCGGCCTTCCACGCGGAAGTGAGCAAGATGCTGGCCGACACCGACCCGGCAGCCTGGCGCGCCTACCTGCGCTTCCACACCGTGGACGGCGCCGCACCGTACCTGAGCAATGAGTTCGTGCAGGAGAACTACGCGTTCTACGGCAAGGAACTGAACGGCCAGAAGGAAATCAAGCCGCGCTGGAAGCAGGTGCTGGGCACCATTGAAAACGATGCTGGCGATGCTTTCGGCCAGATGTACGTCAAAGTCGCTTTCTCGCCCGAGTCCAAGGCCAAGATGGAAGAACTGGTCAAGAACCTGGCCGGTGCACTGAAGGACCGCATCCAGAACCTGACCTGGATGAGCGACGAAACCAAGGCCAAGGCCATCGCCAAGTGGGAAACCTTCACCCCGAAGATCGGCTACCCGGACAAGTGGCGTGATTGGAGCGGCCTGAGCACCACCCACGATGACTACCTGGGCAACGTCCGCGCAGCCAATGCGTTCAACTACAAGTGGGCGCTGACCAAGATCGGCCAGCCGGTGGACAAGACCGAGTGGGGCATGACCCCGCAGACCGTCAACGCCTACTACAACCCGCTGCAGAACGAGATCGTGTTCCCGGCCGCCATCCTGCAGCCGCCGTTCTTCGACGTGAACGCCGACGACGCGCTGAACTACGGTGGTATCGGTGCCGTCATCGGCCACGAAATGACCCACGGTTACGACGACCAGGGCAGCCGCTTCGGCCCGACCGGCAACTTCGAGAACTGGTGGACCCCGGCTGACGCCAAGGGCTTTGAAGGCCTGACCGGCAAGCTGGTCAAGCAGTTCAACGAGTACAAGGTGGGCGACCAGCAGGTCAATGGCACGCTGACCCTGGGCGAGAACATCGCCGATCTGGGCGGCCTGGCCACCGCTTATGACGCCCTGCAGAAGGCTTCGACCGGCAAGGAAGATGCAAAGGTTGACGGCTTCACCCGCGACCAGCGCTTCTTCTTCAACTGGGCCACCGTGTGGCGCACCAAGTACACCGCCGAGAACGCCAAGGTCCGCCTGGCCACCGACTCGCACGCCCCGGCACAGTTCCGTGCCATGGGTGCGCCGTCGAACCTGCCGACCTTTGCTGCTGCGTTCCAGTGCAAGGCCGGTTCGCCGATGGTCCGCGCTGGCGACAAGCAGGTGGTGATCTGGTAATCGCTGCCCTGCAATGAGACCCGAAGAAGGCCCGGCATAGTCGGGCCTTCTTTTTGCCCACGCACCAGGATTGTGGGAGCGGCGTCAGCCGCGAAGCTGAGCAAGCCCAAGGCGCCGGTCACCAACGCAAACCAGTCAATGCCAGCCGCACCATCCGCACTGGCTTCGCGGCTCACGCCGCTTTCACAACCACCGGTTTTGATGCAGTACCCAATTCCGTGCCCTGCCCCGGCACCAATCCGCCGCCAGCTTGTTAAACTCCGCCCACTTTGTCCTTCTGCGGATATGCACCACATGCCCAACGTTCGCCCACTTACCCTGGCCCTGGCCTTCTCCCTGGTGACCGTGCTGTCCACCAACGATGCGCAGGCCGCCCGCAAGAAGCCTGCGGCACGGGCACCGGCAGTGAGCGCGGCCTGTACGGATTTCTACGAAGCCACCAACGGCAACTGGCTCAAGGCCAATCCGGTGCCGCAGACCGGCGCAGTCAGCGCCCTCGGCACCCTGGCAGAGAACACCCGCACCCAGCAGCGCCAGTTGCTGGATCGCGCGATGACCGCGCCGCAAGGCAACGTGCAGAAGCTGCTTGGCGATTTCTGGGCCAGCGGCCTGGATGAAGCCGCGGTCGAAGCCGACGGTTCCAAGCCGATCGCGCCGCTGCTGACCCGCATCAACGCCATCAAGAAGGCCAAGGACATCCCGGCCTCGATCGCTGCCCTGCATCAGGTCGGCATCCCGGTCGCGTTCAATTTCGCCCCGGACGTGGACCTGAAGGCATTGGACCGCCATATCGGCTACTTCATGCAAGGCGGCACCGGCCTGCCGGACCCGGCGTTCTATACCCGTACCGATGCCGACACCGTCGCCCTGATGGGCCGCTATCGCGCCTACGTGAAGCAGATCCTGGCCCTGACCGGCACCCCGGCGGCGCAGCTTGATGCCGAATCGGCGCTGGTCATCCAGCTGGAAACCGAACTGGCGCGCAGCGCGCACTCGGTGGCCGACATCAACAACCCGTTCAATAACTACGCGCCGGTCTCCACCAAGGACCTCAACAGCCGCTACCGCAACCTGCAGTTGGATGCCTTCCTGAAGGCGCAGGGCGTGAACGACGACCTGGTGTCGCTGGCCGACCCGGCGCTGTTCCAGCAGCTCAATGGCATGGTCAGCCGTCTGCCGGCCAACCAGTGGAAGGCCTACCTGCGCTGGCGCGTGGGCGACGCGATGGCGCCGTACCTGTCCAAGGCCTACCGCGACGCCGAGTTCGAGTTCCGTGGCCGCCTGCTGCGTGGCCAGGCCATCGCCCCGGCGCGCCCGGACGCTGTGCTCGACGCCATCAACGTGGCCGCCGGCCCGATGCTGGGCCACGAATACGCCGCGACCTACCTCAACCGCGATACCCGCCGCCAGGCCGGTGTGATGGTCGACCAGATCCGCGAAGCACAGATCACCGCGGTCAAGCGCAGCAGCTGGCTCAGCGCCGAGGCCAAGACCGAAGCCGAAGCCAAGCTGGCGGCGATGAAGATCGAGATCGGCACCCCGCTGCGCGATCTGGACTACACCGTGCAGCCGATGGGCCGCGGCAGCTTTGGCGGCAACATCCTGATCGCTTCCACCTGGCGCCACGCCCAGGAAATGAAGCGCATCGGCAAGGGCAACGCCGACCGCCGTTGGGATGTGCTGCCGCAGCAGCCGTCGATCGCTTACGACATCGCCCAGAACCGCTTGATCGTGACGGCCGCAGCCCTGCAGGGGCCGATCTTTGCCGCCAACGCCAGCAATGCCGAGAAGTTCGGCGCTTTCGGTGGCCTGGTCGCGCATGAAGTCAGCCGCGCCATCGACGTCAAGGGCGCGATGATCGACGCCAAGGGCGAACTGCGCAGCTGGTGGACGCCGGCTGACAAGAGCGCCTGGACGCTGCTCGGCAACCGCGTCGCCGCGCAGTACAGCGCTTACCCGTTCCCGGGCGTCAAGGATGCCAAGGTCAACGGTGAGCTGACCCGCGACGAGAACATGGCGGATCTGTCGGGCATGGAGATCGCATTGGAGGCCTTCACTGCCGCCCAGGCTGATGCCAAGCCGGCCGACAAGCAGGACTTCTTCAAGGGCTGGACCAGCCTGTGGGCGCAGCAGCTGTCGCCGAACGAAGCCGTGCAGCGGCTGAACACCGACGTGCGCGCACCTGGCCGCTGGCGCAGCAATGCACCGCTGTCCAACCTGCCGGAGTTTGGCGCCAGCTTCAGCTGCAAGCCGGGCCAGCCGATGCAGCGTACCGACGCCGAGCAGATCCGGATCTGGCGTTGATGCGGAATTGAAGTAAGCAAAAAGGCGCGGATTCCGCGCCTTTTTGCATTCTCACCGTAGTGCCGAGCCATGCTCGGCATTTTTGTTTGAGCCCCTCTCCCGCTTGCGGGAGAGGGGTTGGGGTGAGGGCTGCCTTACGCAGGTGAAGCCCCTGCCGAGCATGGCTCGGCACTACAGTTGCTTGTTATTTGACGCGGCGCAGGTGCGGGCCACGCTTGTTGAACGGTGGCTGCCCACGCCAGTAGCGGATCAGCAACCAGCCAAACAGCATGCCGCCCAAGTGGGCGAAGTGGGCCACGCCTGGCTGCCAACCGGTGAAGCCCAACAGCAGCTCAATCGCACCAAACACGATCACGAAAGTACGTGCCTTCATCGGGATCGGCGGGAACAACAGCACCACCCGTTGGTTCGGGAACAACATGCCGTAGGCCAGCAGCAGGCCGAACACGCCGCCGGAGGCGCCCAGCACTGGGTTGTACTCCCCGGCAAACGCAGCCACCAGCAACTGGCACAGGCCGGCGCCGACCACGCACACCATGTAATAGGTCAGGAAGCGCTTCTCGCCCCAGGTCGCCTCCAACGGCGCACCAAACATGAAAAGCGCCAGCATGTTGAAGAACAGATGGCCAAAGCTGCCATGCAGGAAACCATAGCTCAGCAGCTGCCACGGTTCGAATCCCGGTGAATCGCTGAAGACCTGCTGCGAACCCAGCGGCCACAGCATCAACTGGGTGAAGATGCCCGCCGTCTGCGGAAGCTGCTGCAGCAGGAACAGGACGACGTTGGCGATCAGCAACGTCTGGGTGATCTTGGGTAGGCGCGGGAACATGGTGGCATCCGGGGAAACTGGCTACATCATAGCCGCAGCGGCTAGCCCGGGCCCCAGATCGCCTCGTCCAGGCTGCGCGGCGGTTTGGGCCGCTTCACCCTGCCGTTCTCCACCACCACGCCCTCGGCCCGTAGCCGTTGGCTCTGCTCTCGCCAACCGCGCGAACCCTCCGGCATTGCAATGCGACCGTCCGAACGCAGCACCCGATGCCAGGGCAGCTCCGGGTCCTCATTGCTGCCCAGCAGTCGCGCCACCAGCCTTGCCCTTCCGGGCAGCCCGGCCTTGGCCGCTACTTCGCCATAACCAAGCACCTGCCCGCGCGGGATGGCGCGAATCGCCTCAAGGATGCGTGCATGCCCGGCGGCGGCACTGGCCTCAGGACTCATCGCTTCTTCGCCACGCCGCTGCCCACCAGCAGCACGCCCAGCAACACCAGCACCGTCCCGGCGCTTTGCCAAATGCCCATCGGTTCGTCGAGCAGCCATACGCTGAGCACAATCGTGGAAACCGGCCCCAGCATACTCACCTGCGCCGCCAGCGAGGAGCCAATCCGCTTGACCCCGATCATGATCGCCAGCACCGGCAAGACAGTACAGACCGTGCCGTTGAGCAGTGACAGCCAGTACACCGGCGGCGCGTACTCCCACAGCGCTGCCCAGGGCTGGAACAGCAGGTATTGGCCGATACACAGCACGCAGGCCACCATGCTGGCGTAGGCAGTCAGGCGCACCGCGCCAATCCGCGCCACCGCCTGACCACTGCCGAACAGATACACCGCATAACTGAGCGCACTGGCGAACACCAGGGCCGAGCCCATCAAGGTACGCCGGCCTTCGAGCTGGATGTCATGGCCGAAAGCCAGCAATACGCCGAGGTAGCTGACCAGCAAGGCCGCTACCTGGATGCGGGTGGGCCGTTGCTTGAGCACCACCAATGCAATCAACACCACCAACGTGGGGCTGAGATACAGGATGAGCCGTTCCAGCGTTGCGCTGATGTATTGCAGGCCAAGGAAATCCAGATAGCTCGACAGGTAATAGCCACTGAAGCCAAGCAACAGCACCCGCCAACGATCACCGACCGACAGCGGCTGCGCGCGCCGTGCCGCCCACATGCCCATGGCGATGAAGAACGGAAACGCGATCATCATCCGCAGCGCAAGCAAGGCGGTGGCATCGGCGCCATGCCGGTAGGCGAGCTTGACGATCACCGCCTTGCCGGACGCGGCGATCGCACCGGTGGCGGCCAGCAACAGGCCGCTGATCAACAGCCGACGCGAACTGGTGGGCAGTGTTGGCGTGGCCATGCTGGCCTCGCGCTGGTTTGGAGCAGTCACGCTGTTACGGCATCCGGGGGGAGATGGCTTTCCATTATGGGCGCTTCGGGATTTGGACGTGGCGGATGGGTAGCACCAAGGCCTTTACCGGAGCAGAAGCAAGATCAACTACACCCCTCCCCAACCCGCCCGGCCCGAAGGCATGGCCTTCGGTCGTTCATCAGGCCGCGCGCCAGTGGCGCGCAAGCAGACCTTCTTCACCCCCTTGCCTGCGGCAAAGGGAGGGAGCAAACGCATTGTCGGCGACTGCAGGATCAGCCTCCTCCCTTGCGCGCAGCGCAGGGGAGGATTGAGGAGGGGTGCCTTTGCGCTGTTGCTGTTGCTGTTGCTGCCCACCACCCTCAGCGCATCAGAACAACTTCCTCAGCCGAAGTCGGATGGATCGCCACCGTCTCCTCCATCTGCCTGCGCGTAACCCCGGCCTTCACCGCCACCGCAAATCCCTGCAGGATCTCGTCGGCGCCCTCGCCCAGCAGATGGATGCCAACCACCTTCTCGTCCTCGCCAGCGCAAACCATCTTGAACAGACTGCGCACTTCACCCTGCCCCAGCGCCTGCAGCATCGGCCGGAAGCGGCTGTAATACGTGCTCACCTTGCAAAAGCGCCTGCTCGCCTCTTCCTCGCTCAGGCCGACACTGCCCAGCGGCGGATGCGCGAACACAACACTGGGAACATTCTCGTAATCGAGCCTGGCCTCCGGATGCCCGCCCAGCACGCGATCCATCAGCCTGCGCGCGGCTGCAATCGCCACCGGCGTCAGGGTCACCCGGCCAGTAACGTCGCCAACCGCATAGATGCCCGGCACCGAGGTGTTCTGGTAGTCATCCACCTCGACCTGGCCCTTCTCGCCCAGCTTCACGCCTGCCTGTTCCAGACCAAGTCCTCGGGTATTCGGTCCGCGCCCGGTCGCAAACAGCACGGTGTCGAACACAGCCTGCTCGGGGCCATTGTGCAGCTGCGCGCGGATCTGCTTCTGCTGCCGCTGCAGCGCCTCCACCTTGCAGCCGAAGTGCAGCTCCACGCCCTGCAGGCGCAGGTTCTCCGCCAGCTGGTCCGACACTTCCGCATCGAACTTATCCAGCAGGCGCTGGCCGCGCACCAGCAAGGCAACCTCGCTCCCCAGGGCGCGTAGTACACCGGCAAGTTCCACCGCGATATAACCACCGCCTATCAAGGCGACCCGATCCGGGCGCGCCTGCAGCGCGAAAAAGTCATCGGAGACACCGCCCAACTCGGCCCCCGGCAGCTCGGGTTTGAGCGGATGCGCGCCGGTAGCGATGACGATGTGTTCGGCGCGGAACTGGGTGCCGTCCTCGCATTGCACCGTGTGCGGATCGACCAGGTGTCCACGATTGCTGATCCGCACAACCCCGGTTTCGTCCAGCCGCTTCTGGTAGCTGGCGTGGATATTGGCGATGTACTGCTGGCGTCGCTCCAACAGGGTTGACCACGTCAGCGCCGGTTCGGCAGGCACATCGAAACCGATCTTCCGTGCCAGTCCAATGCGCTCGGCCAGGTCCGCAGCCAGCCACATCGCCTTCTTCGGCACGCAGCCCACATTGACGCAGGTGCCCCCCAACGGCGCAGGCTCCAGCATCGCCACCTTGGCGCCGTAGGATGCTGCGCGGAATGCGGCAGCCAAGCCGCCCGAGCCGCCCCCAAGTACCACCACATCGTAATTGCGCGCGCTCACTGGAAACGCTCCACGCGATACGGCGCAGGATCGATTGCAGGCGCTTGCCCGGTGATCAAATCAGCCATCAGTTGTCCGCTCCCACTGCTCATACTGATGCCGAGCATGCCATGACCCGCCGCTAGCCAGACGTGAGCGTGCAAGGGTGAGCGCCCCAATATCGGCATGTCATCCCAGGTCATCGGTCGCCAACCGTACCAGCGCTCATGGATGACCTCGCCGATTGGCTGGCGCAGATACTGCCGCGCGGCCTGCTCCAGCGCCTGCAGACGGGTCCCATTCAAACGCCGGTCCTGCCCGGAAAACTCCATCGTGCCGCCCAGCCGCATCTGCTCAGCCCAGGCAATGACGAACACCGATCGATCCTTCAGCACTACCGGCCGACTCGGCGCCTGCACCGGGCAGCTACCGGTGATGGAATAGCCCTTGCCTGCCTGGATCGGGACGCGTAGCCCCAACCTGGCGGCCAGCCGTGGTGACCACGCACCGGTCGCAAGCACCAGTTCACCGGTATCACGGGCACCTCGATTGGTCTGCACGCGTACACCCTGCCCGTGCGGCTCGAATGACTGCACCGCGCAGTATTCTTCAACCAGCACGCCGCGCGCACGCAATACCCGTCCCAACTCGGCGGTATAGCGATCCGGGCGCAGACTGGCGTCACCCGGGAAACGGATCGCACCGATCACACCGTCCTTGAAGGCGGGCTCAGCACGAACGTAATCGCTGCCATCAATGATCTCGGTAGCGATGCCAAGGTCTGCCAAAGCACCGCATTCGGCCGCATGCGTGTCGAAATTGCGTTGCTGGCGGAACACATAATCCAAACCCTTCTCGGCGAACTCGCAATCCAGCTGGTAGCGCTGCACCCAATCGGCCAGACGTTGCCGCGAATCGTTCAGCAATGCAGCGCGCCCCTGCGCGCTGTGCAGCCAGTCCTGTCGATTGCAACGTGCGGCAAACTTGAACAGCCAGCGCCACAGCGCTGGATCAGGTCGCGGCGGGATATACAACGGCGCCTGCGGCGACAGCATCCAACGCAGCGCTCGTATCGGCACACCCGGCGCCGCCAGCGGCGGTGCATGACTAGGCGTGATGGTGCCGCAGTTGCCGTGCGAGGTCGCACCGCCAAGTTTGCCAGCGTCAATCACCCGCACCTGCCGTCCCGCTTCGGAAAGCGCCAACGCGGTGGCCAGACCGGTGGCACCGGCACCAATAACAAGTACATCGTCTTCGGGACAGTTCACCCGGTTATTTTATTGCCGCGAATGCCTCAGCGCCGCAGTGGTGGCAATTGCAAGTATGTAAACGCCCGCCACAGCCACTCCACCGGGCCGTACTGGAAACGCCGCAGCCATAGCTGGCTGAGCAGTACCTGCATGGCGAACAGAACAACCGCAAACAGCAGCTGTGAGGCACGCCCAACCTGTTCAAACCAGCCCAGCCCATAGCCGTAGAAAACCAGGGTGCAGACCAGCGACTGCCCCAGGTAATTGCTCAAGGCCATGCGCCCGGCGGGCGCCAACCATTGCAGATGGCGACTCCAGCGTACGCCCCATGCGAGGTAGCCCAGGCACATCATCAAACCGGCGACTGCCGTCAGCGCGTAGGCGCCCGCGCTGCGCATGTTGAATTGCCCCGGGGCGTTGTACGGCAGCACCCAGGTACTCAGCAGCATCACCGCCAGACCGATAGGCAGCAGCAACCAGCGCAAGCCTGCCCACAACCGCAGATAGCGACCTGGCTCGGCAATGGCGCCACTGCGCGCGAACCATGCGCCGATCAGGAACATACCCAGCACCTGCGGACCGACAACCAGCAACGCCCCCAGGGAAGCGAAGACGTCACGCAGACGTTGCGCGACCGCCTGCAGGTAGCTGCCATGCCCGTACGCCTGGCGCTGCGCCTCGATTGCCTTTGCCGCGGCAGCTGCCTGCGCACTGGCAGCATCGGCCGGCACAAGCTGCATCAAGGCGCCCAGCATCAACATCAGCACAGCTGCGCCCAGATACGCCATCGTCCCCAGCGCGGGCAACCAGCTGCGCGGCGCCTCACGGAAGGCCAGCAATACAAAAGACAGCAGCGCGTAGGCGACCAGGATGTCACCCGACCACAGCAGTAGTCCATGCAGCACACCGATGACCAGCAGACCCAGGCTGCGGCGCAGATAGAAACGGGTGAAGTCACGCCCCGCAATGGCAGCCCGCTGTGCCATCACCGCGAAGCCGGCGCCGAACAGCAGCGAGAACAGGGTAAAGAACTTGCCCTGCACGAAGACGTAGACAAAAGCATCGGCCCAGTAGTCCCACCCCTGCCAGTGCGGATCGATGCCGGTAAAGGACATGTCCATCGGCCCACTGAAGGCCTCCATGTTCATCAGCAGGATGCCGAACAGGGCAAAGCCGCGCAGCACATCCAATGTAGCGATGCGCTCATTGGCCGCAACGGGCTGGAAAGCAGAAGTAGACAACGGCGACGTCCTTCGGCGACGAGTGCGCGATTAGACCACGCCGGAACAATGTAGTGCCGAGCCATGCTCGGCAGGGGCTTGCCCAGCAACCTGTAGTGGGGGGGGGGGGGGGGGGGGGGGGGGGGGGGGGCGCGGGGGCGGGGGGGGGGGGGGCGGGGGGCGGGGGGGGGAGCCATGCTCGGCAGGGCTCTTCCGGTAAAGCCTCTGCCGAGCATGGCTCGGCACTACATGGGATGGCCCCACAACGCAGAACGGCCCGCTTTCGCGGGCCGTTCCGATGCTGCATTGCCTTGCGGCAACCGCTTAGTGCTGGTGACCGCCGTCGCCGTGCACGTGGCCGTGCTGCACTTCTTCTTCGCTGGCTTCACGCACTTCGACGATTTCCACGTCGAAATGCAGGTCCTTGCCGGCCATCGGGTGGTTCAGGTCGACGTCGACCACGGTCATGCCGACCTTCTCGACGGTGACCGCACGCGGGCCGAAGTTGGTCTGCAGGATCACCTGGGTGCCCGGGATCAGCGGGGTCTTGCCGAAGTGCTTCTTCGGCACGCGCTGGGTCATGCCCTCGCGACGCTCGCCGTAAGCATCGGCCGACGTCACGTCGACGCCGAAGCTTTCGCCGGCTTCCTTGTCCATCATCGCCGCTTCCAGGCCCGGGATGA
The DNA here is from genome assembly GCF_056861425.1 of Stenotrophomonas sp. 21LCFQ19. NCBI lineage: Bacteria > Pseudomonadati > Pseudomonadota > Gammaproteobacteria > Lysobacterales > Lysobacteraceae > Stenotrophomonas > Stenotrophomonas sp. 21LCFQ19. The sequence goes on along the minus strand of NZ_JBSPUF010000002.1, from coordinate 120,080 downwards.
TGTTGCCGTGGCCGATCAGGATGGCCAACGGATCACGGTCCTTGGAGCTCTCGATCGGCTCATGGCCGACTTCGGAGACGGTGTAGTGGAAACGGACGACGCGGTCTTTTTCGATCTTCATGCGCAACTCTGATAAATGGCTGCCCGCTGGCAGACGTTGGGACGGCTTGTCGGCCGCCGGGGACGCCGCCATGATGACGGCCTTCTAAGGTGGCGCATTATCCGGGCTCCATGCACATCACGCCAGTTCCCCGCTTCCGCTCGTGGCGCCTGCCGGCCACGCTCCTGACCGTCGCGCTGCTGACCGCCTGCGGGCACAGCCCCCCGAAACGGGCCTCGGCACCCAATCCGGCCCGCAACTACTCGCCGGTCGCACCCGCCGACCCCGCCGCAGCCGCCTCGGTGCTGATGCGGGCCCTGGGCCTGGTTGGAACGCCGTACCGCTACGGCGGCAATACCCCGGAGTCCGGCTTCGACTGCAGCGGCTTGGTCACCTATGTCTACCGGGACATGCTGGCACTGAACCTGCCACGCACTTCGCGCGAGCTCGCTACCATCCAGGGGCCAAAGATCGCCCCCGATCGCCTGACCGCCGGCGATCTCGTGTTCTTTGGGGACAAAGGCAACGTCTTCCACGTCGGTATTTATGTAGGTGAAGGCCGCTTCGTACACGCTCCCAGCACTGGCGGAACCGTCCGCCTGGACCACCTGGATGGGGCTTACTGGCGCGATCATTACACCGGTGCGAAGCGGGTATTACGATAAAACGAGACATTGCCCACGAAAAATAACGATTATTTAACGAAATTTGTACCTATCCACACGTTTCACAGGGCATGATCGCCCATCGACTTTTTCAAGTGACTGCCGCGTGACGACTGACAACACGTCCCATCCGAGCCAGCCCAAGATTGTTACGCTCACCCTCCGCCGCCTGATCTGCGCCGCGGCACTGGCTCTAGCCAGCCTGCCAGCCCTCGCCCAGAGCGCCGATACTGCCCCGGCAGCCAAGCCGGCCGCGGCCAAGACCGAAGCACCGCGCAGCAAGGCTGACAGCGCTGCCACCGCCACACTGGCCGCACTGCTGCCGCATCTGGCCGCCAGCGACACCATTCCGCTGATGGACCGCTCGGCGATGTTTGCCGGCGATCTCAGCCGCCTTATCTCCGCCTACGACGCCTCCAAGGGTGTCTCCGCTGCCACCGAGGCAGCATTGGCCAACGACTCCGACGGCAAGGTGCAGTCCATCCTGCGCCGCGCCATGACCCTGCTGGGCACCCCGTACCGCTGGGGCGGCACCTCGCCGGACGCCGGCTTTGATTGCAGCGGCTTGGTCGGTTACGTGTTCCGTACCGCCCTGGGTGTCGAGCTGCCGCGCGTATCGCGCGAGATGGCCAGCCAGGCCAATGCCGAACTGATCAATGACCGCGCCGCGTTGGCCGCTGGCGATCTGGTGTTCTTCGGCCGCAAGGGCCGCGTTGACCACGTCGGCATCTATGTCGGCGAAGGCCGCTTCCTGCATGCTCCGAGCACGGGCAAGGACGTCCGCACCGACACCCTGCTCACCGGTTACTGGGGTGACAAGTTCATGCAGGCACGCCGCATGGCGCTGTAAGCGCCATGCTGGCAGCTACCTGCCAAGCCGCAACCTTCGGGTTGCGGCTTTTTTATTGCCCGTCCTTTCGACATCACTTTTCCTGCACAAAAGTTAATGCGAACAACGCTCCTGCCGCCTGCAACAAAGTGCCAAATACGATTGCGCATGCGTGAATCACAGGTATATGGTGACGCCGAACGGAGGAGTGACCAGGCATGGCCGCGACATCTGTGTCAAGTGCACGTTGTGTGATCTGGTTCGGAAATCCGGGGGCAAGAGAAAAAGTAATGCTGGCTGCGGATGGCTGGCAGGTGCGAACGGTACTTCCCCAACAGCCCGCCGACATTGGCATGCGCGGCGGCGATACGGTGGTTGGCCTGATCGATTTCCGCACCAGCTCGGAAAGTGAGCTGGAGCGCATCGGCAAGCTCACCGCCGAGCATCACCATATGCCGTTGTTTGCAATCACCCCGGCAACAGATGACATCGAATACCTGCCACGCCATCCCCTGCTTGCCGCCTGCCGCCAACAGTTCCCGCATCCACCGGATCTGAAGGAACTACTGCGCGGGCTGCAGGGCCTGAGCAATGAAGTGCCACGCGCGGCCAGTGAAGACGTGCTGGATACACTGCTCGGCGAGAGCGAGGTGATGCTGGTCATGCGCGCCACCCTGCGCAAGTACGCACCGGTGGACCTGCCGGTCCTGATCACCGGAGAGACCGGCACCGGCAAGGAGGTCGCCGCACATGCGCTGCACCGCCTGTCGGCACGCAACGGCAAGCCCTTCCAGGCCATCAACTGCGGCGCCATTCCTTCCACCCTTGTCCAGTCGGAACTGTTCGGCCATGAGCGTGGAGCCTTCACCGGTGCCACCGGCCGTCGCCAAGGCCTGTTTGAAACCGCACACACCGGCAGCGTGTTCCTGGATGAAGTCGGCGACCTGCCACTGGATGCGCAGACCAGCCTGTTGCGGGTATTGCAGGAAGGCACCATCGAGCGGGTCGGCAGCAATCAGCCCATCCCGGTTGATGTACGCATCCTCGCCGCCACCCACGTGGATCTGGAACGTGCGGTGGAAGAAGGCCGCTTCCGTCGCGATCTTTATTACCGCCTGAACGTGCTGCGCCTGGCGATGCCACCACTGCGCAAACGCGATGGCGACATTGAACTGCTTTCGCGCCAGTTCCTGCGCAACTTCCGCACCCGCCACCCCACCCGCGCCCGCGGCTACACCACTGAAGCACGCCAGGCAATGGACCGCTTCCCGTGGCCCGGCAATGTCCGCGAACTGCTCAACCGGGTACAACGTGCGGCCATCACCGCCGAAGGCGAGTTGATCAGCTGCGCGGATCTGGAACTCAACCAGGCTGCCAACGACGCCCAACTCAGCCAGGCGCGGAGCCGGGCCGAACGCGAAACCCTGCTGTCCTGCCTGCAACAAAGCCAATACAACATCAGCGCCTGCGCGCGACTGATGAAAGTCTCACGGGTCACCATCTACCGCATGTGCCGCAAGCATCACCTGGAGCTGGAAGCGCTGCGTTGATCGACTGCACGCAGCGCCCGCCTCCACCAGGGCTCATCCCGCGATCATCCTCACAGCATGTAAGGCAGCTTGAACGCCAGGGTAAAATCCGGCGCATCCGGGGTAAGGCCAATCCCCAACATGCTCACAAAAGTGGCCTTGGATGTCAGCGCATAGGTCACGCCCAGATTGAGCGTTCCCGCGTTGCCATCACTACCGATCACCTTCATCCACTTGCCGTTCTTGTAACGTGTACTGGCACGTGCGCTCATGCGGTCGCTGAAGGAAATGCTCAAGCTGGTGCGCTCGTTGAATGCAAACGCCACGCCGGCACCGAAATAGTACGAATCGCCCAGCGTCACCTCACCAGGATTAACCGTATCCGGATTGGCATCGATGTCGTCGAAGCTGCGCTTGAACGAACGCACATAACCAATATTGCCGAACAGGATCGCCGGGTCCGCACTCTTCACCGCCGACAGGCCGATGTTTGCCTGCCATAGACCGTTGCCGGTCGGCTGCTTGGACGGCACCGCGAAACGGATGAAGTCATCGTCGTCGCGCTCGATCACCTTCCAATCCAGGCCATAGGGCTCGCGCCCCGTCGGCGCGGTGATACCGCCGGTCAAAACGGTCTCCGGGCGCCAGCCGCGCTCGCCAAACAGCTTGTAATTGGCGCTGACGGTGACATCGCCAATGCCGGTGCCGTGGGTTTCTTCCTGCGCGATGGCCGCCGCTGAACCACCTGCGCCGCCCTTCTGGTAAATCGTCTTGCGGGCGATGTACGGCACATCCAGATTGAGGGTCAGCCGGGGATTGAGGCCCCAGCGTGCGGCAAAGTTGTAGGTGAGCGAATCGGACTCGACGTTCTCGATGGCGATGTTGCCGAGAAAGATCGCGTCCAACGCCAGGAAGCCATTGAGGGTCAGCTGCTTTCGGTCGTAGCGCGCGTAGGTGATGCTGTTTTCCAACGTCAGCTTTTGATTGAACAGCGCCGACTGTTGTTGCTTCACGTCATCAACACTGCGCCGTGCCGCTTCCTTGGCCTGCTGCGCTTCAGCCGCGCTGCTTGCATAGCCCTCGCCGGCCGGGGCCGCAGTTGCGGGCGGGGCTGTCACTGCAGTGGAAGCAGCCGCGGCCTCACCCGCGGGCAACTGCGGTGTCGGCAACACCTGTGCGGTCTTGCCACTGACCCGCGCCTGGATTGCCTGCACCTGCATGTCCAATTCCCGCAGACGCCGCACCTCCTGGGCATAGCTGGCCTTGAGTGCTTCCAGCTGCGCCACCAGTGCCCTTACGTCCTCTGCATCCTTGTTGCCGGTTGTCGCCTCCTGCGCCATCACCCGTGGTGAAGCAACAGTCAGACTCACCAGCGCCGCCATCGCCAGTCGTTTCATTGTGTCGTTCCTCTACGTTGGACTCACCAAAAGCACGGGCCTGCCCCGCGCTCACTGCCCGCCTATCCCGCCAATCCCCCGATTGAGCGTGATGGCCTGTGCCACGTTCTGGGCCAACGGCAGGTTTCCCGCCATCGACTCCCTTACCAGATCAATCTGCAGCCGGTTGCTGACCAACTGCCCGTCGCTGGTCAGCTGGACACTCTGGCCGACGCTGCCACTGCGCAGCCACTGTTGCACAGCGCCCTGCCCCTGGATGGTCAGCTGCAGGCGCGCGGCGTTGCCGTCAAAGATGGCTACCGCGCTTGCGTCACCCGACTGCGCCGTTGCATTGCCAGCGACCGATCCACCGACGCCGGGCACGACGCCATCGTTGCGTACATTCAGATGCATGACATTGCTCGCACGGTTACCATCGCCGGCGATCTGCACGCTCTGGCTGACACCGGCCACGTTGTTCAAACCGCTGCCATCGATGCTGCGTCCACTGGAATCAGGCAACGGCGCATTGACATCGGTGATGCTGACGATCGGCGTGAACGTCACCTTCGGTACGTTGCCACCTTTGCTGAAGTCCATGCCAAGCGTCATCGCGCCCTGCAGGCTCTGGCCCGTCGCGGTTTGCCAGGTCGAGGTCATGGTCACGCCGAACCACGCCACCGCGTTTCCACCCACGGTATAGCGCCCACGCATCAGGTTGAGTTCGGGATCGGGTATTTCATGCAGGCCCTTGCCTGGCTTCTGTGGTGTCTCAGCGCCAAACGCCGGCAGCGCGACACTCAGCGCCAAAGCCAGCAGGGCGAACTTGGTTGCATTCATCACAACACTCCTTCAGAACAGGTCGGCATGGCTGAAGCCAAAGTCGACCAGTTCCGCATCGGTAATGGGGCTGGCCCCCTGGCGTGCATACAGCGCGCGCGCACTGGGCCTCTCACTGGGTTGCAGCAGCACCGTATTGCGATCGAAGTCGCTACCTATGACCACGAACACCGCGCGCGAAGGCCAGGCTTCGAGAAACTCCGGCAACGGCACCACGCGATTGCCAAGGATCGGGTCAGCGACCTCGGCCATGCCATCACGTATCTGCTTGAGTACGACGAAGTGGCGAAAGCCACGTACATCCATCAGCACCAGGCTGGGGACGCGCAGGTTCATCAGCCGCTCTTCATCAATCCGATAACCGCGACCACGCATACCCAGGGATTCCACATAACGCTTGATATCCAGCAACGAAAATCCGCGTTGCTTCACCAGCTCCGGGTCGGCCACACCCATCATGCCCTCGATCACCGTCGCCTCGTCGGTGTTGAGGTGGTACGCATGCTTGAGGATTGTCGCCAACGCCGCGGCGCCGCAGCTGTAGTCGGTCTGCTGCCGCACCAGGTTACGGAAACGCCGCTCCTTCATGCTCTCGATCTTGCCGCTGTACAGCGCACCATTTGGCAACACACTGCTGAACGCCACCTCCCCTGCGTACAGCAGGCCAGGCGACAAGCTCAACGCACAAGCCAACAGCAGCGAGCGAGCAAACATAAGCGTGTTACCTCCAGGTCGCCGGAAGGTGGGAGCCCCCTCCCGGGGGAGGGGAAAGGGGCTCCCGGAACCCGGTCATTGGCGGATGGCCGGGCTTGTTACGCGAAGCCAGTGCGTCATCCACGGGGATGACGCATCCGGTTACGGCTCGTTACCGGTACCGCCGCCACCGGTTGACGGCTGTGCCACCGCCAGCGCGAGGCTGTTGGCCTGCAGGTTGCCGGTACCCGAGGACACGTTCACACCGATGTTGCCGGACGCATTGGAGAACGCCGAGCCCGACAGACTGGCGGTATTGGTCGCATTGACCGCCACCCAGTCAACGGTGGTTACCTGGCCGCTGAGGCTGGCCGTGAGATCAGCAGTTCCCATCTCGCTGAACTTGAGGTTGCCCTTCTCATCGGTATCCCATGCCATGCCACCCACGCCCGGACGGTTCGGATTGGCCACGGCACCCTGGGTCTGGTTGTCCCAATCAGAGTGACCGGTCTGGCCGCCAGCCGGATGCGAGTCACCATTCCAGTTGTCCGGATAGAAGTTGGTCTTCTGGTAGGAGTTGCCGGTGCCAGCGTACTCACCGGTGCCGCTGCCCTTGGTTGTACCAGTGACCTTGCCGCCCAGGCTTACGTTGATGGTGCTGACCATACGATCGTAGTAGCCACTGTTCTCGACCTTGTTGCCGCTCGAACTCTGGTTCGAACTGATGGTCGAAGTGGCATAGGCGGCAGTAGCGACCGAGGCAGCCAGAGCGTTCTTCTGCTCATTGTTGTTACCCGAGGTGACGTTGACGCCAATGTTGCCCGATGCGCCGGAGAAGGCGTTGTCGCCGATACCAGCTGCATTGGTCACGCCGTGGTTCCAGGTCATGTTGTTCATGCCAGCCTGGTTCACGAATACTTCGGCGTCAGCCATGCCAAAGCTGAAGGACGCATCGGCAGCGGACAGCGCCGCAGCATTGTCCTGCGTGTTGTTGTCGCCGGCAGCCACGTTGAAGCCGAGGTTGCCCGACGCCTCGGAACCCACGTCGTCGGCGATCGATGCGGTGTTGTCCAGCAAGCCGTTGCGGGCCAGGTTGTTGGAGACCGACTGACGGTTATCGATGAGTGCAATCGCAGCCGAATCCAGATCGATATTGCCGGTAATGGTCGGATCACCGGAGAAGTTCACGTCCGAGCTCAGACGGATATCCTTCTCAAGGTTCACATCAACACCGTGGTTGTTCTTTTCCTTGCGCTCGTCGGCCGAGATGTTCGAGGTCTTCTGAACGTTCTCGGTGACGGTGCTGGTGGTTTCGGTGTTGCTGCGCGTGTCAGTGATGTTGTGCGTTTCGTTGTAGCGCAGGCGGGCTGCCGCATCCAACTTCAGATCAATGTCGGTATCGACATTGGTATTGATGTTGGTGTTGGTGTTGGTATTCGTCCGCGTCTCAGTCACAGCGTGCTGGTGATTGATGTTCGCAGTCGCGTTCTGGTCATCCGCCGCATTGGCTGCCGCGCTGAGGGTCAGCGCGGAAACCGCCATGGCGAGTACATTCCATTTGATCGCTTTCATGGTGCCCTCTTCAGATTTTCTGATGCATCGGGTGGATGGAACTGTGCTCACGGGGTGCCCTGCACGGAGATGCTGAATCTGTTCTCCGTTGCATTGCCTGATCCCGCGATCTGATTGAGTTGCAGTACGCCGTCAAACCCGCGCAATGCGGATGCCTCCACGCCAACCCTGCGGGTTGCGCGGGGGTCGGTGACGGTGGACTGCCCCCCTGCCGACGCGAGCACCTCGGATGAAGCCATGGCCTCATCACTTGCCTCGCGTATGCCCTGTGCGGCCAGTGTCGCGGTGACGGAGTTCAACTCCGCGTTGCCACCACCACTGGCCTGATTGATTGAAGCAATGCCGCCGGCACCGGCCAGGGCATTGCCGCCGATGGTGGCCGTGGCCTGCATCGGTGAATTGAAGAGATTGGACTCACGCTGCTGCAGGCTGCGAACACTGGCCGACGCGTGTCCGCCATTGGCCATGCTGTGCAGGTTGGCCTGCAGGTTGAGATCACCCGCCGCCTGGTTGACCTTGATCGAGCCATTGGCACCGGCCAAGGCCCCACCGTCAATCCGCGTGTCGGTGGAAAGATAGGACAGCATGCCGCTGTAGCTGTCAGTGCCCGATTGCGCGTGTGCACTACCCGCAAGGGCAAGCGCAACGACAAGCAGGGCAGCGGGAATGGGGGCGAAGGAGGCGTTCACTTGCCACCCGGCCCGGCCGGCTGGCCCAGCGGGAACTGTGCCAAGGCGCCACGCACCTGGTCGCCAATGCCGCGTGTCGCACCACCCACGGCGCCCATCGGGCCACCGATGGCGCGTGACAGCTGGCCTCCGGACAACATGCCGTCATCGCCGACAACGCGCCCCAAGGTCCCGCCCACCATGCCGGTGGTTACTCGTTCGACCGTGGTCTGGCCGTGCCCGGCCAGCTGGCTACCAGCCATGCCCGACCCCATTGCCGCATAGTCATCATCGCTGAGCTCGCTCATGCCACCAGTCCCGAGCGCGGAGCCCAGCTCCTTGCGTGGTGAGGGATCAGCAATCAGGGCCATGCCCGGCGGTGCCATGCGGTAGGCCGGCCGCGTTGATACATCACGCAGCAACACGATCTCGCCCGGCTGTGCCTTCACGCCCTGACGTGCACCGGAAGCCATGGCGGCCTCACCAGCGGCTGTACCGACCAGCAGCAAACCGATCAGGGCGGCATAACGATGTAGGGTCCAGCTGTCCATTGCGTCGTCCACTCGTACCAACGCGAGTGATAGAGCAGCATCCGTGCCAAGCAATAATTTCAATTAAAAACAACAGGTTGCCGTTTTACCCTGGCACCCATGGGTGTATCCATGTCACAGCCATGCTGATATCAAAGCCGGCGCATGGAAGCCCCGATGGAACCGCGAAAGGCACGCGCTGCCTGGCTTTCACCCAGCTGTATCAGTGCTGTTACAGACAGTTGTTACACCTGCTACAAGCAACAACCGTCGGATATGAGATAGGCCGGCAACGGCCCTGCGCTGCATGTAGGAGCGGTGTAAGCCGCGAAGCCGGCGGCGCCGGGCTACCCGCATCTCTGGCACCCGGTTAAGTTCGGGTTTCGCGGCTTTCGCCGCTCCCACAAAAAATCCGATGCCAAGGGACTGGCATCGGATTCTGGGTGACTCAAGTACTCAGGTGAACGGTATCGCGGCGATGCCGATCCATTCCTGACGCTGCGATTGCAAACCCGCTAGTCCGGATGGCGCCCACTCGCACCAGCGCCCATCGCAGGCGTTCCCGCAGCGTCGTACACCTGCTGATCGAGCAGCCCGGTCTCCTTGGCCACGATCACCGGCACCACCATCTGCCCGGTGACATTGGTCATGGTGCGCATCATGTCGAGGATGCGGTCGATGGCGTACAGGTAACCGATCGCTTCCAGCGGCAGGTTGGCCGCGCTCAGCACCACCGTCGCCATCACCACCGCCGTGCCCGGTACGCCGGCCGTGCCGAAACTGCCCAGCACCGATGCGATCAGCACGATCACGTATTGCTCAGGGGTCAGTGGCACGCCGGTGTATTGGGCAATGAACACCGCACACAGCGCCGGGTAGATCGCCCCGCAGCCGTCCATCTTGATGCTGGCACCCAGCGGCACCGCGAACGATGCGTAGTCCTTGTTGACGCCGAGGTTGTCGCTGATCGAACGCATCGCCACCGGCATCGCCGCAAAGCTCGACGAGGCCACGAACGCCACCTGCATGCCTGGCGCCGCACCACGGAAGAACTTCCACGGATTCAAGCCATGCGCAAGCAACAAGCCGCTGTAGACGATGACGATGTGCAACGCACAGGCCACGTACAGGGCCAGCACGAAGTTGCCCAACGGCAGCAGCTTCTCGAAGCCATAGCTGCCGACCAGCCCGGCGATCAGGCCGAAGGTACCCAGCGGCGTCATCTCAAGCACGAAGCGGGTCACCTGGATCATGATCTCGCTCATCTGCCCAACCAGCTTGCGTGCTTCGTTGACCTTCTCGCCCAGCTTGACCATCGCAAAGCCGAGCAGGCCGGCGAAAAAGATCACCGGCAGGATCGAGCCACGCCCGGCGGCCAGCACCTGTTCGCCAGCCTCGTTGACCTTGGTGCCGATACCCGCCAGCGCGTAGAACACATTGGATGGCACCACATCCATCAGCACCTTGGCGATCGAAGGCACGTCACGTTTGGTGTATGCCGCATCCACGGCCAGCTCCAGGCCACCGGCACCAGGCTGCATCACCGTGCCAACCAGCAGGCCGATGCCCACCGCGAATGCGGCGGTGATCACGAACCACAGGAAGGTGCGGCCACTCAGCGCGGCAACCGACTTCTGCCCGTGCAGCGAGCCGATGGCGTTGATCACCGCGAAGAACACCAACGGCACCGCGATCATCTTGATCAGGGTGACGTAGAGCTCACCCAGCGGGCCGAAGAAGGTCTCAGCCGCCGGTCCCAGCGCCCAGCCAGCCAGCGCGCCCAGCACGAAGCCGCCGACCACCCGCTGCCAGAAGGGGATCCGCAGCCAGGCAGAAACCACATTCATATCGTCAATCCGGGATAAAAATCGAAGGTTGCCACGATAGCGCAAGGCCTGCGCCAGAACGATGCCCACACAGAAAAGCTGCGTGTCATATGCATGCCTTCCACGCTTGACCATAATGGCGGTCTGTCTTCATCCAGCGGTAACAACCACGATGCACAAAGCCAGTTTCCTGTCCGCCGCCCTGTCCACCCTGCTGCTCGGCGCCTGCGCCAGCACCGGCCCGCAGTCCGGCCCGGCCAACGCAGTCAGCGTTGACGTCCCCCAGATCACCCGCCCGGACGGGGAAACCCCGCAGTGGTGGTACCGCGACGGCGCCGCCCGCGCCGCCGGTAATGGCGCCATGGCCGGCAAGGCCAAGAACGTGATCCTGTTCCTGGGCGACGGCATGAGCCTGACCACCGTGGCCGCCGCACGCATCCTCGAAGGCCAGCGCAAGGGCCAGCCAGGTGAAGAGAACCTGCTGTCCTGGGAACGCTTCCCGGCCACTGCGTTCAGCAAGACCTATAACACCGACTCGCAGACCCCCGATTCGGCCGGCACCATGACCGCCATCACCACCGGCGTGAAGAGCCATATGGGCGCCATCGGCGTCAGCGCCGGCAGCCGCAACAACTGCGCCGACAGCCTGCCCAAGGGCCTGCTGACCTGGCTGCAGCTGGCCGACAGCGCTGGCATGGCCACCGGCATCGTCTCGACCGCACGCCTGACCCACGCCACCCCGGCGGCAACCTACGCGCACTCGCCCGAGCGCAACTGGGAGAACGACACCGACCTGCCAGAAGCCGCCAAGGCTGCCGGATGCGTGGACATCGCCCAGCAGCTGATCTCCACCTCGCGTTTCGGCCAGGGCCCGCTGGTTGCACTGGGCGGCGGTCGTGGCCAGTTCACCACCATCAACGAGCAGGACCCGGAATACGCCGACAAGGTCGGCCTGCGCCTGGACGGCCGCAACCTGGTCGCCGAATGGCAGGCCAAGCACCCGCAGGGCGCCTATGTGTGGAACGCCGACCAGCTCAAGGCGGCCGCCAACGCGCCGGCCCTGCTCGGCCTGTTCGAGCCGGACCACATGCAGTACGAGCAGGACCGCCCCAAGGACCGCGCCGGTGAACCGTCGCTGGCCGAACTGACCCGCGCCGCCATCGCCAACCTGTCCAAGCACCAGGAAGGTTTCGTGCTGATGGTCGAAGGCGCCCGCATCGACCACGCCAACCACAGCGGCAACGCAGCGCGAGCACTGGGTGACACCATCGCCATGTCCGATGCGGTCAAGGCTGCGGTGGATGCCACCTCGGCCGAAGACACGTTGATCATCGTCACCGCAGACCACTCGCATACGCTGAACTTCGTCGGTTACCCGGCACGCGGCAACGCCATCCTCGGCAAGGTCAAGGACAAGGGCGGCGAAGACGGCATGGGCGCACTGGACCTGGCCCGCGACGGCATGGGCATGCCCTACACCACCCTGAGCTATGCCAATGGCCCGGGCTACACCGGTGCCAGCAACCAACAGCCGGCCGGCCCGAAGCGCTTCCCGCATTCGCCGAGCAGCTTCGAGACCGCCAACGGCCGCCCCGACCTGACCCATGTCGACACCGAGCATCCGGACTACATGCAGGAAGCGCTGGTGCCGTCCAAGAGCGAATCGCACGGCGGTGAAGATGTCGGCATCTGGGCGCGTGGCCCGGGCAGCAAGGCAGTGCGTGGCACGATGGAACAGAACACCATCTACCACCTGATCGTGCAGTCCACCCCGCGGCTGCGTGAGCGCCTGTGTGCCCTGGGTACCTGCGACGCGCACGGCGTGCCGGTCGAACTGCCACAACCGGCCAAGTTCGAGCGCAAGGCGCAGTGAACCTGCTCCGGCAACGTGCCGGATGGCCAGTGGCAGCAATGCTGTCACTGGCCTGGCTGCCAGCGATCGCGCTGGCCGACGAGGCCTGCTACCGGATGGACACCGATGCGTTCAAGATTCTGGAAGGCTGCAAGCGGACCGGCGATGGCAGGCTGATCGTCGCCGAAACGGCGCTGGCGCAGCTTGAGTACGATGCTGATGGACTGACCACGGTCATTGCCGGCAAACAGCATTACTACCTGCGTCGCGACGGACGCCACCTGCCGGTGATCACCTACGACAACGGCCCGGATTACTTCGAGGAAGGCCTGACCCGTTCCATGGTCGATGGCCAGATCGGCTACTACGACCGCCAACTGCAACCAGCCTTTGCCGCCCGCTTCGACTGGGGCTGGCCGTTCAAGGACGGCATCGCCGAGGTCTGCCAGGGCTGCGCACCTGGCAAACCCGACCCCGGCGGCCACACCGCCATCGAGGGCGGCAAGCACTACCGCATTGATCGCCAAGGCAAGATCCTGCCCTGAGCCTTGTCTTGCGTGGTTTTGTGGGAGCGGCATCAGCCGCGAAACTGGCAACAATGGAATCGCCGGCCCACCCGCGACCTGAGGATCCATCTGCTTCGCGGCTCACACCGCTCCCACAACACGGCGCACCAACAATTGCAGCCATCGCCGCCGCCGCCGATACTCGGCGCGGCCATGAACCCGCTTTCTCCTTCCCTCTTGCAGTCCGCAACCGACATCCCGGTGATGGTCGGCTTCAGCGGCGGCCTGGACTCCACCGTGCTGTTGCATCTGCTGGCCAACGCCCCGGGACGCCAGCCCGGCAGCCTGCGCGCACTGCATGTGCACCACGGGCTGCAAAAGGCTGCCGATGACTGGCAACAGCATTGCACCAACCTCTGTGCAGCGTGGGATATCCCACTGCAGGTAGTGCATGCCGATGTTCCGCGTGACGCTGGCCAAGGTCTGGAGGCAGCCGCCCGTGATGCCCGCCATGCGGCCTTCAAGGCCCATCTACGCGAAGGCGAATGGCTGGCGCTGGCCCACCATCAGGACGATCAGGCGGAAACCTTCCTGCTGCGCGCACTGCGCGGCGCCGGTGTCGATGGTCTGGCCGCGATGCAGGCAGAACGCAGTTTCGGAACCAACACCTTGTGGCGGCCACTGCTGCAGGTGGCGCGCGACGCACTGGAAGCCTATGCCAGCCAGCATCAGCTGCAGTGGATCGAGGACCCCAGCAACGGCAGTGCGGACTTCGATCGCAATTTCCTGCGCTTGAAGGTGCTACCGCTGCTGTGCCAGCGCTGGCCACATGCAGCCGCAGCGATGGCACGCAGCGCCGAACTTGCGGCACAGGCAGCGGCGCTGTTGCATGAGGATGATGCAGGCCTGCTGCAGCGCTGCCTGGGCACGGAGAACGCACTGCTGCTGAGCGAACTCGAGCAACTTGCTACATCACAGCAATCCCGCGTACTGCGTTTGTGGGCGAAGCAACAGCGCCTGCCAGCACTGCCGGCCAAGGGCGTACAGGCAATCCAGCAACAGCTGCTGGCCGCTGGCCATGACCAGCAGGCCGAGTTCCGCTGGCAGCAGGCCCGCATCGTGCGCTGGCGTGACCAGCTGCATGCAATCACCGTGATCCAGCCCTGGCCCGAGGGCTGGACGCGTCACTGGGACGGCGCCCAACCCGTGGATCTCCCCGACGGCGGCAAACTGCTGTTGCACGGCGCCAAGGCCTTCGATGAACCGCTGCAGTTGCGTCAACGCCACGGCGGCGAGCGTATCCAGCTGCCGGGCCGCAGCCACAGCCATCAACTCAAGCATTGCCTGCAACAGGTGGGCGTGCCCCCTTGGTTGCGCGCGCAGATGCCACTGCTCTGCGCCGACGGCAAGGTTCTGGCGGCGGCGGATCGGGTCATCTCAGCCCCGCTGCAGGCGTGGTTGCAGGCGCGTGGCGCCTCACTGCAATGGCTGCCGCCAGATCCGGTGAATTGACCCTTTCCCGCTGGCCGCTCACACTTGCGTCATGGCAAAGAAGTCCCCCAATGAAACCTCGCCGGTCGCCCACTTCGAGCAATCGCTCGAAGAACTGGAGCAGCTGGTAGAGAAGATGGAAGCTGGCGACCTGAGTCTGGACCAGTCGCTGACCGCATACGAACGTGGCGTAGGTCTCTATCGCCAGTGCCAACAGGCGCTGGAACAGGCCGAACTGCGCGTGCGCCTGGTTACCGATCCGGCCCAGCCGGAGAAATCCGAACCCTTTGAAAGCAGTGGCAATGAAGACTGACGCCCTGCTCACCCGCTGGCTGGAACGCACCGAAGAACAGCTGCAGGACGCCCTGCCCGACCCGGAGCTTGCACCACAACGCCTGCACCAGGCCATGCGCTATGCGGCGCTGGGCGGTGGCAAGCGCATGCGGCCGATGCTGGTCTACGCCACCGGCTATCTGTTCGGCGCCGACGAAGCGCGCCTGGACGCTGCGGCGATCGCGGTCGAGTTCATCCACGCCTATTCGCTGGTGCATGACGACCTGCCCGCAATGGACGATGACGCCCTGCGCCGCGGCCGCCCGACCACCCATATCGCCTTTGACGAGGCCACCGCGATCCTTGCCGGTGATGCCTTGCAGACCCGCGCCTTTGAGATCCTCGCCGATGCCTGGATGCCACCGGCCTTGGCGCTGAACTGCATGAAGACATTGGCCGGTGCCTCCGGCGCTGCCGGCATGTGTGGCGGCCAGGCGCTGGACATCGACGCCACCGGTCAGCAGCAGGCACTGGATGACCTCAAGCGCATGCATGCGATGAAGACCGGTGCACTGATCCGCGCCGCGGTGCGCATGGGCGCACTGTGTGGTGAAGCCAGCGATGCCCAGCTTGCACAGCTGGACAGCTTCGCCGACACGCTGGGCCTGGCTTTCCAGATCCGCGACGACATCCTCGATGTCGAGGCCAGCTCCGAGCAGCTGGGCAAGACCGCCGGCAAGGACCAGGCGCAGGACAAGTCGACCTTCCCCTCATTGCTGGGCATGGAGGGTGCCAAGGCCACCCTGGCCGAGCTGGCAACGGCAATGCAGGCAGCATTGATACCGTTCGGTCAGCGTGCAGCGGCATTGTCGGCATTGGCCGAGCTGACGGTGCGTCGCTCGCATTGATTCACCGAAGCGTTTGTAGGAGCGGCGTAAGCCGCGAAGCTCAAGAGCCAACAGCACAAGCCAACCCCTCCCCAACCCTCCCCTTCGCTGCGCGCAAGGGAGGGAGCGAAAACACGGCAGACAGCAAAAAGCCCGGGAATCCCGGGCTTTTTGTTTGACAACCATCGCGCCGATTACTTGATCAGGCGAATGGTCAGCGGGTAGCGATAGGTCTCGCCCTTGTTGGCAGCCAGGCCAGCAAGAATCGCGAACACCAGGCCACCGATCCATGCCACGGCATAGGTCAGGAAGCCGATCAACACGACCATCAGGATGCCGCTGATGAAGTAAGCGCCCAGCAGCGTCAGCTGGAAATTCAGCGCTTCCTTCGAGTTGGCGTTCAAGAAGGCCTTTTCCGGCTTGTCCTTGTTCACCAGCCAAACGATCAACGGCACGATGAAGCTGAAAAAGATGCCCGACAGGTGCACCAGCATTGCAATGCTGTTGTCATCGGAAGCGCCGGCGCTGGTCGGTGCCGGCGGCGGAGTGGTCTGGTAATCGCTCATTGTTTCCCCAAGATCCTTGTAAAGGGCTTATCCATGAAGGTAGGTAGCTATAGGAAGTACATCTGCTTCCACATGAGAATAGTCCGCTGTTTGGCAAGACTGCGTCAATCATTACCTGCCACGGTCATCTTGCCGACCAGTATTGAGCCGGTGGAAACATGCGAGCGCGGGTCCACATCGGTGCCCACCGCCTCGATGCCGGCAAACATCTGCTTGAGGTTGCCGGCGATGGTGATGCCGTCCACCGGGTAAGCGATCTGTCCGTTCTCCACCCAGAAGCCACCGGCACCGCGTGAGTAATCACCGGTGATGCCATTCACGCCCTGCCCCATCAATTCGGTCACCAGCAGACCCGTGCCCATACCCGACAGCATGGATGCACGGTCGCCTGCATTGGCCTTCACTTTCAGGTTATGCACGCCACCGGCATTGGCCGTGGTCTGCAGGCCCAGCTTGCGCGCCGAGTAACTGCCCAGGATGTAACGCTGCAGAACGCCGTCGGTGATCAAGGCCGAGTTGCGGGTGGCTACGCCTTCGCCGTCGTAGGAACTGGAGCGCAGGCCGCGACGCAGCAGTGGCAACTCATCGATGGCGAACCAGTCCGGGAACAGTTGGGTGTCCACACTGTCGAGCAGGAAGCTGGCACGGCGATACAGGGCGCCACCCGATACGGCACTGAGCAGATGGCCAATCAGGGAGCGCGCCATTTCCGCTGCGAACAGCACCTGCACCTCGCCGGTCGGCAGTGAGCGTGGCTGCAGCCGCGCGATGGTTCGCTCGGCTGCGCGCAGACCCACCGCCGCCGGATCCTGCAGGTCTTCGCGGGCGATGGCGCTGGTGTACCAGCCATCACGCTGCATGCCGTCGCCCTGCCCTGCGATCAGCGCACAACCGATGGAATGGTGGCTGCTGCGGTCACGGCCGATGAAACCATGCGAGTTGGCATACACCGACACGCTCTGCGCGGTGGAGGCCGATGCGCCATCGGAGTTGCTGATGCGGCTGTCGCTGTCTCGGCCAGCCGACTCACAGGCCAGCGCCAGGTCCAGCGCCTGCTCGGCGCTCAGCTCCCAGGGGTGCCAGCTGTCCAGGTCCGGGAATTCGGTGGCCATCAGCGCCGGATCGGCCAGGCCGGAGGCCGGATCGTCCTCGGTATGGCGGGCGATGGCGCAGGCCTGGGCCACGGTGGCCTCCAGGCTGGCTTCCTGCAGGTCGGCGGTGCTGGCGCTGCCCTTGCGCTGGCCGAAGTACACGGTCACCGCAATGCCACGGTCGTGGGTGGCTTCCACCGTCTCCACCTCGCCCAGGCGCACATTCACGTCCAACCCACGGTCCTCGCTGCAGCTGACCTCGGCCTGGCTGGCGCCCATGGCGCGGGCCCGTTCCAGCAGGCGCTGGGAGATGCCGGCCAGGCGTTCCAGGCGCTGCAGGCTGTCGTCGGCGGCAGGCTTATCGGTGCTAATGGCGTTCAATGCTTTATCCTTGGTGGCCAAATCCCTTCACATCTGCCCGGTCTTGCATGACTGGCGGCGGCGTGACGTGGATTTTTCGTGGAGCCCGGCGAGCGCCAGGCTTTCCTGTCATGAAGTTTAGTAGGTAGCAGTGCGATGCGCGGACGCGATCAAGAAACCGGTGAATTTTTGGGCGAAAGCCGTAGCCAGAACCGGCGCGAAGCGCTGGAAGTGCTGGCGCTGGGCGAAACCCTGGTGGAGCTGACCCCGGCGCAGCTGGCGCGCCTGCCGATCCCGGAAGGCCTGCTGGAACACATCGAGTACTCCAAGCGCATCACCTCGCACGGCGCGCGCAAGCGCCAGCTGGCCTTCCTGGCCAAGCAGATGCGCCGCGAGGAAGACGAGACGCTGGATGCGATCCGCAATGCACTGGACGCCAACAGCGAGACTTCGCGCCGCGAAGTGGCGATCATGCACCGCATGGAGCGCTGGCGTGAGCGGCTGCTGGCCGAGGGTGATGTCGCCCTGGGCGAGCTGCTGGACGAGCATCCGGAGGCTGACCGCCAAGCCCTGCGCACGCTGGTGCGCAATGCGCTGGCCGAGAAGGCCAAGAACAAGCCGCCGCGCGCCTACCGCGAGATCTACCAGGTATTGCGCGAGCTGATGTTGGTGCCGGTGTTGAGCGCGGCTGCGGAAGTTGGTGGCGATGATGACGATGCTGCTGATGATATGGAAGGCGACGACGAGCAGGATTGATCTGGACTGAGGGGCCTTGCTGCTGGTTTGGTTCTGCAGCGAAAAGCTTCCCCTCATCCGCCCCTTGCGGGGCATCCCCGCCTTCGCGGGGACAGGCTCTTCTCCCGCTCGCGGGAGAAGGGACGGCTGGCATGTGGAATTTGGCGGAGTCAGCTCGAACTGCAGCTCTGCAATCCTTTCTCCCGTTTACGGGAGAAGGTGCCCGGAGAGCCTGCCCCCGCGAAGGCGGGGGGCGGATGAGGGGACTCTTCAGCCTTAACCGCACCCTCAGGCCTGCGTACCACCCACCGTCAGCCCATCAATCAGCAACGACGGCTGGCCGACACCGACCGGCACGCTCTGCCCGTCCTTGCCGCAGATGCCCACGCCTTCGTCCAGCGCCAGATCGTTGCCGATCATGCGCACCTTCTGCATGGTCTCCGGGCCGTTGCCGATCAGGGTCGCACCCTTCACCGGCGCAGTGATCCTGCCGTCTTCGATCAGGTAGGCCTCGGTCGCAGAGAACACGTACTTGCCGCTGGTGATGTCGACCTGGCCACCGCCGAAGTTGACCGCGTACAAACCCTTCTTCACCGAACGGATCATCTCCTCCGGGTCATGGTTGCCTGCGCGCATGTAGGTGTTGGTCATGCGCGGCATGGTCATGTGCGCGAAGGATTCACGGCGGCCGTTGCCGGTCGGCGCAACACCCATCAAACGCGCGTTGAGCGTGTCCTGCATGTAGCCAACCAGGATGCCGTCCTCGATCAGCGTGGTGCACTGGGTCGGGGTGCCTTCGTCATCGATATTGAGCGAACCACGGCGGCCATCGAGGGTGCCGTCATCGACAATCGTCACGCCCGGCGAAGCCACGCGCTCACCGATGCGGCCAGCATAGACGCTGGTGCCCTTGCGGTTGAAATCACCTTCCAGGCCGTGGCCGACCGCTTCGTGCAGCAGCACGCCGGGCCAGCCCGGGCCGAGCACCACCGGCATCACCCCAGCCGGGGCTGGAATGGCTTCCAGATTCACCAACGCCTGGCGCAGCGCTTCGCGGGCGAAGGCTTCCGGGCGCTCACCGGCAAACAGTTCTTCATAGCTATAGCGGCCACCGCCGCCGGCATAGCCGGACTCGCGGCGGCCGTTCTGCTCGACGATGACCTGTACGTTCAAACGCACCAGCGGGCGCACGTCGGCGGCCAACACGCCGTCGCTGCGCGCGATCAGCACCGTATCGACGCCGCCGGACAGGCTCACCATCACCTGCTGCACGCGGCTATCGGCCGCACGCAGGTAGCGATCCAGACGCTTGAGCACTTCCACCTTGGTCTCGTTGCCGATGCTGTCCACCGGGTCCAGCGCCGGGTACAGCGCGCGACCACTGCCGCGCACCAGCGAGCGCACGTTCTGCTCACCGCCCTCGCGGGAGATGGCACGTGCCGACTGTGCTGCGGCCAGCAGGGCTGCCGGCTGGATATCGTCCGAGTAGGCAAAGCCGGTCTTCTCGCCGGCAATCGCGCGCACGCCCACGCCCTGCTCGATCGAATGCGCACCGTCCTTGACGATGCCGTCCTCGACACTCCAGCTCTCGCGGCGTGAATGCTGGAAGTACAGGTCGCCAAAATCGATGCCCGGCCCCAGCAAGGTGCCAAAGGTGCGTTCAAGGCGATTAGCATCCAGTCCTGCAGGCAGCAGCAGGCGGGTTTCGGCGAGCGAGAGTGCGTTATCGGTCATGACTATCCAGATGGGGGCAGGCCCGCTGCATGCAAGCCTGCACTGATTCAGGGGTTGCTGGCAGCGCCGGGGGTAACTACCGGAGGCGGCAGACGGGCGGCGTCACGGTCCAGCACTTCGACCTTGGGATCTTTCCATGGCCCGGTGACCTTATAGGTCTTGGAGCCGATCTCGCCCAGTGGCTTGCCCAGCACCGCGTTGGCTGCGGCACCCACTGCCGCACCTACCGGACCACCGGCCACCGCACCCACCACCGTAAGCAGATTGCCCGAACGCGGGTTCACATCAATGGTCTGGTTGAACTGCTGGGCCACCAGATCAGCCTGGCCGCGAATGGTGATCTCCGCCGCGGGTGCCTCGATGGCGATCTTGTCGGTATTGGCCTGGCCATCACCAAAGCGCATCGCTCCCTCGACATGGTTGAACGCCAAACCCTTGGAAAACAGGTCGCGGAAGTCAAACAGCAAGCGTCGCGGCAACTGCGCCACGCTCAGCAGGCCGAGCACGCGACCAGCGCCGGGGTCGACTTCCAGCAGCTGGCCATTGCGCAGGTTCATGTCCATGCCGCCCTCCAGCGTGGCCAGGTTGAAAGCCATCGGCCCACCCTGCCAACCGGTCTGCAGGTTCACCTTGCCCTGGCCACCGCGCAATTGCCCGGCATAGCCAAGGCGCTGCAACAGGTCACCCAGGTCTTCGCTCTGTACCTGCGCCGTGGCCTGGGTTCGGGCCTGCGCGCCCATGCCACGCCACTCACCGTGCACGTCGATGACCTGCTTGGGCGCGCGGATGGCCAGCTCCTGCACCTGCAGGCCGTCACCGGTCGGGCGCGTGCGCAGACGGGTCTGGCCAAGCTTGATCGTGGCGAACTGCAGGTCGTCGATATCCAGTGCCAGCGGCGGGATGTTGGCCGGGTTGATCGGTTCGGCCGGGGTGTCGCTGGATTCGGCCGTCGCCGCCTTTGCCGCCTGCCAGTAGACCCGCGAAAGTTGCCCACTCACCGTGCCGCCATCGGCGGTAGGGACGCGCAGGTTGCCGGCCAGGGCTGGGCCATCGAGCTGCACTGCCACAGCGTCGGCACCGGGCCGCAGCTGCAACCGGGTCTGCGCGAAGCGCCCACCCACCATCAACAGCTGGTCAGCCAGTACGTCCACCTGCTTGAGCGCTACGCCACCATCGCCCGTGTCGTTGCCATCGCCGCGCGCCAGGCTGATCCACTCCAACGCGTCCAGCGACGGGGTACGGCCATTGACCACCAGCCCATCGGCCGGCGGTTCGTGATCGACCGTGTCGCTGCCCATCGTGACCTGCACGCCGGTCTTGCCGTTCTGGCTGCGCGCAGCCAAGGCCATCAACTTGCCGAAGGACACGTCTATGCGCCCGGCGCCCATCGGCAAAGCCGCCTGCACGGTCGTCGCCAGCGCATCGGCGGCCGGCTTGTTCAACGGCGCCGGCAACTGCAGACGGGTACCTTGCAGGTCCGAACGCAGGGTCAGCAGGGTCGGTGGGCCGCTGCGTACGCCAGCCTGCTCCTTGGGCAGGCTGACCCCGACCGTCCACGCAGAAGTGCCGTGCACGTAGGGTTTGAGCCAAGCCAGCTCCGGCGCACGGTCCAGCAGCTTGCCCGCATCCAGATCCGCACTCAGCTCGGCCTCGAAGGCATGCACGGGGTCCTTCACCGGCTTGCCAGCGCGCAGCGCCAGCACCCCATCGCGTTCCTGATGGCGTACCTGCAATGCCGGCGCGTCGAAGCCGTCGCTGCTGTACTGGGCCTTGCCGCGCACCCCCTCGAACTGCAGGTCCCAGCGCTTGTCGGCCATGCGCACATCGCGCAGATCGACGTCACCGAGCAGATGCCCGCCACCATCGTGGTGCAGCGGCAGCAGCAGATCGAAATTGACCGCCGCCGGCCCGGCCACGCTCAGGTTGTCCAGGGTGTCGCCATAGCTGGCCTGCAACGGGCTCTGCCGCAGCATGGCCAACAGGCGCGCGCTTTCGTCGACGGTACTGGCCTGCACCACCAGCTTGGATTCGGCGAAGCTGGCGATGCCAGCGCGCAGGTGATCCACCTTGACCCCGGCCAGATCGCCGCGCCCCGTCAAATCGAAACCGCCGCCGATGAAGTTGATATCGGCATTGACGTGCTGCATCAGCGGCCAGTCCTGCTGGAAACGGATCGAACCATCGTCGATATGCCCGCCCGCCTCGAAGCGACCGTTGTTGCCGGTGAACGGCCAGTCATCCAGGTCGCCGACGGCCAACCCGGTGCCGCCGCGCAGGGTGCCATCCACCAGTGCCGCATCCAGCCACCCGATCGCTGCGTCACTCATGCTCGAGCGCACCCAGAACTGCTTGGCCGCAGTCATCGGCACATCATCGATCTTGGCCGCCAGGCTGATCCATGGCCGGGTGCCGTCGCCCTGGAACCACAGTCCGCCACGCACGTCGGCAGCATAGTTCTGGCCCTGCACCCGCAAAGCCGGGGTCCCTATCTGCCAACCGGCACCTTCGCGCCAGCCGACCAGATCGCCGGAAAGCTGCAGCTCATGCAGCACCCCGAAGCCGGTCGGCCAATCAAAGCGCACGACATGGTCCGGCTTCAGACCCAGCGAAAACGCCTGTGCATCGCCTTCGAAATGCCCGCGTAGACCAGTGACGCCGGGGCTGCCGCCAACCGGCGCAAAGCTGGCGTCCAGCAGTTCGCCACTGGCACGCAAGGGGCCATCGGCAGTACCGAGCACACTGATGTCGGCGAATTTCAACGATGGCCTGGAACGATGCAGCCAGTTCCGCAGGCTGGGCCCCAGGCGGTCGCTGAGCGCGAGTACCTGCAGCATCGGACCGGCATCGAGCTGCTTGCCCTGCACCACGTAGTGCTTGCCGCCGGCCAGCAGCAAGCCATCCAGTGACTGGGTGTTGCTGTCGGTAGCGATCCGCAGCCTGGGCGCGTCCAGCCGCCAGCCGCCGTCGATCGCTTTCCAGCGCGCGCGCAGCTGCAGCTTGCTGAAAGCCACGCTCGGTGCGGCGGAGCCCGGCAACGGCGCGCCAGCAAGCTGTACATCGTCCAGTTCGCCCACGGCGCTGACCGCCACCACGCGATTGTCCTGCAGCTGCACCCAGCCCTGCAGTTCACCCTTGCCCTGGCGCAGCTGCACACCGGCAAATTTCAACAACGAAGACCATGCGCCCAGTTCGGCCGGATCAGCCGAGAACCAGGCCTGGCCATCGCCGCGCTGGCGCTGGAAATCCAACACCGCGGTGACCGGCGCAGCGGTGGTATCGATCCAGCCCTTGGCACCTACCCGCAGACGCTCGCCGTCCACGCGCAGGCGCAGGTCGATACGCGGAATGCGGGTCTGCAGGCCGATGGAGGGTGCCTGTATCTGCAACGCTCCACCAATCACCTGCAGCTCGCCGAGCCGGCGCAGGGCGTCCAGTGGATCGCCGCCAGCCTTGGACTCAGGCAGACCGCGCACCGACCAACGGCCGTCGTCGGCCCGTTGCAGGGTCAACGCCAGCCCGCGCAGGCGCAGCTCGGTCAACGGCGCGCCGGGCAGCAGACCCGAATACACCGCAACCAACACTTCGGCCTGGCCGATACGCACACCTTCGCCCTGGCCAACCCGCAAACCATCGAGCTGCAGCAACGGGCCGCGCCGGGTCCAGCGCGTGTCCAGACGATCGAAAGCAACCGGCTGCCCGGCACGTTCACTCAACCAGGCAGCAACCTTGTCCGGATGCGCCTCCACCATCGGCAGCAGCTGGCTGACGGTGCCGACCAGCAAGGCCACGCACACCAACGCGACCGCCAATGCCATCAAGGCATAGCGACGGAAGCGGCGCAGACGGTGGCGCAACAGCGTGGTCATCAGCTCACTTCGTGCTTCCGTGCGACGAAGTGAGCTGGCTCAGAGCAGCACCACATCGAACTGCTCCTGCAGGTATTGGTCATCGGCCTGGAAGCGGATGCTCTTGCCGAGGAATTCCTCAAGCTCGGCCACCGCCGCAGATTCTTCGTCAGTGATACGCGCGACCACCTTGCTCGAGGCAATCACCAGCAGGCGCGCGGCTTCGAACTGGCGCACGGCACGGGTGATCTCGCGGAAGATCTCGTACGTCACGGTTTCAGCGGTCTTGATGCTGCCGCGGCCGCTGCACTGGGGGCAGGTTTCCGACAGCTGGCGCTCCAGGCTCTCGACGGTGCGCTTGCGGGTCATTTCGACCAGACCCAACGGCGAGAAGTCGTACACCGTGGTCTTGGCATGGTCGCGGGCAAGCGCTTTCTCCAGCGTGCGCAGCACCTGGCGGCGATGCTCGGCGTCATCCATGTCGATGAAGTCGATGATGATGATGCCGCCGAGATTGCGCAGCCGCAGCTGCCGCGCCACCGTCTGCGCCGCCTCCAGGTTGGTGCGGAACACGGTCTCTTCCAGGTTGCGCTGGCCGACGAAGGAACCGGTATTGACGTCGATGGTGGTCATCGCCTCGGTCTGGTCGATGACCAGATAGCCACCGGACTTGAGCGGCACCTGCTTGTTCAGGGCGCGGACGATTTCATCCTCGACCCCGAACATGTCGAAGATCGGACGGTCGCCCGTATACAACTCCAGCTTCTCGCCCAGCACCGGCATGTACTTGGCGACGAAGGCCTGCAGCTGGCCGAAGGTTTCCTTGGAGTCGACCTTGACCTTGTCCACGTCCTTGCGGATCAGGTCGCGTACCGAGCGCAATGGCAGGCTCAGGTCTTCATAGATGATGCTGCACGGCGGCGCTTCGCGACCACGCCGTTCCACCACCGCCCAGACCCGTGACAGGTAAGAGATGTCCTCGGCCAGGGCCTCGGCCGGCTGGCCTTCGGCATTGGTGCGCACGATGTAGCCATAGCCACCATGCTGGGCCGAGATCTCGGTGACCAGCGACTTCAAGCGGGCGCGCTCGCCCTCATCCTCGATGCGGGCCGAAACCCCGACCATCTTGGACTGCGGCAGCAGCACCAGGTAACGCGAGGGAATGCTGATCTGCGTGGTCAGGCGCGCGCCCTTGGTGCTGATCGGGTCCTTCACTACCTGCACCACCACGTCCTGGCCATCGCGCAGCAACTCCACGATCGGCACCGAGGAGGGCAGCGGCAGGCTGGGCGCGGTTTCGTCGGTATCGGCAGCTACCGGTGCGGGACGAACGACGTCGTTGGCGTGCAGGAACGCAGCACGGTCCAGGCCGACCTCGACGAAGGCCGCCTGCATGCCCGGCATCACCCGCTGCACCTTGCCCTTGTAGATATTGCCGACCACACCACGGCGCCAACCGCGCTCGATGTGCAGCTCCTGCAGCATGCCGTTTTCAATCACTGCCACGCGGGTTTCGCGCGGGGTGACGTTGACCAGGATTTCTTCAGACACGTCCTTCATTCCCCCTTGTCCATGGAATCGTCGCCCGCGCCTGCGGCAAATGCCGCCAGCAGCGCGGCGGTCTGTTGCAACGGCAGCCCCATCACCCCGGAGTAGCTGCCGGCCAGATGACTGATGAAACGCTCCGCCCCACCCTGGATGGCGTAACCGCCAGCCTTGCCCATCGGCTCGCCGGTGGCGACGTAGGCCTGGATCTGCTCTGCACTCATCGGCGCGAAGCTCACTTCCGAGACCACCGTCTCCAACGCATGCCGCCCGGCCGCAGCCAGGGCCACCACGGTGATCACCCGGTGCGTGCGCCCGGCCAGCGAGGCCAGCATGGCTGCCGCATCGTCGGCATCGGCCGGCTTGCCATAGACCCGGTCATCCAGCACAACCTCGGTATCGGAGCCCAGCACCACCGCCTGCGGGTCGTCAGCGACCAGCGCCAGCCCTGCCCGGGCCTTGTCCAGCGCAACCCGGCGCACATATGCCTCGGCCGCCTCGCCCGGCGCACGCTGCTCCGGCACCTCCAGATCGAGGGCGCGGAAGGGCAGATCAAGGCGGGACAGCAGTTCGTTGCGACGGGGGGAGCGGGAGGCGAGATAAAGCATCGTGAAAGCATAACCTGCGCCAGCAACCTGAATGATGAGCATTGCTGGCAAAGTGACGGTGACCCCATCATGGCTCACCACCCGTTCATCGCCTTGTGTTCATTTTCACGATCCAGCCAAGGAGGATCACCATGCGCCGTACTGCCCTCGCCCCACTGCTGCTGTCCCTGTCTCTCGCTCTTGGAGTCTCGATGACCGCCAATGCCCAAACCGTCCCGGCCGTGGTTGCCAGCGACGCGACCTTGTTGAACGTCTCCGCCCAGGCCGAAGCCCACCGCGTGCCGGATGTGGCCACGCTGTCTGCCGGGGTGGTCACCCAGGCCGCCGATGGCAACGCCGCCATGCGCGACAACGCCGTGCAGATGGACAAGGTGATGGCCGCGATCAAGGCTGCCGGCATTGCCGAGCGCGACATCCAGACCAGCGGCATCAACCTCAGCCCGCAGTACCGCTACGCCGAGAACGAAGCGCCGAAGATCACCGGCTACCAGGCCAGCAACACCGTCAGCCTGAAGGTGCGCGACATCAGCAAGCTGGGCAAGGTACTGGACAGCCTGGCTGCACAGGGGGCAAACCAGATCAACGGCCCCAGCTTCGAGATCGACCAGCCGGAACCGGTCTATGACGAGGCCCGTCTGGCCGCGCTGAAGAAGGCCCAGGCCCGCGCCGAAACCTATGCCAAGTCGCTGGGCCTGCGCGTGCGCCGCATCGTCAGCATTTCCGAAGGCAGCCAGGGCGGCTTCCGGCCGATGCCGATGATGGCCATGGCCGCCGGCCGCGCCAACAAGATGGAAATGGATACCGCGGTGTCGCCGGGCGAAACCACCGTCTCGGTCAACCTGGACGTGGTGTTCGAACTGGGCCGCTGAGCAACGCGGCCACCGCAATCGGAACGGCGCCTACGGGCGCCGTTCTTGTTTTGGTCGCTCACATTGGTGGCGTGGCTGGCTTCTGTTTGTGGGAGCGGTGTAAGCCGCGAAGCTCCCGTTGCAGAAAACCTTGGCAGCTGCACTATCTGATGATGAGTCTGTTTCGCGGCTTACGCCGCTCGCACAAGAGCCGGCCTTTGCTTCCCCTCAAGCTGTCCGCCAGCTGACCAGAAACAAGCACCCCGCTTGCCGAATGCCTGAATAAAGGGCGCACTGCAGTTACGGGACGCAGTCGAGCAACCCCGTCCCGTGTCATCGCGCGTTGTTCTCTGTCACACGCCCACGCATGGAGGTGGTACATGGTCCGCACGCAACAACGCAGTCCGTCCCTGCACGTAGAACCCTCGCGCATCCTTGCCTACAGCACGGCACTGGCCCTGCACGCATTTGCCCTGGGCTTGCTGTTGATTCCACTGTCACAGGTACCGATTCACAACGAAGCGGTGCGTGAACGTTGGCTGGTCCCCGACGCCAAACCCATCGTCCCCAATCCACCCACACCACCAATCGATGTACCAGTGACCAGCACCCCGTCACCGCCGCGGCAACCGGCACTGGCCGCACCGGTGGACAATGCGCCGATGCCGATCTTCGCAACCGAGGCAGTCGTCACCGCACCGGTGGATGTTGCACCTGCCGTCGACACCACCTCGTCCATCGATCCAATCGGCCCCTCCACACCGCTGCAAGGCGTGCAGCTGCGTTACCTCAATGCTCCAGCGCCGGGCTATCCGCGTGATGCCCTGCTCGCCGGTGCACAGGGCACGGTAACGTTGCGGGTACTGGTGGACGTGGATGGTTCGCCGCAGGAAGTCAGCGTCGAACACAGCAGCGGCAACCGCAGCCTCGACACCGCCGCGCGCAACCAGGTATTGCGTCGCTGGAAGTTCCAACCGGCGACCGATGGCGGTCGACCGGTGCAGGCGTATGGCCTGATTCCAGTCGACTTCAAACTCGGCTGAACAGGGCTGATGCCCGCTTACGGCAGCGTTTTCTAAACGCTGCCGTAAGAGCTTCAAATCCGGCCTCGGCTATTAACGCTTATTTCACTGCCTCGTCACCCATGGAAAACCTAGATTCGCGGCCGTCGATGTTCTTTGGCCGCGTGTTGGCGGCCTTCTTGCCGCTGTTCCCAGGAGAGAGACTGTGAAACATCTGACCTACCCGCGCAGCAATCGTCTTAGCGACGCAATCACTGGAAACCTTACCCTCCTGCTTCTCGTTCCACTGACTTTGGCAGCGGGCGCACCGCTGGCCATGGCACAGGAACAACAGGCCACCAACCTGGACCGGGTCACTGTCACCGGCTCCAACATCCCACGCGCAACCACCGAAACCGCCTCGCCGGTGCAAGTCATCACCCGGCAGGAAATCGACCGTACCGGCAAGGCCACCATCGCCGAATACCTGCAGACCCTGACCAGCGACGGCGCCGGCTCCATCCCCAAGAGCTTCGGCACCGGCTTCGCCGGGGGCGGTTCCGGCATTTCGCTGCGCGGCCTCGGTGCAGCTTCAACACTGGTCCTGCTCAACGGTAGGCGCATGGCGCCTTACGGTCTGGCCGATGACGGCCAGAAGGTGTTCACCGATCTCAGCGTCATCCCGATGGATGCGGTCGAGCGCGTGGAAGTACTGAAGGATGGTGCCTCCGCCATCTACGGTTCCGACGCCATCGCCGGCGTAGTCAACATCATCCTGCGCCGCGACTTCACCGGCGCCATGCTCAAGGCCTCCTACGGCACTTCTGGCGACAGTGATGGCAACGCGCGCAAGGCATCACTGACCGCCGGCGTGGGCGACCTGGATACCGATGGCTTCAACGCCTTCGTCAGCATCGACCTCAGCAAGACCGACGACATCCGCATCTCCGACCGCCGCAACCGCAAGTGGATCGGCAATGGCGACCTGAGCCCGTATGGTTTTGATCGTGTTGCTGGTGGCCAGTTCTTCCCGCTCAACGGTGCCATCACCTCCAACGGTACCGTCGCCGGCAATTCGCCAGTCGGCAGCATCCGCGACCCGGCAACCGGCCTCTATCAGTCATTACCTGGCTGCTCGCAGTTCTCCAGTATCAGCCCCGCCGATGCCGGCGGTGGTTGCCTGTGGCAGACCCAGGACTTCCGCAGCCTGAGCCCGAGCGAAGAGTTCGGCAACCTGTTCGCACGCGGCACCTTCGTGCTGTCGGACAACTTCGAGATGTATGGCGAGTTCGGCTACTCGAAGAAGAAGAACGTGTTCTACAACACCCCCAGCGGCGTCTCCGGCTCTTGGGGCTACCCGGGTGGCCCGGTCAATGCCAGCAGCGGCCCCGGCGCCACGGTGCTGGGCGCTGACCACCCCGACAACCCCTTGGGCGTCGACGCGCGCCTGCGCTACGCCGCCTTTGATGTTGGCCCGCGCGTCACCACCAACACCAATGAGTTCACCCGCTTCCTAGTTGGCGTGAAGGGCACTGCTGCTGACTGGGATATCGATACCGCCTACCTGCACTCAGCAACCCAGCTGGTCAACGAGCGCACAGGTTTCCTGCGTTACAGCCATGTGCGTACCGCGCTGACCGACCCGAACAGTCCAGTGGGCTGGTGGCGTATCGGCGCCAACGCCGGACAGAACTCGCAGGCGCTTTACGACTACATTTCGCCAACCATCCACGCCAACGCCTCCACCACGCTGGACATGATCGACTTCAAGGCCTCGCGCAGCCTCGCCGATCTGGCCGGCGGCCCGCTGGGCTTTGCAATCGGCGCCGAGTACCGCCGCCAGAAAGCCAACCTCGACCCGCAGAGCTACACCGACCTGGGCGACATCATCGGCCTCGGCTATTCGGCCTACAAGGGCACTCAGGAAGTTGGCGTGCTCTATACGGAAATGGTCGCCCCGGTACTGGACTCGCTGGAACTGTCCGGCGCCCTTCGCGTCGACAAATACAAGGGCGGCGAAACCGCCACCACGCCGAAAGTTGGTTTGAAATGGACGCCTGCGGAATGGATCGCCCTGCGTGCCACCTACGCCGAAGGCTTCCGTGCGCCCGGCCCGGCTGAAGCCGGTGATGGCGGCCTGGCCGCCTTCAGCACAGCGCGCGATCCGGTACGCTGCCCGGGCGGCACCCCTGCACCTGGAGCCACCGCGGCGGATTGCGCGGTCAGCCTCGCCATCATCACCTCGGCCAATCCCGACCTGAAACCAGAGAAGTCGAAGAGCTATACCGTCGGACTGGTACTGGACCCGACCTCCAGCACGACGATGACCTTCGACGCCTGGCAGATCAAACGCACCAACGAGATCAACCAGGGCGATACCGACCTGGCCCTGGCCGCTGGCCGCGGTATCCGCTCGGACAATGACCTCGCCGGCATTCCCAACAGCGGCAGCCTGCTGGCGGTAAGCGTGGACTACATCAACTCCGCCTCAACCACCATCCGCGGTTTCGACTTCGACATCCGCCAGCGGGTGGCGCTGGGCAACTACGGCAAGCTGCTGATGGATCTGCAGTGGACCCGCATCAATTCGTTCGAGCGCGATGACGGCACTGGCACCGTGTACCAGTACGCAGGCACGCACGGCAATTGCGATGTCACCAACTGCATCGGTACCCCGAAAGACCGCCTCAACTTCGGCCTGACCTGGGACATGGACCGCTTCAGCATCAGCAGCATCGCCAACTACATCGGCAGCATGGACAACGTCGCCTTTGAAGGTGACAGCTGCGCCAATCACTTCACCGATGGCTCCGATGCACCACGTGGCTGCAAGCTGCGTTCGTTCTACACCATCGACCTGTCCGGTCGCTGGCGCGCCACCGATGCGTTCGAGATCTTCGGCTCGGTACAGAACCTCACCGATCGCATCGCACCGCTGGACCCGCTGACCTACGGCGCGGTCAACTACAACCCGCTGCATTACAGCGGTGCCGTTGGCCGTTACTACACGATTGGCGCCAAGTACACGTTCAATTGATGTACGCCGCCCCGGCGTGAACCGCGCCGGGGCAACTTGGACCGTACCAAGGAAAAGCCGCGATCATTCGCGGCTTTTCTTTGCCCGCTGCGCACGGAAGAGCCGGCAACCGTTCCTGTTTCAACGATCAGCACGCCCAGCCATGCCTTGAAAGCTGTACCACCGCAACGCTGCTGCGGATGATGGCAAACTGCCGCTTCCACACCGAGCAGTAGCGACTGATGCCTTCGCCACCACCATCCAATGCGGCGTTCCTGCAGGCGGCCAGGCATTTTCTTGTTGCATCGAATGCGACAGCAACCGAACAAGCCTTCGCCCCCGTAGCGCAGGCGTCGACCTCCATGCCATTGAGCAGCCTGGATGCACTGGAAAAACAGGTTCGTCATGAGCTTGGGCAGAATGCGCAGCAAACACGCACGTGGTGGCGGCCACGGACGCGCACGCGCACGCAGCGGCACCTGACCTGGTTGGATCTATGCAACGCCGATGGTTATGTGCGTGAACGGACGTTACGTTGCCTGCAAGCAGCACCCAGCGCACTTTTTCTGGCCCTGGCACTGCGTCGACTGAACGACTGGGTCCCCGAAGTACGCGCCGCCGCACGCGAACATCTCCCTCGAATCGCAGCCGCATCAGCACCGCAGGACGTCGCACAGGCGCTATGGGCCGTGCTGCCCACCCTGGACTCATGGGGCAGGTTCGGCGCCGCCGAACGGAAAACCCTCGAAGAACTGACCGCATCGGAGTCGGTTTCCCGCGGCCTGCTCGAACGAATCCTTGATGCTCCCGCCGGACCTGTCACGTCGATCCTGGTACAGGTCACACGCACGCCCCTCATCGACACATGGCTGAAAACCGTCGCCCACAACGCAATTCAACCCGCAGTGCGGGCCAGATCGTTCCGCTTCCTGATGGAGGGACGCGCAACCTGGGTTGCAGGCCGCACCTGGACCTGGACTGACCTGAAGTGGTGCAAAGGCAAATTCGAACCGGTGACCGGCGAACGCCGGTTGGAAGTGACCTATCCCTTGCAGGAACTGCTGGAGGCGGCGCTGCGCGATGCCTCACCCAGCGTCCGCCGCATTGCCGCGGAGATGCTGATCAAACAGCCTGCCGCCGTTGGCACGCAGGCAGCTGTGCTCGCCGCAACACTGGCATCGGACCGATCACCCCATCTTGCTGCACGCGGGCGTTTTGCGATGGCAAGGCTGTCAGAAGCAGGCGCCAGCACTTAGGTCACAGTGGGCAGTCACCGCACCCAAAAGCCGCGATATCCACCTTGGATTGGCCAATCGCCGACAAAAAAAGACCCGCATCTCGCGATGCGGGTCTTCAATCAAATCTTGGCGCCCGAAGTTGGACTCGAACCAACGACCCCCTGATTAACAGTCAAGTGCTCTAACCGGCTGAGCTATTCGGGCGGGGAGGCGCATTCTATACGTTAATCACGCGCGATGGTAGGGGTGATTGGCCAACATCGCTGCTGCGCGATACAACTGCTCGGCCACGACCAGCCGAACCAGCATATGCGGCAAGGTCAGCGGGCCTATCGACCACTTCTCGTCGGCCACCGCGGACACTTCCGCTGCGTGGCCTTCCGGGCCACCAATCAGGAACGCCAGATCGCGCCCCTGCGTGCGCCAGTGTTCCAACCGCTGCGCCAACTGCTCGGAGCTGAGCTGGCGACCTGGTACGTCCAGCGCCACCACGTAGGGATTCTTGGGCAGCGCGGCCAATACCCGCTTGCCCTCGTCCTCGATCGCGCGCTTGGGATCGCGGCCCTTGCCGCGCAGGCCCGGTTCGATTTCGACCAGCTCCAGCGGCAACCAATGCGACAGGCGCTTCTGGTACTCGGCAAAGCCCTGCGCCACCCAGGGCGGCGCGCGTTCACCGGTGGCGATCAATCTGGCTTTCATGCGTCCCCTCCTATCAACCTGCACAAACGAAGACGGCGCCCTGCGGCGCCGTCACAGCAACAGAAGCTGTGGCCGTCAGGCTCAGCCAGCATCCTGCTCGTCTTCGTCGTCGTAGGCCGAGCGCGGCTGGTCGCCGACGGTCCACAGACGCTCCAGCGCGTACAGCTCGCGCACGCGCGGCAGCATGACGTGGACGATGACGTCACCCAGGTCGACCAGGACCCACTCGGCTTCGCGCTCACCTTCCACACCCAGCGGCATCACGCCCAGGTTCTTGGCGAAACGCACGACTTCCTCGCCAATCGACTTGACGTGGCGGGTAGAGGTACCGGAGACCACCACCATGTAATCAGCCACGCTGGACTTGCCACGCACATCGAGCTCGACGGCATCCCGGGCCTTGATCTCCTCAAGGGCGGAGTGAACGGACGCCAGCAGGGCCGGTACGGAGGGTGCCGGGCTGGGCATTTGGGTCTTGATGACTTGGGCTTCGGTGGTCAAAGCAGCAGAACTCGATGAATTAAGGGGGACGATTATAGAGAACATGCCCGCTGCCGGCATTCACACCGGCGCGGCACTGCCGTACAGGCCTTGCGCAAGGATGTACCCGGCCACCGCCGAAGGCAACAGATCCCGCCATGGCCCACCACTGGCAATGGCGGCCCGTACCTCGGTGGCCGACTCGGCATGCAGCGGCTGGCGCAGCCGCCAGACGGCTCCTGCCGGACTGGCGGTCAGGCTTTCGGACGAACTGACCCAGGCGCCTTTCAGTCGTTGCGCAAGTTCCGCTGGCAGATCGCCATCCAGGCCACTGCCTGGGCGTTCAGCCACCACGATATGCGCAAGATCGAGCAGATGCTCCCATTGGTGCCAGCTTGGCAGGCCGAGCAGGCTGTCAGCGCCCATCAGCATGGCCAAAGGGCGCTGCGGGCCGATCTGCAAGCGGATGTCACGCAGGGTGTCCACGGTCCATGACGGCACGCCGGGCTGCTGCTGGGCACGCTGCAGTTCGCGGGTATCCAACAGCAGGTTGGGCTCGTCGGCAACCGCCAGTGCCAGCATGTGCGCACGCTGGGTGGCATTGGCACCAGGCGGCGCACGGTGCGGCGGATCGGCGGCCGGCATCAGGTGCACCGGCACCTGCAGCTCGGCTGCAGCGCAGCGCGCGATGGCCAGATGGCCGTTATGAACCGGATCGAAGGTGCCGCCGTAAAGCAGCCACAGGCCGCCATCTACGGCAATGTTTGCCGGCGACAGCCCGGCAGTACTCATTCAGCGCACGCCACGGACAAGCAGGCGCACTGCGCGGGCTTCAGCCAGCGCAACCAGCAGCCGTTCCAGCGCAAGCCAGGGATCGCCTTCTGCGCGCCCCTTGGCCATGCGGTCGACCTGCGAGGCCTCGGCGACAAAGCGCTCCCAGCGGCGGGGATCGGGGTGTCGCTGCAGGGCGCGCTTGAACGGCGCCTGGCGCGATTCCCAGATGCCCTTGGATTTCATTTCCGCAGCCAGGTTGCCGCCACTGGCCTGCACCCGGGCCAGCCCGGCGGTGATCAGTAGTTCGCGGATCAGGATCGGCATCAATGCAGCCACTGCCTCACCCTCGGCGCGCAAGCCGGCGACCATCCGCAGCACAGCCTGCGCCTGCCCGGAGAATGCCGCCTCACTCAACCTGAAGACGTCGTAGCGCGCGGCATCGGCAACCAGCGACTCCATCCTGGCAACATCCAGCGGCTGGCCATCGGCCAGCAACGCCAGCTTGTCGATCTCCTGCGCGGCAGCGAGAAGATTGCCTTCAACGCGTTCGCTCAAGCGCTGCACGGCGGCGGGATCAGCACGCAGGCCCTTGCTGCGCAGGCGCCGTTCGATCCAATCCGCCAGCTCGTGTGGCTTGATCGCCCAGGCCACCGACAGCACGCCAACCTTGTTGACGGCCTCGGCCCATTTGCCCTGGTGCGCCTTGCTCCACTCACCGGCAGTGATCAGCAGCACCACATCCGGCGCAGGCCGTGCGCAGAAGTCGCTGATGACCTCGGCCCCGTCCTTGCCCGGCTTGCCGTTGGGCAAGCGCACTTCCACCAGACGACGCGCGCTGAACAGACTGGGCGCGTTGAAACTGGAGGCCAACTGGCCCCAGTCAAAATCACGACCATCGGCATCAAATACTTCGCGCTCGCCAATGCCATCGGCACGCGCCTTGGCGCGCACCGCATCGGCGGCCTCGATTACCCGCAACAGCTCGGGGCCGGCGATCAGGTACGCCGGCGCCAAAGGCTGGGAAGCTACCTGGCTGGCCAGCTGTTCCGGTCGCAGCTCCATTGCTCAGCCCTGATGCGTCTGCTTGCCACAAGAACGCAGCAACTCAGCGCACCTCACCCGCTGCGCCCTCCGCAGGCTTTGGCGCTTGCTGGGCCTTCTCCACATCGGCGCGGACCACACTGTCGATGCGACGCAGGATGGAAGCCGACATTTCACGGCGCAGCTCATCGGCGAGGATCTCGCGCTCGGTGGTGGTGCCGGTGACGTCCCGCGGCGGCGACACATAATCGCGCGACAGTTCCACGGCCTGTTCCGGCACGATCGCGGTGCCATCCGGGCTCAGGAACGAGAACACCACCGCGTAGCGCAGGCTGTATTCCTGGGCACGGCCCTGGCCGTCGATGGCGATGGGCAGGTCACCCCAGCGTTCAGAACGGACCAGCAAACGGGCAACCCCGGGATTCTTGCCGGCCATGGCGGGCCTGTCGCCAGCTTCCACCACGGTGGCGCCAGAGGAGCGCAGGCCGCGGTTGAGGAACTTGACCAGCTCGCTGTAACGCACCGCTGAATCCACCTGCACCGCTGGCATATCGGCAGGCAGCGTGAGCTTGTTACGCAGATGGAAGCCGCACCCGGTGAGGGTGGCAGCGAGAATCAGGGCAGTCAGGTATCGAGTCATGCACACAGTCTGGAGGAGCCGGCCGGGAGCGGCAACAGGCAGCAAGCCTGCCTGATGCCGTGTGAACTGCACTTGAGATACCCGTTGCGGCTTACGCCGCAACGATATTGACAATCTTGCCCGGCACGATGATGACCTTGCGGATCGTCAGCCCGACCAGGAACTTGGCCGTGTTCGGCTCGTCCTTGGCCAGGGTTTCGATCTGCTCGCGCGAGGTATCGGCGGCCACGTCGATGGTGCCGCGCAGCTTGCCGTTGACCTGCACCGCCAGGGTCAGCGAATCCTTGACCAGCGCAGCCGTGTCCACCTGCGGGAACGGCTGGTCTTCGAGCAGGGTCTGCGCGTGGCCCAACAGCTGCCACATCGCATGACAGGCATGCGGGGTGATCGGGTTCAGCAGCAGCACTGCCGCCTGCAGGGCTTCCTGGCGCACCGCCCGGCCCTGCGCGCTGGCATCGTCGAACTTGGCCAGGGTATTGAGCAGTTCCATCACCGCAGCGATGGCGGTATTGAAGGCGTGGCGGCGGCCGTAGTCGTCACTGACCTTGGCGATGGTTTCGTGGGTCTTGCGGCGGATCGCCTTCTGCTCGGCACTCAGTGCAGCGACATCCAGCGCCGGCGCAACGCCGTCGGCAACGTGCTTGTGCACCATCGCCCACAGCCGGCGCAGGAAGCGCGCCATGCCGTCGACGCCGGCCTCGTTCCATTCCAGCGACTGTTCCGGCGGCGCAGCGAACATCGAGAACAGGCGCACGGTGTCAGCGCCATACTTGGCCACCATGGTCTGCGGGTCGACGCCGTTGTTCTTGGACTTGGACATCTTCTCGACGCCACCGATCACCACCGGCTGGCCGTCTTCACGCAGGGTCGCGCCGGTGATACGGCCGCGCTCGTCGCGCACCGTGTCCACGTCGGCCGGGTTGAACCAATCCTTGGAACCGTCACTGTTCTGGCGGTAGAAGGTCTCGGCGATGACCATGCCCTGGCACAGCAGGTTCTGCGCTGGCTCGTTGCTGTCCACCATGCGCGCATCGCGCATCAGCTTGTGGAAGAAACGGAAGTACATCAGGTGCAGGATGGCGTGCTCGATGCCGCCGATGTACTGGTCGACCGGCAGCCAATAGTTGCCGCGCTTGTCCACTGCCTCACGTGCACCCGGCGAGGTGTAGCGGGCGTAGTACCAGCTCGACTCCATGAAGGTATCGAAGGTATCGGTCTCGCGCTCGGCCGCGCCGCCGCAGTCCGGGCAGGTGGTCTTGCGCCATTCCAGGTCGGCCTTGATCGGCGAACCCGTACCGTTGAGCGTCACGTCTTCCGGCAGGATCACCGGCAGCTGGTCTTCCGGCACCGGCACCGCGCCACACTTGTCGCAGTAGATCACCGGGATCGGGCAACCCCAGTAACGCTGGCGGCTCACGCCCCAGTCGCGCAGGCGGTAATTGACCCGGCGCTGGCCCTGGGCCTTGCGCTCGAAACGCTCGGCCAATGCCTCGAACGCGCCCTGGAAATCCAGGCCGTCGAACTCGGCCGAATTGACCAGCTCGGTTTCGCGGGTCTTGTCGCCGTACCAGTCCTGCCAGCGGCTGTCGTCGTAGCTGCGTTCGTCGTCATTCTTCGGCGACTTCAGCGCGATGACCTGCAACTTGGGCAACTTGTACTTGGTAGCGAACTCGAAATCACGCTGGTCGTGGCCCGGAACGGCCATCACTGCGCCGGTGCCGTAGCCCATCAGCACGAAGTTGGCGACCCAGATCGGCACCTGCTCGCCACTGACCGGATGGATGGCCTTCAGGCCGGTGTCCATGCCGCGCTTTTCCTGGGTTTCCAGTTCGGCCTCGGAGACACCGCCCTGCTTCAGCTCGGCCAGCATGGCGGCCAGCTGTGGGTTGTTCTTTGCGGCATGCACGGCCAGCGGGTGTTCGCCAGCAATGGAGACAAAGCTCACGCCCATCACCGTGTCCGGGCGGGTGGTGAACACGCGCAGCGGATCCAGCGCGGCGCCATCCACGTCACGCACGTCGAACTGGATTTCCAGGCCTTCGGAACGGCCGATCCAGTTGCGCTGCATGGTCTTGACCGATTCCGGCCAGCCCGGCAATTCATCCAGGCCGTCCAGCAGTTCCTGGGCGTAATCGGTGATGCGCAGGAACCACTGCGGGATCTCGCGCTTCTCGACCAGTGCGCCGGAACGCCAGCCGCGGCCGTCGATGACCTGCTCATTGGCCAGCACGGTGTTGTCGACCGGGTCCCAGTTCACCACCGAGTTGCGGCGGTAGGCCAGGCCCTTGCGCATCAGGCGGGTGAACATGCGCTGCTCGTGGACGTAGTAGTCCGGCGTGCAGGTGGCGAACTCACGCGACCAGTCGATCGCATAGCCCAGCGACTTGAGCTGGCTGCGCATGTGGCCGATGTTGGCGTAGGTCCACTTGGCCGGCGCGGTCTTGTTCTTGATCGCGGCGTTTTCGGCCGGAAGACCGAACGCATCCCAGCCCATCGGCTGCAGCACGTTATGGCCGGTCATGCGCTTGTAGCGGCTGATGACGTCGCCAATGGTGTAGTTGCGCACGTGGCCCATGTGCAGCGCACCGGACGGGTACGGAAGCATCGACAAGCAGTAGTACTTGGGCTTGTCCGAGGTTTCGTTCACCTCGAATGCTTTCTCGGCCTCCCAGAACTTCTGGGCGGCGGCTTCAACCTGCTGGGGATCGTAGATATTCGGTTCGACGCTGGACATGTCAACGCTGGGCAACGGCAAAGCGGCAAAGGGTACCGCAGTGCATCATTGCACTCCAATCCGGCCACAGGCCAGCATCCAGCAAGGCATGCAGGTCATTGAAATATAGGGCTTTTAAAAAACCACCAATTTCCAAAACCCGCGCCGGGCGCGTTGACTGCGCGTGCCCTGCCCCGCCAGCGCGGTGATTGTGCCGCGCCGCTCAGCTGCGCGCCGGTGCCAGCCGGGCCGCGCCCACCAGCCATACCAGCCAACCCAGGAACGCCAGGCGCTGCGCCATTGCCACCGGCATGGCGATCTCGAACAGGAAGGCACTGCAGACGGCCCAAAGCACACAGACCACGGTCAGCGTCGACAAGGACCGCCAGCCTTTGGCCTTGCCCGCCCCAAACCGCAGCGCGATGGCGGCGGCAGTGAACGCCAGCAACCACAGCAACCAGGCGCTGGCGTGGAACTGGCTGGCGCGGTTCTCGATGTCATCCACGTCGAGGGGGAACAGGCCCATCGCGGCAAAGGCGATGGCGGCCAGCAACAGCATCTGTCCACCAACCCGCAGCGGACGCGGCGCAGTGGCCGGCATGCGCAGGATCAGGTCCACTGCCGCTACCGCAGCCAGCACGCCCGGCACCACGAAGCCCAGCAGGCTGAAGCCGGTGCCGCTGGGGATGCCACGCGCGCCGAGCAGCGACACCGGGTGGCGCATCTGGTCATAACCGTGCAGCTGCATGCCGAAACCCACGACTGCCGCCACGAAAACCACTGCCGCCAGTGGACCTGCCCAGACCATTGCATTGTTCCGCTTCAACACAGCACACCTTGTCCCGCTCTGGCCGGGGCACAGCTGCCACGACTACCGGCCGCTATTGTGAGGGCTGCGACCGGTAATGACATCGGTCGCCAACCCCGGCAACCTCGGCTCAGGCACCGGCTACCACGATTTCGACCCGGCGGTTGGGCGCCAGGCAATCCAACAGTGCGGCACCAGCAGCCTCATCGCATTGCACCAGCGGCGCACTGTTGCCGCGCCCCTCGGCATGGATGGCAGCAGCAGGGATGCCTCGCTGCACCAGGTGGTTGCGCACGCTCTGCGCGCGCCGCCGCGACAAATCCATGTTGTAGGCATCACTGCCGATGCGATCGGTGTAGCCGATGATGTTCAGCGTCTGCGCCGCGTTGCTGGCACGGAGGTCCT
This sequence comes from Stenotrophomonas sp. 21LCFQ19, assembly GCF_056861425.1. Lineage (NCBI taxonomy): Bacteria > Pseudomonadati > Pseudomonadota > Gammaproteobacteria > Lysobacterales > Lysobacteraceae > Stenotrophomonas > Stenotrophomonas sp. 21LCFQ19. Next base: position 80,296 of record NZ_JBSPUF010000002.1, on the reverse strand, counting down.
GCACGAATTCATCCAGTTTCGCCTGACCCGCCGCTGACAGGTTGGCGCTGTCAAAGGCGAACAGGGCATCGGCCGACAACCGCAGCGGCGCCACCACCGGTGGTGGCGGAGGCGGTGCCGGCGCAACCGGGGCCGGAGCTGGTTCCAGCAGGGCGGCGCAACTGTCCGGCTTCCAGCGTTGACCGCTGGCTACCCCCTTGGAATCGAAATTGACCTGGAACTGGCACTGGATCGGCTCGGCTCCTACCGAACGACGGAAGTTGAATACGTAGTTCCAGTTGCGTACACCCCACAAGCCCTCATTGAACTGTGGCGTGCCCAGCAACTCCTGGACCTGGGATTTATTCATGCCTGGCGCGTACTGGCGCAGGTTGTCCAGGTTCACGTAGGTACCGCCTGCGGGATAGGCGCGAGCCGGGTCCGGGAACTCCTCGCGCACGTTGCCCTTGCCACAGGCGGTCAGCGTTGCCAGCAAGGCAAGTACGGTCCATTTCCTGTTCATAACGTCCTCGATGTGTAGCCAGGGTTGTATGCCTGCAGGTTCCCGTTGCACCGCTTACCACTGGAAACCAGCACCCACGGTCACCCCGCCATCACCACGGGTATTGGCCGAGCCACTGAGCTTGTAGATCCAGCGGCCGCCATCGGTGACCCCGGACACGCCCACCGCCATGCTCGACTCACCGTGGAACGTACTGGCCGCCATCGACGCCATGCGCTTTCCTGCCTCGGTGGGTTGCGGCAAGCCCGCCATCGCCATCGCCGAAGCGACGCCTGCGGAAGCACGGTCATCGATGCGTTTCATGTCACGGCTTACGTCATTGAAGCGTTGATCGGTGTAATTCTTCGACCAGTCCATGACCTCCCCCATGCCCTTGTTGAGTTGCGCGACATTGACGGCATCGGTAGGCGCCACGCCGGTACCGACGTTGTGGATGACAGTGCTGGTGCCTGGGCGCCCCATCGTCACGCTGCCGTAATTGGTGCTGCCGTCGGTGTTCTGGTCATAGCGCACGGTGCCCTGCTGCGAAGCCTGCAGCTGGCGCACATTCACCGCGTCGGTGGCCTCGGTGCCATCACCTACGTTGGTGATCTGACGCTCGGCGCCGGCGGCACCCACCGACACGGTGTTGGCACGGGTGGCCACCGAGCCTGCGCCCAACGCCACGCTGCCGGCAGCAGACGCGTTGGCACCGTTGCCGATGGCAACCGCCTGGTTGCCACTGGCCTTGGCTTGCGGGCCGGCAGCCACACTGTCCTGGCCGGTGGCCGAAGCAGCTGCCTTGGTTGAGTTGACGGCGAAGTACTGGTTGCCGGCACCACCGTTCTGGATGTTGTCGATGCGGTTGTTGACGTTGACGATGGAGCCATCCAACGCCGCCAAGGCGTCGGTGACATTGCCCAGTGTCTGCTGGGTACCAACACCGCTACTGTTGATCGAAGTAACGTTGAAGCTGGCTGCGCTCCATTGCCCGGTAGTGCTGTTGTACTGCAGCGTGCCACCGATGGCAGACGCAAGTGCCTGATTGGTTGTGGCCAGTTGCCCACCGTTGATCGCATCCAGGCTGCCCGTGGCGACATTGCCCGCAGCCACGTTGCCCAGGGCCACCGCCGCACCACTGCCATTGCCGGTCAAACGTACTGCGTTGGTCGGATTTCCGGCACCGTCGGCGATGTATTTCACCGCCAATGGATCGCTGCTGCCCGGGACATTGCCCGGCAACAGGTTGGTCAGGTTTGCCAACGAATCGCTGATGGAGGTGAACGCGCTGCCGATGTTTGCGTATGACTGCAGTGAAACCGCACCCAGCACACCGATGCTGTTGATCTGGTAGCTCGGCGCGCCAAGCACGCCGCCGTTGAACGTCGCACCGCCACCCAGATAAGTCGCCATCGAGCCGCCCAGCCCGAACAGTTGCCCCCCGTTGACCGCCTCCATGCTGCCCGCGGCAACCGAACCGGCCGCAAGATTCGCCAGTACCGTGCCACTGACTGCCTGACCGCTGCCCAGCGTTACCTTGCCGTAGTTGACGACCCCATTTGCGTCTTCGTCATAGACCACGGCGGCCAGCCCCAGATCGTCAATCTGGTCCAGTGCGCCGCGCAACTGCTTGACGTTCACCGCATCGGTGTCCTGGCTGCCGGCGGCGACATGGGTGATCTGGCGCTCACGCCCCGCCGAACCCACCGCCACTTCGCCGATGGAGGTCTGGGTAGCGGTCAAACCGAACGCCGTGTAATTGTCCTGGCCACCGCGGGCAGCATTGGACTTGAAGCCCAGCGCCACACTGTTGGCCTTGTCCGAGGTTGCACCGGCACCGAGCAGGGTCTGCGCGTTGGCGGTGCCCTTGGCGCTGTCGCCCACCACCACCGAGTTACCCAGCCGCGCATCGTAGTCAGCCGTCGGCACCCCGGTCTTGCCACCTGCGGCATCGATGAACACCTGGTCCGCCGTCTGCGTTGCCAGGCGATGCTCGGCGTTGCTGCCGATCACCACTTCCTTGGAGCCGTTTGCAAATGCGCCGTCACCGATCAGCACCTGGTAGTCCTGCGCTGCAGGCACCGCCCAGCACTTGGCCGTCACCGCGCCGAGCACATTGAGGCAGTCGGAAGCCCAGCCCGGAGCGCCGTCCGGCAACACCAGGCCAAGCAGTCCACCCGGGTCACCATTGTTGATGTTGGTAATGTAGCTGTCGGAGGTAACCCCTCCGATCAGGGTCAAATGCGAGTTGCCGCCGGTGCTCAAACCACCCAGCCCGTCCAGCAGACTGCCTACCGGGCTCAGGTTGACCACCGGCAAACCCAGCACCGAGACCTCGGAATAGGTCTGCATCACGTTGGTGCTGTTGACCTTCAGGCTACCGCTGTTGATATAGCCATTACCGCCCAGGATGGAGGTAAGCGGCGAATCCACCAACTGGTTCACCGATCCAACCAGACCACCATTGCCGACGATCAGGCCTGATGGGCCTGAGCTGGGTGCCGACGGTGCAGCGGGCACCACCGGATTGCCGGCGAGGCCACCAACAACGTTCGACAACCCGCCGGTCACACCACCGATCACGCCACTCAGAGCACCGGTCACACCACTCACACCCGACCCGGAGCCGGCGATGCCGCCCAGCGTATTGCCGGTCGCACCGAGCAGCGTGGAGGCGGTGTTGTCGACTGTTTCCAACAGATTCTGCACCGTGCCGGTCACCTCGCCGTTGGCCAGCGCGCCGGTCGTGTCCTGTAGCCCGCCGGTCAGTGTCCCAACCGTATTGGTGACACCTGTGCCCAGCGTATTCGAGCCGGTCACGCCACCCACCACCGCACCAAGAAGATCGCCTACGCCGTCCAGCACCGGCGCAGTACCGTCGACCACGCCATTCACAACACCCCCCAGGCCCGTCCCCTCGACCAGCCCGCCGGTCAGGTCCTCGACGGCGCCCACTGTGCCGGTCACGGCGCCAAGCACTGGATTGCCACCTTGCTCTGCGTCTGGCAGCAACAGGTCACCCACACCTGCAACGCCACTGCCAAGTTGGCCGGTAACCGAGGTCACCGTGGTGCTGACGTGCGAGGTGAGCGTTTCCACCGCTGCCACCGGCTGACCTGCCAGCACCTCAGCAGTGACTTCCTTGACCGCGTCCACCGTTGAAGCCAGCGTGCCCTGCAACGGGCTTCCGCCCTGCTGGCCCGGCAGCAGCCCACCGACCAAACCTTCAACGCCGTTCCCCAGATGCTGGCCAATCGGCGTCAACGTAGCCCCCACATGCGAGGTCAGCGTTTCCACCGCTGCGACCGGCTGGCCTGCCAGCACCTCGCCAGTGACTTCCTTGACCGCGCCCACCGTTGCAGCCAGCGTGCCCTGCAACGGGCTTCCACCCTGCTGGCCCGGCAGCAGCCCACCGACCAAACCTTCAACGCCGCTGCCCAGGTGCTGGCCAAGCGGCGTCAACGTCGTGCCCACATGTGAGGTGAGCGTTTCCACCGCTGCCACCGGCTCGCCGGTCAGCACTTCGCCGGTGAGCTCCTTGACCGCGCCAGCCGTTGAAAGCAATGTTCCGTGCAACGGACTTCCGCCCTCCTCCTTGCCAGGCAGCAGCACCGCGGCGATGCCTTGCAATCCCGTACCGGCTCCGGTCAGCGGGCCAACCGTGGCAGTAACTGCAGCATTGGCCGAAGCCGCCAGCGGCTTCACTGCTAGCGCGGCATCCGTTACGACTGACAGCGCTGCAGCAGGTGAACCGGCCCCACCATGTGGATGCAGCTTCGGCAGCGAGGCGCGCACACCCACCCGTGCACGTACCGCCGCTGGCGCAGTGGCAACATGCGGCTTGATCGCGGCTGCCGCCGATACGTCCACCCGCAGCAACGCCGGCAACGTCACCGAGGTATTGAGCGCAGCACCGGCGCCAGCTGTCGGCAGGGTGGTGGCGACAATCTGCTGTGCGTCGGTGTTGCTGTACTTGGCGACCAGGTCCTGCAGGTCGGCAAGCTTGGCGTCGGTCGCGGATGCGGGCCCGGCCATGGCCAGCGCGATGGCGCTGCCCAGGCCCGCCAGGCTCCACGACACCGACGGCGCCAACTTTGCCGGACCAGAACGTTTCCCCTGTGCACTGGCCAGTTCGGAACCCACGACGAAGGCGTTGAGTGTGCGGTTCCAGACCAAACGATAGATGCGGTTCATGTGGAGCCTCCGGTTCGACCCTTCCAGGAGCGGACAGGTCTTCGTTCGTGAGACCAGTACAACGCTTTCAAGTCCGATGGTTTGCCCGCATCCGGCACATCCATACGGCAATTTGGCAAAGCGATACCCGTTAGCGGCACGCAAATGCACGTATTCGGCAACCACTGCGGTCAAGTGATGGGCATCACTCAGCTGCCTGACACAGCTCAGGCCGTGGAGTAAGTGCCGCGCATCAAGGTCTCACTCGGCAACTCGCCAAACACTTTTCGGTAGCTGTCGGCAAAGCGCGACAGATCCCACAGGCCGCAGCTCAGCGCGATCGACTTGACCGACTTGCGGCCTGCATCTGCACTGGACAGGCTGCGGCATGCCTCGCACAGGCGCAGCATCGACAGATAGCGTACCGGGGAGATCCCTACCAGCTCCTCGAACGCATAACGCAGCGCCCGCTCACTGACGCCCGCGGCGTCGCACAGCTCGTGCATGTAGATATGGCGCCGGAGATTGGCATACATCATGTCCTCGGCGCGGCGGAAAATAAGATAGCGGGCACGTCGGCTGCGGTTGCAGCCAGCGCGCTCGGGCAGGCCATTGGTTACTACTTCCTTGACGTGCGCATCGAGCATCGCATCGATCTCATCGCTACCGACTTCACCCTGGTGTATCCGCTCGTGCAAGCCTTGGTAATAAGCCTGCAGCGGCACGTGCGGGCGGTTGCTCAGTACCGGTACGCCAGCCGCCTCTTCCAGAAGGCCGCCCAGCCGCTGTGCTGCCGCACGCTCCTGGAACCGTTTGAGCGGAACCAGCACAAAGGTCATCCGACTACCCGCGCCCAAGGCAAACTCGGTAACACCCTCAGGCATTACCGATACGATATTTCCTGACGCCAATGGCACGCCATGGCACCAGCTGGCTTCCGGGTCCACCGCCTGCAGGCATCCCAGCAGGCACCAATCCAGCGGCAGCATGAAGCGGCCGCGTGTACGTGCGCCGATTTCAAACGTACACAACAAGGCCTGGTCATGAACAAAGGAGGTGATCGATGCCGTAGGTGGCTGATCATCGAGCAGCACCAGTTCAACGTGGCACACGCGTAGCGTGCCGCTCAGCGACGCCAGATCAAATGATCGCAAACCGTTTCCGCCGACTACCGCATCCATGTGAACGCCTTTGCGCCCCCTGAGTCAGGGACGCGCTTCAGAAGCCCGACCATCCATTGCAGGTAACCGACCACAACCTGCAATCCCCTGCCGCACAGCCTGAAATCCGCATTACGGAACCGCCAAGAGAAGCGCATTCCTTATCCTCTGCGCCTCGGATACTGACAAAAAAAAAAGCTCTTCACGCTGGCTCCGCCACTACCTAATCGCGAAGTCCATCACAGATATGAAAAACAATTCGTTCTTGCCGAATTTGCGCATCCGTGGCCGGGACCGATTGCAATGATGTTTCCGGGCATGCCCTGCATGCCGACAGGGGACAACGGAAGCAAAGGTAGGGAACTGCCGGCAATACCCGGCAACCTGAGCGACCGTCGGCACACTCTTGCCGGTGTCATGTGCATCCCAATGACCTCAATCGGGCAGCAATGCCCATCGCCCGGCTTTCTGTCGGTGCAACACCGACACCGGGTCATCAGGGAGAACATCATGAACGCACAGCTGCGCAGGTTTTTCCGGGAAGAAGACGGTGTCACCGCACTTGAGTATGGGCTGCTGGCAGCCGTGGTGGCGGGCCTGATCATATTCTTCGCACGCGATGGCCTGAGAGCCGTATTCCAGACGGTCCTCACCAAACTTACCGAACTGGTTGGCGGCGCCGGCACTGGCACCGGCACTACCTGAGCCGGGGCTGCGGCCATGACCATCGCCTATCTGACGGCGTTGCTGCTCGGCGCCCAGGTCGCGATCAGCGACCTGATGGCGCGGCGCGTTTCCAACCGGGCACTGCTGGCCGTGTTGGTGTGTGTCATGGCGATGCAGCTGTTGCAGATTGGCAACCCGCCGTCACTTGCCAGCTGCCTGCTCGGTGGTGTGATCGGGCTGGCCGCATTGCTGCCTTTCTACGCCATCGGCTGGATGGGTGCCGGCGATGTGAAGCTGTTTTCGGTGATCGGGTTCCTGCTGGGCGGCAACGTCCTGCTACCCATCTGGATCATCGCCAGCCTGGCTGCCGGGGTGCACGCGCTTGTCGCCTTGAGCTGGCCAACGGCAACCTCCTGCGCACCGCTGCGCCTGCAACGGATGGTGCAATCCCTGCAGGGTTCCAGCCTGGTGCTGGATTGGCAGATGGATCTGCGCTCAGCACGTCGCGGGCGCCGTGGCATTCCTTATGCCGCGTACCTCGGCCTGGCGATGATCCTCGTCGTGGCGAATGGAGGTGGTCATGTCTAGGTGGAGAGCTCTTTCGCGAAAGCGTGCGCAAGGCGTGGTGACCATCGAGTTCGCATTGATGATGATGTTCGGCGTCCTGCCGTTGCTGTTCATCACGTTCACCGGCGTGATGATTTTTGCCGCCCAGCAGTCACTCGCCCTGGCAGCAGGTGAAGGGGCGCGCGCATCGCTGCGTTACGGCAGCACCGCCGAACGACGCGACAACGCCTGCCAGGCAGCAGCACGTTCGATGCAATGGTTGTTGAACTACTCCAAGACGGCGGCCGGCTGCAGCAGCGCTGATACACCACCGATCGCGGTGTCTCAACCTTATGCCTGCGCCGCCGATAGCAGTGTCAAGTGCATCAAGGTAACCACTTCGTACGACCATGACGCGCACCCCTTCATGCCGGGAACCGGCACATTGATGGGCTGGACCATGGGCAAGTCATTGAGCAGTACCGCCGTTGTTCAACTGGATCTAGGCGACCGCTAAACGCGGACTCCAAGGGGGAGGAGCTTCAAGATGCCCAAGGCAATACGCATAGCTGCAATCCTGCTGTTGGCCGTCGCAGCGCTATTGATGGTGCTGGCCTTTGGAATCGGCCGGCGCGCAACGGCGCCTACCGATGTCAGCAGCGCGACACCACCAACCAATCCATCCAAGCAGATGGTGGTAGTCGCCAGCAAGGATCTGCCTGCCGGCCAACCGATCACCGGTGCCGACCTCACCATTACCGAAATGGCCTTGCCACCGGCCAACGGCTACACCGCCATCAGTGCGGTGGAAGGACGCACCCCGGCGAGGAGCATTGCCGCCGGCGCGATGGTCACAAGCGAACAATTGCTCCAGGGCATCGCCATTGGCATCAAACCCGGCGAGCGCGCGGTGGCGGTGCCAGTTGACGAGCTTGCCGGGGTCAGCAACCGGGTCGCGCCGGGCGATTACGTCGATGTATTCATGAGCTTGCAGGACCCAACCAGCGCCGGCAGCGGCCAGAACAACACCCAGGCCCGGCTGCTGCTTTCGCGCCTGCAGGTACTGGGCTACGGCAGCGCCGATGTGGGCCAAGCAAGTGCCCGCACCGACGAACAGAACAACGAGGTTGGCACTTCGTCACCCGAACCAGGCAGCCGCGCCGAAACCATTGCATCCCGCGATGGGCGCAGCAATGGTTCTGCAAACGCTGATGCGGCGCAGGCGCGCAGTGCGATCCTGGCGGTCCCGGTACAGGATGCAGGTCGCCTGTTGCTTGCCGCGCATAGCGGCAAGTTGTTCCTGGCGCTGCGTAATCCAGGTGATACAGGTTTGGCCGACGAGTCCATCTTTGCAACGCCGGCTGCGGTGCTTGCGCTGCGCGGCAACCTCGATGAATCAGCAGCCGAAGCCGCTGCGCGTCCGGAAAACCGCGCCTACGCGGGCATCGACCTGAACGCACTGGCCGGTGACAACAACCGCTCCCCCTCCACCAACGCTGTTGCTTCGGCAATACCGCAACGACGTCGTGGCGCACGTCCGGCCAGCCGCCAAACCATCGAGATCATCCGCGGCACGACCCCTTCCAACCAGCAGTCTTCGCCATGACCGGGGGAATCCTCTTGCACCAGCGTTCTTCCATCACCGCACCTGCGTTGTTCGTCCTGGCGCTGCTGAGCGTGAGTGGTTTCATGCCACCGTTGACCCAGACCGCGCACGCACAGGCCAGCAGCAACAGCGTTGTGCTCGAACTCAACGAGCAGCGCCCCTGGAACCTGCCGGCCGGAGTCGAGCGGATCGCCATCGCCGACCCTTCCATTGCCGACATCACCCGAATCGGTCGTAACAGCGAGGCCTTGCTGGTTGGCAAATCCGCCGGTAGCACCACCTTGCTGCTGTGGCTGCAGAAACAGGCAGCACCGACGCGCATCCGTGTTGAAGTTCGCAACGCGGTACAGGGCGGACTGCTGGACGGCAGCGCCAATGGGCTCACCGTACAGGCCGGCCAAGCCCTGCTCTCGGGCAGCGCGGGCTCCCTGCTTGAGCATGAGGCCCGTCGCAAAGCCGCGGCATCGGCTGTTGGCGAAAAAGGCATGATCAGTGACGCAACCACCATCAGTAGCGGCGGTGTGGTGCAGGTCGAAGTAAAAGTGGTGGAGTTCAACAAGAGCGTGCTGCGCCAGGTCGGCATCAGTTTCAAGAACATAAATGGCGGCTTCAGCTACGGCATCACCTCACCAAGCGGCAGCAATGACGGTGGCGCGCTTTCATCGGCATTCAAGCTGGTAGCCAAATCCATCCCGGGTGCCTGGGATGCGAACATCGATCTCCTGCAGGCCAACGGCATGGCGCGAGTGCTGGCGGAGCCCACGCTGGTGGCGCTATCGGGCCAAAGCGCCAGTTTTCTGGCCGGCGGCGAACTTCCCATTCTTGAACCGCAAGGGCTTGGCACCACCACGGTGAACTTCAAACCCTTCGGCATCGGCCTGACCGTCACCCCGACCGTGTTGTCGGCAGACCGCATCGCGCTGAAGGTCGCACCGGAAGCCAGTGACCTCGACTACACCCGCGGTATCACCCTGGACGGCACCCAGATACCCGCCATCTCCACCCGTCGCGCCGACACCACGGTGGAACTGGGCGATGGCGAGAGCTTCGTCATCGGTGGCCTGGTCAGCAGCCAACTGTCCTCGAACGTCAACAAGATCCCGCTGCTCGGCGACATCCCGGTGATTGGCTCGTTCTTCCGCAACCTCAGCTACAAGCGCGAGGACAAGGAGCTAGTGATCGTGGTGACACCGCGACTGGTCAAGCCATTGGCGCGAGGCACCGAGATCCCGTTGCCTGGCCAACGCGAAGCACAACCCAAACTTCCGGTCTGGGGCGCATGGCTGCTGCACCCGGCCAGCCCTGACCAACTCCCTGGCTTCTCACGCTGAAGTGTCCCCATGCCCCCGGTGATGCCCTTGCCCCAGACCCAGAGCCATCCCGAATTGAATCTGCTGCTGTACGCACCGGACAACCGCCACATGGCGCGCCTGGGTGCGGTATTGGCGGGGCAGGCCAATCTGCGCTGGGTCGATAGTCGCGAAACCAATCCGCGCCAGCTGCTGGACGCAGCGGCAGGCTCGGCATTCGTGTTGCTCGATTACTGCGGCGGCAATGCCGCCTACTCGACCGACCTCGCCCGCCAGCTGCACGCCCTGCCCGGCTGCCCTGCGATGATCGGTTTGGGTACCACCGGCCCGGAGCAGGCTGCACACCTGTTGGCGGCGATGCGCGCGGGCGTTTGCGATTTTGTCGATATCGACAACAGCACGGCTCAAATGCTCGAGGTTTTCGAGCATGTTGGCGCGGCCCCAAGCCCGATGCGTGCTGCGGCGACACCGGAACTCCGCCCCGACGGTCGCCTGATCGTGTTATTGGGGGTCCGCCCAGGCGTGGGCACCAGCACCTTGGCCACCCATCTCGGCGTGAGCCTGGCCGAACAGAACCCCGTCTCGCCTGATGTCGCCGCCGTGCAGGGTTGGTTGCTGCTGATCGACCTGGGCCAACCCGCTGCCGACGCCGCGCTCTACCTGGGCATGGAAAGCCATTTCAGCTATGAAGAGTCACTACGCAGCGTCGAGCGGATGGATCGTACCTTCGTCGGCACCGCCTTCGCCCACCATGCCAGCGGCATGGCCCTGCTCGGCATTGCCAGCGGCAGCCTGCTGAAAAAGCATGAACCCATTTCCCTGCTCGATCGTCTGCGCAGTGTCTTCCCACTGAGCCTGTGCGACGTGGGTGGCCTGCCGGTGCAGCTGCTGCCCACCACCCTGCTCAAGAGTGCGTCCGAAGTCTGGCTGGTCACCGACCAGGCGATCGGTTCACTGGTATCGCTGGACCAGACCATGCGCGAGCTCGAAAGCCGCGGCCTGCGCGACGACCGCCTGCAGCTGATCGTCAACCGCTTCGATGCCAACGGCGGGCTGGCCGACACCCAGATCGCGCAGCGCTTCAACCTGCCGTTGTTGGCCACGCTTCCGGACCGTTCGCGGGTGCTGCGCTCCAATGCAGGCCTGGGCCGCTTGCTCACCGATGCGGCTCCACGCGACCCCTATCTCAAGGCGCTGCAGCCACTGCTGCAGCGCCTTGACCGGCGTCGGCTGGCAACGCCACCAACCACCGCACCGGCGTCACCGCTGGCCCGTCTCGCCAATCTGCTGGGTAGATAACAATGGAAGACAAAGTCACCCCCTTGTCCCCGCGCATCGCCGCAGCAGCACTGTCAGTGGAACCAGTGCCGAACGTGCCGTTCGAGCAGACCGAGCAGTTCCAGACTGTGCTGTCGGCGGCACACGAATACCTGTTGAACCATGTCGAGGACCAGCGCGTCGACATCGACTCCTGGTCGCCGGAAACCATCGGCAAGTTCGTGCGCACGCAGACCGCCGCGTTCGTCAAGGAGTGGAAGATCCCGGTCAACGCGCACGAGATGGAAGCCGTTGCAAGCGCCCTGCAGAAGGAGCTGACAGGCTTTGGACCGCTCGACGATCTGCTGCATGACCCGGAGATCGAAGACATCCTGATCAACGGTTACAAGGACGTACATGTTTCTGCCGGCGGCATATTGCGCCGCTCTACCCAGCGTTTCGGTGATGACCGCCACCTGCTGCGCATCCTGCGCCGCATCATCGCGCCACTCGGCCGCCGCCTGGACGACTCCAACCCCATGGTCGACGCGCGACTGCCCAATGGCGGCCGCCTCAACGCCATCATTTCGCCGTTGGCCGTTGACGGGCCGATGGTGTCCATCCGCAAGTTCCGCAAGGATCCATTCACCCCTGATGAGTTGCTGGGGCGCGGCGCCTTCGACAAGCCGATGTACGCACTGCTCAACGCGATGGTGCGAGGCCGTTGCAACATCCTGATCTCCGGCGGCACCAGCTCCGGCAAGACCTCCCTGCTCAATGCGCTGGCGACCTTCATCCCGCACAACGAGCGCGTCATCACCGTCGAGGACACCGCCGAGCTGGCCCTCAATCACCCGCATGTAGTGCGACTGGAATCACGCATGGGCGGATTTGATGGCAGCGGCGCGGTCAGCATCCGCGAACTGGTGCGCAACAGCCTGCGCATGCGCCCGGACCGCATCGTGGTCGGCGAGGTGCGCGGCGCCGAGGTACTCGAAATGCTGCAGGCGATGAATACCGGCCACGACGGTTCAATGGCTACCGTGCATGCCAACAACGCCCGCGACTGCCTGTATCGACTGGAAATGCTGGCAGGTTTTGCCGGCTTCCAGGGCAGCGAAGATAGCCTGCGCCGGCAGATTGCCGGCGCCATCGACTTCATCGTGCAGATCTCGCGTCTGGGCAGTGGCCGCCGGGTGATCGTCTCCATCACCGAGATCACTGGCGTCAGCGACAACGTCATCACCAGCCAGGAGCTGTTCAAGCACGAAGCCTGGATCGACCAGGAAAGCCGCGAACGCGACCGCTGGATAGGTCTGGGTTTCCATCCGCACTGCCACAAGCTCGAACCGTTCCGGCAGGAGCTGCGCGAGGCCAATATGGGGAGCTTTCCTTCATGATGCTGCCCCTGCTTCTCGGAAGCTTTGCAGTGCTGCTGGTGGCGCTGGCCATGGGCCTGTGGTGGGGCGTCGCTACCCGCGTGCAGCAGCGCGCTGCCGCCAGCCACGCCGACACCCGTCTCTCGCAGCCTGGTCCACAACACGCCGCCGATGACGCCCGCAACAGCCGTCCACCGAGCAGACGCTGGGCCGAGCTGCTGCGTCGGGCAGGGTTGAAAGACTCGGTGCGCACGTTGATCCTGATCGCGTTGCCCGGCATCGTCGTCACCATCGGCGCTGGCCTGCGCCTTGGCAGCGCCTGGTTTGGCCTATTCGTACTGGCGCTGTATCTGTTGGCCGTGGCGCTGTGGCTGTACCGGCGCATCGACAAGATCCAGCAGCGGCTGGTCGCGCAGATGCCCGACTTCCTGGAAAACATGGTGCGCATCGCCGGCATCGGCAACAGCTTGTCGATGGCCTTCCAGAGCGCCACCCAGAATGTCGATCCACCACTGCGCCCCATCCTCGACAACGCCTTGACCTATACCCGCGCAGGCATGGACCTGGATCGTGCCCTGCAACACGCCGCGCAGGCCTATCGCCTGCGCCCGCTGGAAATGCTGGCGGTGATCCTCGGCACCAGCATCCGCATCGGCGGCCGCAGCGACCAGATCCTGCAGCGCATGAGCGACTTCATGCGCGATCTGGAAGAAGTCCAGCGCGAACTGCAGGCAACCACCTCCGAGACCCGCATGTCTGCCTGGGTACTTGCGCTGCTGCCAGTCGGCGCCGCCTTGTCGATGGCCTTGATGAGCCCGGATTTCTTCCAGCCCATGTTCCAGGAGCCGCTCGGCAAGAAAATCCTGTTGATCGCGGTGCTGCTTGAACTGTTTGGCGGCTTCCTGCTGTACCGGCTGGCCAAGTCGCTATGACGCCGTCCATCACCCCTCACCTCCGCCGGAGAGCCGCATGAACCAGCTGTACGCCATCGCCATGATGCTGGTCGTGCTGGCCCTGGTACTGGCTGCGGCCGGCCTGCTCTACCGCGGGCGCCGCAGCCAGCAGGCGGGCGCGGCATTACAGACCGCTCTGGACACGGCCCAGCACCTGGAACACGACAAAGCGCCAAAAGCCGGTTGGTGGCGCCAGCGCCTGAGTGACCTTGCCGCCGTCGGCCAGCACTTCGACGGCAGCCGCGTGCAGAAAGCGCTGCTCGCACCCGAGGACAAGCTGCTGTTGGAGCAGGTTGGCTGGAACCACAACACTGGCACCGCCGCCTTCCTTGCCACCCGCCTGCTGCTTGCCTTGCTGATGCCATTCATCGCCGTGCTGTTGTTGCGGCCGCATGGCGGCGACATGGTCATCATCGTGCTGGTCGGCTTTGCGCTTGGCATTCTGTTGCCGAAGCTGCTGCTGCGCAGCTGGGCCGGTCGCCTGCGCAGGAAAGTGGACGAAGAATTGCCCTTGCTGATCGACCTGCTGCGCCTGCTGCAAGGTGTTGGCTTCAGCATCGACCAAAGCCTGCAGATGGTAGGCGAGAAGCTGCACATCGCCATCCCGGTTCTGGGCCACGAACTGCAGATCGCCAATGCCAGCTACAGCCGCGGCCGCAGTCGCGCACAATCGCTGCGACGGCTATCCGAGTCCTTCGACAACGACGACCTGCGCAGCCTCATACAGATGATATTGCAGGTGCACCAACACGGCGGCGCCGTGCAGGAACCGCTCAAGCAGTTCGGCATGCGCCTGCGCGAACAGCGCCGCATGAAGATGAAGGAGAAGGTCGGCAAGCTCTCGGTGAAGATGACCGTGGTGATGATGATTACCTTGCTGCCGGCGCTGATGCTGGTACTTGCCGGACCGGCCATCATTTCGCTGGCTGCCGCGATCAAGGGAATGTAATGGGAGCCAACCTGATGAAGACCAACGCACTGCTGCTGATCGTACTGGCCCCTGCCCTGCTCGCTGGCTGTGGCGGCAACCATGCCGCCTACAAGCAACCACCGATCGAACCGGCGTTGGTCGAAGCCGCGCAGGACGATCGCGGCATGTACCTTGGCCTGCTCAAGCAGATGCAGGAGCAAGGTGCCTACTACGCTTCATTGGCCCATATCGACGCCTTCCGGCAGCGCTTCGGCGACAGCCCGGAGCTGCGCATCCTGCAGGCCAACGCATTGCGTGAAACCGGCGATGATGCAGCCGCAACCACCATTTACCGTGGCTTGACCAAAGGCGCGCAAGCCGCACCGGCCTGGCACGGGCTTGGGCTTATCGCAGCAGCTGCGCATGACCACGCCGGCGCGCGACTTGCACTCGACAATGCGGTGCGCGCCGACCCGCTGAACGTCGCTTACCTCGGCGACCTTGGCTTCGCACTGTTGCAGGCCGGCCAAGTCGAACCGGCACGGGCGCCGCTGGCCAAGGCCGCTGAACTGGGACCGGATAATATCCGCGCCATTTCCAATCTGGCACTGTGGGCATTGCTGTCAGGCCAAGCATCTTCGGCGGAAAGCATGATGCAACGCGCGAACCTTCCGCCTGCAACCCGGAGCGAGATCTATCGCCTGGCGCGGACCCTTCGACAACCCGTAGCAGCGGCCATTCCCGCAGCAGCGCCAACAAGCAGTACGACTGTCTTGGCCGCGCAGCAGCCAGCAATCAGCGCAACGCATGCACCAGTCCCCCCCGGTTCGATGCTTGATCGTTTCAGTCCCTCGTCGCCCACTTCGCAGGAGGTAACGCCGTGATCCGAACAGCGTCCATTGCCGCAGCAATGTTGCTGGGCACATTCTGCAGCTGCGCATTGGCCGCGGCCCAGCACGCGCCGTTGATCGAACGCATGGCAGACAACAGTGCCGCCGCAAACACAAACACGGTTACCGCGATTGATGCAGCAGCCGCTTCGACCGCAGCCACCACCGTATCGGCCACCTCCCTTGCCGAGCTGCCACGCTCACAGATCGGCGATACCACCCGCACCCTGCTGCAACTACAGGCTGACAGCAACCGGCCCGGCACAGCGCTGCCGTTGCTCGGCGAAGCAGCAAGCCGCAGCTACCAGCGCTATCTCAACAGCTTTGATCACCCCATCCCCGAGTACTTCGAAGCAGCGCTTCCCAATCCCAAGCAAGGCGGCGGCAGCCGCTGAGGCCCACCATGGACAGCCCGCGCCCGTCTTCACTATCACCGTCACGCGCGCTACGCGATCTCCCCAACACCGCGCGCCAACGCGGTGGCGCGGGCCTGCCGATGCTGCTGCTGCTGCTCGGACTGGTGGTGATACTTGGCCTGGTCGAGGTCGGCTACCTGTATTGGAGCAAGCGTGATGTGCAGAAGACCGCTGACCTGGCTGCGTTGGCGGGCGCACAACGCCTCGAGCTTTGCACCACCGACTACAAGGACAATCTGGCCGCGCGCAACAACGCACTGACCGACAATCAGTTTGCCGGTCAACTGGCCATCAACTGTGGCTATTGGGGCGCAGAACTGCCGCCAGGAGCCCGCTTTGTCGGCGTTGCCAACAACCGTCCGTTGAATGCAGTACAGGTCACCGCCTCACGGCAGGCCGTGCCGCTGCTGGGCCAGCTCACCACCCTGCCGCGCATCAGCGCCACCGCCGTTGCCAAACGCACCTCCCCGCAGGCGGCTTTCAGCGTCGGCTCGCGGCTGCTCAACACCAACAGCAATGCACCGCTGCAGGGAATGCTGCGATTGGTGGGCGTCGATCTGACCCAGACCCAGATCGCCAGCTACCAGGGCCTGGCCAACCTCAAGATCACCCCCCGAGGACTGCTGCAGGCATTGGGCATCCCGGTAGCCACCGACATCAACGTCGGTGAATTGAACAGCCTGCTTGCCGCCAATCAGGTCTCCGTCGGCAGGCTGCTGGAAGTGATGGCCAGCTTGGCCAGCCAGCAGGGACTGGCCGGCGTCGACCTGCGCCTGCTGCAGCAGAAACTGCTTGGCGCCGGTATCAGCAATGCGCTGGTGCAGTTGGGCTCCACCGCCAGCAGCGCGGGCCTGTTCGCCAAGATCGCCGGCGGTAGCGAAGCGGCCAACGGCGCGCTGGATGTGGACCTCAATGCGCTCGACCTGCTCGGCACCAGCATCTCCATCGCCAATTCCAAACATGCCGTCGAAATTCCGCAGCTGGATGTCCTTGGCCTGCTCAAAGCCAAGGCCAGCATTGTCGAGCCTGCCTCGATCGGCATCGGCCCGGTCGGCACCACCGCCTACAACAGCCAGGTGCGGCTGTTCCTGGATATCGACTCGCAACGGATTCCCGCACTCGGCACGGTACTGAACTGGTTGGGCACGCGCATCAAGCTACCCACCTACATCGACGTGATCGACGGCTTCGGCCAGCTCACCGCCATCGATTGTTCAACCCAACCAGCGACGGCCAAGGTCGACGTCACCAGCGCCATCGCCAACGTCTGCATCGGCAAGGCCACCACACCATGGGACTCCACCCGTGAGCTGTGCCGCACCGGGCTGGGCAACGAAACCCTGGTCAGCCTGCTCGGTCGCGATGTGCTCAACAAGAAAATTTCGCTGGAAGCACTGTCACAAAGCGATCAACTGACCTTGAGTGCAGGCCAGACCGGCACCGTCAAGCCCAATGACCTGAAGGTGGGCAAGCTGGTATCGGACCTCGTCGATGCCTTGCTCGGCACCGTGCAATCACTGTTCGTACCACAGGGAAACAGCAGCGATGCGGCCAAGGATCTGGCCGTGCAATATCTGGAAGCCACAAAGAAAAACGGCCTGTACCAGCCTGCTGTCGTGGTGCAGGCCCTGACCAACGGCAACAGCGACGCCAATCTCCCGGCACTTGGCAGTTGGACCACCGAGATCCCAACCTGCGACAGCTGGCTGCTGGGCTGCACGCCCAAGAAAGTGCAGGGCGACGTCTGGCAGGGCTTTCTCTACGAGACCACGATCAGCAAGCCCAGCGTGCTCGGCGGCCTGCTCGACGTACTCGGGCTGACATCCTGCCAGGGCCTGATCGCCGGCCTGGCCTTCAATGACTGCGTCAGCAATTCGCTGGCCAAGTACCTGCAGACCAAGCCCGGTGGCCTCAGCGGCAGCGGCGGTTACAACCCGGTGACCGGCAGCGGAAGCTGCGGCAGCGTGCTGTGCCTGTTGCTCAAACCCGTCATCGACAACACCTTGCGGCCGCTGCTCGATGGCGTCGGCAACCTGCTGTCAACGCTGCTGTCGGACGTCCTGGGCCTGCAGTTGGGCCGTACCGACGTGCACATGCAGTCGATCCAATGCGGCCGCAGCCAGCTGGTCGAATGAGCGCCTTCCCGAACAGTGCAGAGGCCCACGCCGCAATGCTTTCCAGCGCCAGATCGCGTGCTATGCTCGGCTACCAACAAGGCGCATTCATGAAATGCGACGGCCATCGCAATTCGGGGGAATTACGGGGACTTATGAGAGGGATCGAAATGCTTCCGAGCCGGTTTGGCTGTGCACTACTCTTGGTCATTGGCGTGCTCACGGCACCGGTCGCGATAGCTGGCCGTTGGCAGCGCGGTGAAGCCGAGGTACCGGCCGCCCCTGCCAACAGCGAAGACAGCGCGGTGGGGAATACCGTGGCCGAGCTGAAACGCTTGATGGGCAACCAGGAACTTACCGAGCTGCGCACCACCTACAACGGTAACTACGGTGCCAGCCTGCTGTTCCATGCCGATTCGCTGAACTACTACGTGGCGCTGTTCCACGAGAAGGAATTCTGGCGGGTTATCCGCACCGACTCCGTCGAGAACGCCGAGACGCTTTATCTCACCTTCGCCGACCAGACCAAGCAGCTGGCCCAGGTCTATCTGGACACGATCCGGTTGCAGGCCGGCAAGGCTTACAGTGAGAAACTGGTCGCCATGAATGAGCGACGCCTGCGCGGCCTGCAGCAGGAAGTGGAACAGCAACGCCAGCAGTCGCTGCAGGTCAGCAATGCCCTGCAGGAGCGCAAGCAGCAGGCGGTGGCGCTGAGCTCGGACCTGCGCGCCACCAACACCCAGCTGGAAGCCCTGAACCAGCAGATCAAGGCCTTGCAGGCGCAGCAGGTCAATCCCGAGTTGACCCTGCCCGCCACTCCCAGCGTCGCCCCGGCTACCGCGGCCACGCCGGTGATCCCCACCACCCAGGAGCCAGCCAGTCACCCCTGAGGCCCAGGCTTCAGCGCAAAAAAACGAACGCCGCCTTCCCTCAGGAAAGGCGGCGTTTTCGTAGTGCCGAGCCATGCTCGGCAAGGGCTCGGCCAGCAACACTTCAGCCCCGGACCATCCGCAGGAGCGGTGCACGGTGCACGGTGCACGGTGCCCTCGACCCTAAGCCAAGATGCCACCACGGCATCAGCCCGCGAAGAACATACCCCTCCCCAACCCTCCCCTTCGCTGCGCGAAAGGGAGGGGGCAGAGCATGGTGCCGACCCGTGCGCGGCAAGCGATTGCCCTGCAAAGCCCCTGCCGAGCATGGCTTGCCACTACCTGGCATTGTCGGTAAAGCCTCTGCCGAGCATGGCTCGGCACTACGGCACTATCGGTAAAGCCCGGTGGCTTATGCCCTGCAGCCTGCCTCGCCTGGTATTTGCCGCACCAACCCCCACAGAGGTTGAGATCCCGCCCCGCCGTCGCCATAAAGGAAGCTCCTGACAGCAACGTAGCCAGCCATGAGCGATCTTCCCCACGTATTCGAGGCAACCACCGAAACCTTCGAGGCCGAAGTCCTGCAGAAATCGATGCAGACCCCGGTACTGGTCGATTTCTGGGCCACCTGGTGCGGGCCATGCAAGAGCCTGGGGCCGATCCTGGAGAAGCTCGCCGGCGAGTACAACGGTGCGTTCGAGCTGGCCAAGGTCGACGTCGACAAGGAGCAACAGGTTGCCGCCGCCTTCCAGATCCGCTCGGTACCCACCGTTTTCCTGATCAAGGATGGGCAGATTGTCGATGGTTTCCCCGGCGCGATGCCGGAGGGCCAGCTGCGTGAATTCCTGACCCAGCACGGTGTAGTGCCCGCTGAAGCGGCGGCGGCCGTCGATGCTGAGATCCAAGCCTTGCCACTGGACCCGCAGGCCGAAGTCGCCGCATTGCGCGAGGCCATCGCCGCCGAGCCGGACAAGGCCGAGCTCAAGCTCGATCTGGCCCTGGCACTGCTCAAGACCGGTGCAACCGCCGAGGCTGGGCAGTTGCTGGACGGCCTGCCGGCCAACCTCGCCACCGACGACCGTGCCATCCGCGCGCGGGCGCGCCTGGACTTTGCTGCCGCCTTGCAGGACGCACCCGCCGCCGATCTACTGGCAATGCGCCTGCAGGCCGACGCGAACGACCTGGAAGCACGCTACCTGCTGGGCATCCAGCAGCTGTTGGCAGGCGAGGATGAAGTTGCGCTGGAGCAGTTCATCGAGATGCTGCGCATCGACCGCAGCTTCCGCGACAACCTGCCCAGGAAAGCACTGATCGACGCCTTCCGGGTGATCGAAGACGAAGACCTGGTGGGGCGCTACCGCCGCAAAATGTCTTCGCTACTGTTTTAACTTGGGGCCAGACAGTTCAATTTGCGTGTCAATTGCACGAAAATTGACACCCCATCGTGGATGATCCGGCCGTGGCCCTCACCACGGCGCCTTGGATCGCATGATGATGAAGTTGCAAGCAGCACGATGTCAGCGTAACGGACACGCGTTTTTGGAGCCGAAGTGGCCGTGAGTAACATCGACGTTCGCCCCCCCTTGTCGCAGCTGCTGGTCGCTGCATTGCTGCTGTGTTGGGCAACACTGGCCAGCGCCCAGGACTGGAACTACCGCGCACGCCCCGGCGATACCCTGTGGGACCTGGGCGCACGCTACCTCAAGTCCGATGTGCAGTGGCAGCAGCTGCAGGCACATAACAGGATTGCCGATCCGTACCGGCTGGCACCCGGCCAGACCCTGCGCTTCCCTGTCGCCTGGTTGCGCGTACAGCCGGCACCGGCCCGGGTGGTCGCATTGCGCGGACAGGTCCAGGTCAGCGATCCGGTCAACGGCACGCGCGCCTTGCAGGCCAACATGCTGCTGCCGATCGGCAGCCAGCTGCAGACCGGTGACGATGCCAGCGTCACCCTCAGCTTTGCCGACAATTCACGCCTGCAACTTCGCGAGAACTCGCTGCTGCAGCTGGACCAGCTCAGCAGCTATGGCGCCACCGGCATGGTGGATACCCGCATGCGCCTGCAGCGCGGACGCAGCAGCAACCAGGTGACGCCAGCACGCGGGCCGGCATCGCGCTACATCATCACCGCTCCGACCGCGACCAGCAGCGTGCGCGGCACCTTGTTCCGGGTAAACGCCGGCGACGAGGACAGTCCGGCAGCCACCGAGGTCGTCGAGGGTCGTGTGCAGGTGGGTAATCGCGCCGGCCAGCGACTGATTGGTGGTGGCCATGCAACCCTGATCCGCGCAGCGGGTATCGCGCCGGCACAGCCACAGCCGTTGCTGCCTGCCCCGCAGCTGCTTGAATCACAATTGCGGCTGCAGCCACTGCCGTTGCTGGCTGCCTGGCAACCACTGGATGCGGCCAAGGGCTACCGGGTAGAAGTCGTGCTGGCAGCGACACCGGACGTCGTTCTGTTCGCCCGCGAGCTGGCTGAACCGCAGATTCGTATCGACAGTTTGCCGCCAGGCCAGCTGCGTCTGCTGGTCCGCGCCATCGACGCCGACGGCGTCGAAGGCCTGGATGCCGAACATGATTTCTCGGTGCCGGAAGGCCTGCCCGCGCCGTTGACAATCGCGCCACTGCATGGGCAGACCGTGCATCAGCTGCAGCCACGCTTCCAATGGGCCAAGGTTGCCGGCGCCACTGGCAGCGTGCTTCAGATCGCCGACAATCCGGACTTCCTGCACCCCTTGGTCGAACAACAGGCCAGCAACCAGCAGTTGCGCATCCGCAGCCCTCTGCCGGCGGGGAACTATTTCTGGCGACTGGCCTCAATCGATGCTGACAACACTCCCGGCCGCTACGGTCAGGCGTTGCCGCTGCAACTCAGTGATGTGCCCGTTGCGACGCCATTGGACTCGACCAGGGGCCACAAGGGCCTGCTGACCCTGCGTTGGCCGGCCGACACCGCCGCCCAGTACTATCGCGTGCAGATCTCGCGCAAGGCAGACTTTTCCCGACTGCTGCTGGACGAACAAGTGGACACCCCCGAGATCGCATTCAAGCAACCCTGGCGTGGCGGCACCCTGCATGTGCGCGTGCAGAGCATCGAAGACGATGGCTATGCGAGCACCTTCTCCACGCCACAGCAGATCCAGCTGCCCTGCCGTCTCTGCTACGGCGTTGGCGCAGGCGCCTTGTTGCTGCTCGCCTTATGAGGCCGCTACGGCCGCGCTGGCAGGCAAGACTGCTGTTTGTACTCGGCTGCGCGCTGCTGGTCGGCTGGCTCAGCCATGCGCGGGTGTTCTGGCAACAGGATGTCGCCAGCTACGATCTATTGGTGGGCGACTGGGACTACCCGCCCGACCCCCGCCTGGCGATCATCGCCATCGATGACCGCAGCCTGCAGCAGCTTGGGCAATGGCCGTGGCCACGCAGCACCCATGCGCAGCTGTTGGATCGCCTGCACCAAGCCGGCGTGGAGCGTGTTGCGCTGGACCTGATGCTCCCCGACGCCGACCGCAAGGATGCCAGCCAGGACGAGGCCTTGGCGGCCGCGATTCACCGCAACGGGCGGGTCGTGCTGCCGGTACTGGCCGCACCGGCCAGTGACGAAGCGGTACCCGAGGAACTGCTGCCCGTACCCGCCATTGCCAAAGCGGCAGCAACGCTCGCACACACCGATATCGAAGTCGATGGCGACGGTGTTGCACGCGGGGCCTACCTCAAGGCAGGTATCGGTTCGCCACATTGGCCCGCATTGGGTGCCGCACTTGCGGGGATCAACGAGCCGCTGCCGGGCATGGCCGATCCTTCGCCGCAGACACTTTCCCCCTATCAATGGCATCGCGACCATTACGTGCGTCTGCGCTATGCCGGGCCGCCGGGCAGCTTTCCGCAGATGTCCTATGTCGACGTACTGGACGGCCGGATACCCGCCGACCTGCTGAAGGGCCGGCTGGTCATCGTCGGCATGACTGCCAGCGGCATCGCCCCACGCCTGCTCACCCCGACGTCACGCGACAATTGGATGAGCGGCAGCGAATATCAAGCCAATGTCGCCTCCATGCTGCTGGCCGGCAACGCCATCCGCCCGCTGCCACCGTTGCTGCAGACCGCAATCACCATGGCCCTGGTGGCGCTGGGCGCGCTGGGCATCACTTCCGCCATCCGCCAACGCTGGCTGCTGGGCGCACTGGCCATCCCCGCTCCGATACTGCTGAGCCTGGCTCTGCTCCATGGCGCCAACCTGTGGTTCGCCCCCGTTGCGGCGACCGCGGGCTTCATCGGCATGTTGTTGTTCTGGACGCTATGGCAGATGCGTTACTGGCGCCACCAAGCCAACCGTGACCCGCTCACCGGCCTGGCCAACCGCATGCGCTTTGAAGAGACGCTGCGGCGGGAGACCGACGCCGCGCGCCGTAGCGGCCGCCCCTTGACCCTGCTGCTGATCGATGTCGATCACTTCAAGAGCTGCAACGACAGCCACGGGCATTACGTCGGCGATCGCCTGCTGCGTTACCTGGGCCGCACCATCGAGGACATGGCGCGGCGTCCACGCGACCTTGCCGCGCGCTTCGGAGGTGACGAGTTCGCCCTGATCCTGCCCGACACCCCGCCGGCCGGTGCCGAGCAGCTGGTGCAGAGCTTGATCAACCGTGTACGCCAGCTCAGCATCCCGATCGACAAGGCCCAACACAGCAAGACCAGGGCCACCGTCACCATCGGCGTGTGCAGCGTGCTGCCCGGTCCCGACGATGGCCCTGCACGCCTGTTTGAAGCCGCCGACGCTGCCTTGTACCAGGCCAAGCAGGCTGGACGCGACGGTTACCGGATCGCCCCGCCCTGGCCGAACTGACCCTTTCCATACGCCTGCGAATGCTAGACTCCGATTCCCCTGTCAGTCCGCATCCGCAATGAAAGCCAGCCTGTTCCGTCGCGGCATCAACCTGTGGCCTCCGTTCCTGTTCGCCGGCATCCACGTCACCGCCATCAGCGCCGATTACCGCTACGTGCGGGTCGAGCTGCGGCAGCGGCCGTGGAACGTGAACTACGTGCGCACCCACTTCGGCGGCAGCCTGTTCGCGATGACCGACCCGTTCTGGATGTTGTGCCTGCTGCAGAACATGGGCAGCCGCTACTTCGTCTGGGACAAGGCCGGCACCATCGAGTTCCTCAAGCCCGGCCGGGGCGTGGTGTGGACCGAGTTCCGGCTCGATGACGCTACCCTGGACGAGGTCAAGGCTGCCACCGCCAATGGCGACAAGTACCTGCACTGGTTCGAGAACGACGTGCTCGATGCCAGCGGCGAGGTAGTAGCGCGCGTGCGCAAGCAGGTCTACGTGCGGCTCAAGCCGGACGCCCGCAAGCCGGATTGAGGCAAGGCAGCAACACAGATTTCTCTGAACGCAGCCGTTCCATCATTCAGCAGCGCACATACGGAAGACACCCGAACGCTACAATTCGCGGATGTCGCCCGAAGCCGTCTCCCCCGCCCCCCGCCCCTCCCTGCAACGTCTTTTCCTCACCGGCCTGCTGACCCTGCTGCCGATCTGGTTGACCTGGGTGGTCGTCAAATTCGTGTTCGTCCTGCTCTCGGGCATCAGCAGCCCGTTGATCGTGCCGCTGTCCGAGCGCATTGCCGCCTTCTTCCCGGACTACCTGGGCTGGATCAAGGTCGAATGGATGCAGGACATCACCGCCCTGCTGGCGACCCTGCTGGTCATCCTGCTGGTCGGCATCCTCAGCCGCCGGGTCATCGGCCAACAGTTGCTGCGCTGGTTTGGCGCGGTGATCCGACGCATCCCGCTGGCCAGCATCATCTATGACAGCGCCAAGAAGCTGCTGGACATCCTGCAGACCAAGCCCGGCAGCACCCAGCGTGTGGTACTGATCGACTTCCCGCACCGGGACATGAAGTCCATCGGTCTGGTCACCCGGGTGCTCAAGGAGCAGGGCACCGGCCGCGAACTGGCCGCCGTGTATGTGCCCACCACCCCCAACCCGACCTCCGGCTACCTGGAGATCGTCCCGGTGGAGATGCTCACCCCCACCGACTGGACCGTGGACCAGGCCATGAGCTTCATCATTTCCGGCGGTGCGGTCGCCCCGGACAGCGTGCCATTCACCCGCTCCGCCGACCGGTAAGCCCGATCCCATGCCTTGCGGTAATAACCACAGGGCATGGGACATAACCTGAGCTGTATCACTGGCGCGTGTTCATCCGCGCCACGACTGGTCGTCACCGCTGATATCGGGCAAGCTCCCGGGTCGATGTATTTGCGGAACACCTGATGCCTTACAGCCCGTTGCGCCTGCTTGCGCTTGCCATTGCCTCGATCATGACGCTGTCCGTTGCGGCCCCTGCCGACGCGGCGAAGAAGAAAACCCAGCGCCAGTCAGCGCCGCAGAGCCGCGCCGCCAAGCCCCGCACCACGCCGCGCCCGGCCCCGCGCCGACCGGCCGCAGTGCCGCTGCCGATCAAGCAGGACAACGCCGCCAAGCTCAACCGCATCTATGACGAGTACTGGGATGCCTCGATGCGGCTGAACCCGTTGCAGGCCACCTTCCAGGGCGACCAGCGCTACAACGACCAGCTACCCAACTTCCTGTCCGCGGCCTCGCGCCAGCAATCGCATGACTTCATGGTCGAATGGCTGGGCAAGGTCCAGGCCGTCGGTGCCACCGGCCTGCAGGGCCAGGATCTGCTGAGTTACGAAATCTTCGTGCGTGACGCGCAGGTCTCGCTGGCCGGCGAGCAGTACCCGACCTGGATGCTGCCGATCAACCAGTACTACAACCTGTCCAGCATCATCGCGGTGCTGGGCTCGGGCGCTGGCGCACAGCCGTTCCGCACGGTCAAGGATTATGAAAACTGGTCCAAGCGCTCACTCGGCATTCCGGCCCTGTTCGATCAGGCCATCGCCAACATGCGCGAAGGCAAGGCCGCCGGCGTGGTGCAGCCGCGCGCACTGATGGAGAAAGTGCTGCCGCAGCTGGATGCGGTGATCAAACCCACTGCGGAGGAGAGCCTGTTCTGGGGGCCGATCCGCAACATGCCGGAGGACTTTTCCGCCGAGGACAAAGCCAGGCTCACTGCCGAGTACAAGCGCATGATCGAGAACCGGATCATGCCGGCCTATCGTTCATTGCGCGGCTTCATCGCCACCGACTACATGGCCGCTGCACGCAGCACCGATGGCATGGCCGCCCTGCCCAATGGCAGCGCCTGGTATGCACACAATGTTGCCAGCAGCACCTCGCCGGCACGCACACCGGCCGAGATCCACGCACTGGGCGAACAGGAGGTCAAGGACCTGCAGGCGCGCATCGATGCGGTGATGAAGCAGGCCAGGATCCGCGGCTCGCAGCAGAAGGCTTTCAATGCGATGCGCAACGACCGCCAGTTCGTGTTCCGCGATGCCAACGCCCTGCTTGCGCACTATGCCGAGACCGGTGTGCGGGTGAATGCCGCCGTGCCAGCACTGTTCAACGAGCGACCCAAGGCCAGCCTGGAAATCAAAGCCGTGGAGGCCGAGCGCGCCGCCACCTCCAGCGCCGCCAGCTACCAGCCGGGCAGCGCCGATGGTCAACAACCCGGCGTGCTCTACGTCAATACCAGCGACCTGCCCTCACGCAAACGCTGGGCAGTGACCATGCAATACCTGCACGAAGCGATTCCCGGCCATCACTACCAGTTGGGCGCCCAACAGGAACTGGCCGCCTTGCCACGCTTTCGCCGCCTAGGCGGCGATGTTGCCTATGTCGAAGGCTGGGGCCTGTACGCCGAGTCACTGGGCCAGGAACTGGGCCTGTACAACGACCCCTACGACCAGCTCGGCTATCTGCAGACCACCTTGCTGCGCACCGTGCGGCTGGTCGCCGACACCGGCCTGAATGCCGCCGGCTGGACCCGCCAGCAGGCCACCGAGTACATGGTCAAGAACGCCGACATCCCGGCCGCCGATGCCGCCTCCGAGGTCGAGCGCTTCATGGCCTTGCCCGGCCAGACCCTGGCCTACCGCGTAGGCGAGATCAAGATCCGCCTGCTGCGTGACAAGGCCAAGGCCGAGCTCGGTGATCGCTTCGACCCACGCGAGTTCCATCATGAAATCCTCAAGGACGGCTCCATGCCGCTGGAGATCCTTGAAGCCAAGATCGACCGTTGGATCGCCAGCAAGAAAGCCTGATCACCTACCCAGGAGCCACCATGCCACGCTGGAAACCTCGACTCGCCCTGCTCTGCCTGTTCGCGTGCTCCAGCCTGGCCGCTGCCGCCCCCTTGGCGCCGCCCGATCCAGGCATCGATGGCTTGATGCAGCGCTACGACGGCCAGGTGCCCGGCGCTTCGGTGCTGGTATTGAAGGATGGCCAGCCCGCGTTCCGCCGTAGCTACGGGCTGGCCGTGGTCGAAGACGGCACTGCGGTTACTCCAGCCAGCAATTTCCGCCTGGCCTCGGTCAGCAAGCAGTTCACCGCCGCGGCAATCCTGCTGCTGGCCGAAGACGGCAAGCTGGGCATCGACGATCCGCTGAAGAAGTGGCTGCCCAGCCTGCCCGCCATTGCCGACACGATGACGCTACGGCAGTTGCTCAGCCATACCAGTGGCTTACTTGACTACGAGGAGCTGATGGACCCGGCCGACACCCGCCAGGTCCATGACGCCGACGTGCTGCAGTTGCTGCAGAAAGAGAACCGGACGTACTTCACGCCGGGCAGTGACTACCGCTACAGCAATAGCGGCTATGCCTTGCTGGCGCTGGTGGTGGGCAAGGCCTCGGGCAGCGACTTCGCCAGCTTCCTGCGCCAGCGCATCTTCCTGCCGCTGGGCATGAGCAACACCTACGCGCATCAGGACGGCGTCGATGAGGTACCCAATCGCGCCTATGGCTACAGCCAGATCGATGGCCGCTGGCAGCGTACCGACCAGAGCACCACCAGCGCCGTACTCGGCGATGGCGGCATCTATTCCTCAATCGACGACCTGGCCAAGTGGGATGCGGCGTTGTACGACGAGCGTCTGCTGAAAGCGACGTCTCTGAAGCTGGCCTTCAGCCCGGCAACGAAAACCACTGAACCCGATGTGCCGTTCTATGGCTTCGGTTGGCGCATCAATGGGGATGCCCTGTGGCATAGCGGCGAGAGCATCGGCTTCCGCAATGTCATCGTGCGTTATCCCAGGCAGAAGCTGACGGTGATCGTATTGAGCAACCGCAACGAACCCGAGCCTTATGCACTGGCCATCAACATCGCCCGCCGCTGGCTGGATGCTGCGCGATGAGTCTGCTTGGCATCCATCATGTTGCCGTGATCGCAGCCGACTACGCGCGTTCGCGTGACTTCTATGTGCGCATTCTCGGCCTGGAGGTTATCGCCGAGAACTACCGCAGCGAACGTGACTCCTGGAAGCTCGACCTGCGCCTGCCCGATGGCGGCCAGCTCGAGTTGTTTTCCTTCCCGAACCCGCCCGCACGCCCCAGCCGCCCGGAAGCACGTGGCTTGCGCCATCTCGCCTTCCGGGTTGCAGCCCTGGACGAGGTGGTCACCCATCTGCAAAGCGAAGGCGTGGCCTGCGAGCCGATACGCGTGGACGAGTTCACCGGCAGCCGCTTCACCTTCTTCGCCGACCCCGACGACCTGCCGCTGGAACTCTACGAGACGCCAGCCCGGTAGTGCCGAGCGACGCTCGGCAGGGGTATTCCCGGCAATCCATCAGCGCCACGGATTGCGGGAGCAGCATAAGCCGCGAAGCCGCTGCAACATCACAAGCGATAGAGCCAACCCCTCCCCAACCCTCCCCTCCGCCTTCGGCGCAAGAGAGGGAGCGTAGTGCCGAGCCATGCTCGGCAGGGGCTTTCCCGGCAACACATCAGCGCCTCAGATTGTGGGAGCGGCGTAAGCCGCGAAGCTCGTACATCGCCAGATCGCTGATTGTGATCTCCACCAGCATCGCCAGCTTCGCGGCTTACGCCGCTCCCACACACGGTTTGGTCACATTCCGACCGTAACCACGTCCTTGTACCTAATGACTTCCGGCGCATTGCCGTACGCCCGGCCGCAACTGAATGATGCGGTCATCATCCAAGGAGAGGTTCGGTTCCCATGCTGCAGATCCGTGGTTTGTCGAAAACCTACGCCAATGGCGTACACGCACTGAAAAATGTCGATCTCGACATCCCGCGCGGCATGTTCGGCCTGCTCGGCCCCAATGGCGCCGGCAAGTCCTCCTTGATGCGCACCCTGGCCACCCTGCAGGAAGCCGACACCGGCAGCGCCACCTTGACCACCGCCGATGGCGCCAGCATCGACATCCTGCGCGACAAGGATGCGCTGCGCCGCAAGCTGGGCTACCTGCCACAGGACTTCGGCGTCTATCCCAAGGTAAGCGCGCTGGACCTGCTCGACCATTTCGCCGTGCTCAAGGGCCTGACCGCACGCAAGCAGCGCAAGGAAGTGGTCGAAGCACTGCTGCAGCAGGTCAACCTCTGGGATGCACGCAAGCGCAAGCTCGGTACCTATTCCGGCGGCATGCGCCAGCGTTTCGGCATCGCCCAGGCCCTGTTGGGCAACCCGCAACTGGTGATCGTCGATGAGCCCACCGCCGGCCTGGACCCGGAGGAACGCAACCGCTTCCTCAACCTGCTGGCCGAGATCGGCGAGAACGTGGCGGTGATCCTGTCCACGCACATTGTCGAGGACGTCACCGACCTGTGCCCGACCATGGCCATCATGAACAAGGGCGAGGTGCTGCTGACCGGGCGCCCGGCCGATGCCATCAATGCCCTGCAGGCGCAGGTCTGGCGCAAGCAGGTGGCCAAGACCGCGCTGCCTGACTATGAAAGCCGTTTCACCGTGCTGTCGACGCGACTGGTTGGCGGCCACCCGGTGATCCACGTATTCGCCGACAACTGCCCTGAAGCAGGCTTCGAACCGGTCGCGCCCGGCCTCGAGGACGTCTACTTCCAGCGCCTGCGCCTGCAGGCGCAGGCCGCCTGACGGAGACGACCATGACCCTCGCCTTCCTGCGCTTCGAGCTGCGCGAGCAGCTGCGTTCCCCGTTGTTGTGGCTGCTTGCAGCACTGTTCGCACTCCTCGCCTTCGGCGCTGCCTCCAGCGATGCCATCCAGATCGGTGGTGGCATCGGCAATGTGCACCGCAATGCACCGTCGGTTATTGCGTTTTTCCTGGCTGTATTTTCGATACTGGGTTTGTTGGTTGTAACGTTGTTCGTCAGCAACGCCCTGCTTCGCGATTTCGATCTGAATACAGACGAGTTGATCTTTTCAAGTCCCATCAAACGTCGTCACTATCTTCTCGGCCGCATAGGCGCGGCACTGATTGCCAGCCTGATGATGTACGTGGTCATCGCCATCGGTACCTTCGTGGCACAGTTCATGCCATGGATCGATTCCGCCCGACTCGGCCCCGTGTCATTGCGACCGTATGTTTGGTCGTTCTGCATCATGCTGGTGCCAAACCTACTGTTCGCGACCGCACTATTGTCATTACTAGCCGTAGTTACCCGCAGCATTCTCTGGGTTTACATTGGCGTCATAGCGTTCTTTGTCCTGTACTTCGTCAGCGGCAGCCTTCTGGCAGACGTCGACAACCGCCACATCGTTGCGCTGCTTGATCCATTCGGTCTGCGCCCTCTAGGGCTGGCGATGCGCTACTGGTCCGCAGAGGAGAGCAATACGGGCCTACCCGCTTTCAGCGGTTATCTGTTGGAGAACCGTCTATTGTGGCTGGGTGTCACCGTCATCTTGTATGCCGCAACCTTTGTGCTGTTCCGCACCGAGCGCAGTGGCACCGGACGCAAGCGCGGCGACAAGGCAGTAGCCATTACCAGCTACGTACGCAGGAGCACCAGTGTCGACGTTCCAAAGACGACGCCTGCATTCACAACACGCACAGGCTGGCAGCAACTGCTGCGACAAGTTGCCTTCGATGCGAAAAGCACCTTCCGCGGCGTGCCATTCCTGGTACTACTGGCTTTGGCGATGGCCAACTTCGTCCCCAACGCCTTGCACCGCCGCACCATGTACGGCACACCCAGTTGGCCGGTGACGTCGCAGATGCTGGAAGCGCTGCAGGGAAGCTTCAGTTTCGTACTGATCTTCATCGTGCTGTTCTACGCCGGCGAACTGGTGTGGCGTGAACGCAGCGCGCGCATCGCAGGCATCAGCGACGCCATGCCGGTGCCGAACTGGGTGCCGCTGTTGGGCAAGTTCCTGACCCTGATCGCAGTGGTGTTCGCGTTCCAGGCCGTCGGCGGGCTCACCGCCATCGCCATCCAGCTGAGCAAGGGCTACACCCAGATTCAGCCGCTGCTGTACTTCAAGACGCTGGCGCTGGACTCGGTGGTCTACATCCTGATGGGCGGCATGGCCTTGGTGCTGCAGGTGCTCAGCAACAACAAGTTCATGGGTTACGCGCTGCTGATCCTGTTGCTGATCGGGCAGTCGGTGCTGGGCATGCTCGACTACACCCAGAACCTGTACAACTTCGGCAGCTGGCCGAATGCGCCGTACTCGGACATGAATGGCTACGGTCACTTCCTTATCGGGCAACTGGCCTTCCAGGGCTACTGGGTGCTGTTCCTGCTGGTATTGCTGCTGCTGTGCGCCGCCCTGTGGGTGCGTGGCGTGGACTCGGGCTGGCGGCAGCGCCTGCGCCTGGCCAGGCAGCGCCTGCGCGGCCCGTTGGGTGCAGGCCTGGCGGCGGCGGTGCTGGCCTTCATCGCCTGCGGCGGCTGGCTGTACTGGAACACCAACATCCGCAATGAATTTGTCTCGCCCGACCAGCAGCTCGACCTCCAGGCCCGCTACGAGCGCGATTATCGCAAGTACAAGGACCTGCCGCAGCCGCGCATCATCGCCATCGACAACAACGTCGACCTGCATCCGGAAACCCAGTCCGTGCGCATCGACGGCGTCTACCGCGTGCGCAATACCCATGCGACCGCCATCCCCGACATCCACGTCGCGATGGGCGATGACAAGACCCTGGCCAGCATCGAGATGGGCGGCGCCAAGCTGACCACCCACGATGAGGAGCTGGGCTACCGCATCTATCACCTGGATGCACCGATGGCACCAGGCGAGGAACGCGACATCCGCTTCACCGTCGACATCCATCCCAACGGCATCACTTCCGATCAGGCACAAACCCAGATCGTCGACAACGGCAGCTTCTTCAACAGCCGTGTACTGCCGGCCTTTGGCTATGACAGCGGCGCGGAGATCAGCGACCGCAACGAACGCCGCAAGCGTGACCTCGGTGAACCAACGCGCATGCCCAAGCTGGAAGATGAGGCCGCGCGGGCCAATACCTACATCTCCAACGACTCGGACTGGTTGGATTTCCGCAGCACGGTCTGCACCGCACCGGACCAGATCGCCTTGGCACCGGGCTACCTGCAGAAGGAGTTCGAACGTGATGGCCGCCGCTGCTTCAGCTACGCCATGGACCGGCCGATGCTGAACTTCTACGCCTATCTGTCGGCACGCTGGCAGGTGAAGAAGGCCACGTACAAGAACATTCCGATCGAGATCTATTACGACGCCAAGCATCCGTACAACGTGGACCGGATGATCGAAGGTGTGCAGAAGTCACTGGCTTACTACGAAGCCAACTTCAGCCCGTACCAGCACAAGCAGGTGCGCATCATCGAGTTCCCCGGCTACCAGTCCTTCGCGCAGAGCTTTGCCAACACCATCCCGTACTCCGAGTCGATCGGTTTCATCGCCGACCTGCGTGACAAGGATGATGTCGACTACGTGTTCTACGTCACCGCGCACGAAGTGGCGCATCAATGGTGGGCGCACCAGGTGATCGGTGCCAACGTGCAGGGCGCCACCGTACTGTCTGAATCGCTGTCGCAGTACTCGGCGCTGATGGTGATGGAGAAGGAATACGGACGCGGCCACATGCGCCAATTCCTGAAGGATGAACTGGACAGGTATCTTTCTGGCCGCGGTGGCGAAGATGTCGAAGAACTGCCGCTGTACCGGGTTGAGAACCAGCAGTACATCCATTACCAAAAGGGTTCACTGGTGTTCTATCGCCTGCGTGAGGAAATGGGTGAGGACGCGTTGAACCGCGCCCTGTCCCGCTTCATCCAGGCCAAGGCCTTCCAGCAACCGCCGTATACCACCTCGGCCGAACTGCTGGAGTTCATCCGCGCCGAAGCCAAGCCCGAGCAGCAGGGCCTGATCACCGACCTGTTCGAAAAGATCAGCTTCTATGACAATCGCGTGGTCGAGGCCAACGCCAAGAAACGGGCGGACGGCCGCTACGACGTGACCCTGCAACTGCATGCGGACAAGCGTTACGCAGACGGCATGGGCAAGGAGACCGCAGGCACGCTGGACGACTGGATCGAGGTCGGTGTGTTCGCCAAGGGCGCTTCGGGCAACGAACGTGATGAGAAGGTGCTGTACCTGCAGCGCCATCACATCACTGCCGCTGCCCCGAGCATCACCGTTACCGTGGACCAGAGGCCCGATGAGGCCGGCTTCGACCCGTACAACAAACTGATCGACCGGGTTTCGGCCGACAACCGCAAGCGGGTGACGTTGCAGTAGGCGAGATGCGAGCGGCGCCCGGCTTGAGCCCCTCTCCCGTCTGCGGGAGAGGGGTTGGGGTGAGGGCTGCTTCTGAGGCATTACCGTGAAAGCCCCTGCCGTGCATGACTCGGCACTACCTCAAAGCCCCTCTCCCGCCTGCGGGAGAGGGGTTGGGGTGAGGGCAGCTTTTGAGGCATTACCGGGGAAGGCCCCTGCCGAGCATGGTTCGGCACTACACATAGAAAATCTGCTGCACTGCGGATTCCGTACGGGACCGAATGCGGTTACATTCGGCCCCGTAACAGCGCCGCCGGCAGCTGACCAAACCCACCCTGGGAGGGGACACATGCGTACGACTTTCAAAACCCTGTTGCTGGCCCTGCCGCTGCTGGCCGCCGGCTTCTCCGCCAGCGCCAGTGACAGCGCAGCGGGCCGCTGGCGCACCATCGATGACGAAACCGGCCGGGTGAAGTCCATCGTCGAGATCACCCAGGCCGCCAATGGCACCCTCAGCGGCAAGGTGCTGCAGGTACTGCAGTCCGAGCAGGGCCCACATCCGGTCTGCAACAAATGTGAAGGAACCAACAAGGGCAAGCCGATCGAAGGTATGACCATCCTCTGGAATGTCCGTCCGGACGGCGCCAACAAGTGGGCCAACGGCACCATCCTGGACCCGGCCAAGGGCAAGACCTACAGCTCCAAGGTTGCCCTGGTGGACAACGGCCGCAAGCTGGATGTCTCCGGCTGCATCGCCTTCATCTGCCGCACCCAGACCTGGCTGCGCGACCAGTAAGCCGCTCAAAGCCTTTGCTTGAAGCCCCTCTCCCGTTCACGGGAGAGGGGTTGGGGTGAGGGTAAGGCGCAAATTTGCTATTCGTTTCGTCGGTTCGCCTTGGCGCCCGTACCCTCATCCGCCCCTTCGGGGCACCTTCTCCCGCAGGGAGAAGGGAATCTGCAGCCCCGGCCTCCGGGGCTGCTTCTTTTCAGCCATGCGATAATCCCCGGTCCCCTGCCGCAAATCATCGCCATGACCCGCAACGCCCTAGTCACCAATGCCCTGCCCTACGCCAACGGCCCGCTGCACCTCGGCCACCTGGTGGGTTACATCCAAGCCGACATCTGGGTGCGTGCGCGGCGAATGATGGGCGAGAAGGTCTGGTACGTCTGTGCCGATGACACCCACGGCACGCCGATCATGCTGGCCGCGGAAAAGGCCGGGGTGACCCCGGAAACATTCATCGCCAACATCCAAGCAGGCCATGAGCGCGATTTCGCCGCCTTTGGCGTGGATTTTGACCACTACGACTCGACCAACTCGGCCACCAACCGCGAGCTGACCGAGGCGCTGTACGCCAAACTCGACGCCGCCGGCCATATCAGCCGTCGCTCGGTAGCGCAGTTCTACGACCCGGCCAAGGGCATGTTCCTGCCCGACCGCTACATCAAGGGCACCTGCCCGAACTGCAAGTCGCCCGACCAATACGGCGACAACTGCGAAGTCTGTGGCGCCACCTATGGCCCGACCGACCTGATCGAGCCGAAGTCGGTGGTGTCCGGCGCCACCCCGGAAATGCGCGATTCGGAGCATTACTTCTTCGAAGTCGGCCGCTTCCAGGACTTCCTGCGCGAATGGCTGGCCGGCGACGTGGCCCTGCCCGGCGTCAAGGCCAAGCTGGCCGAGTGGCTGGATGCCGAGGGCGGCCTGCGCGCGTGGGACATCTCGCGTGACGCGCCCTACTTCGGCTTCGAGATCCCCGGCGCACCGGGCAAGTACTTCTACGTGTGGCTGGACGCACCGATCGGCTACCTGTCCAGCTTCAAGAACCTGTGTGCCAGGACCGGCGACGACTTCGACGCCGTGCTCGCCGCCGACAGCAATACCGAGCTGCATCACTTCCTCGGCAAGGACATCGTCAACTTCCACGGCCTGTTCTGGCCGGCGGTGCTGAAAGGCAGCGGCCTGCGCACGCCGACCAAGCTGCACGTCAACGGTTACCTGACCGTGGACGGCGCCAAGATGAGCAAGTCGCGCGGCACCTTCATCATGGCCCGCACCTACCTGGATGCCGGCTTGGCACCGGAAGCACTGCGCTATTACTTCGCCGCCAAGTCCTCCGGTGGCGTCGACGATCTGGATCTGAACCTGAGCGACTTCACCGCCCGCGTGAACGCCGATCTGGTTGGCAAGTTCGTCAACCTGGCCAGCCGCTGCGCCGGTTTCATCGCCAAGCGCTTCGACGGCAAGCTGGCCAACGCGCTGCCGGACCAGGCCCAGTACGATCGTTTCATCGCTGCGCTGGCGCCGATTCGTGAGGCCTACGAGCGTAACGACGCGGCCGCCGCCATCCGCCTGACCATGGCGCTGGCCGATGAAGCCAACAAGTACATCGACGACACGAAGCCGTGGGTGATTGCCAAGCAGGAAGGCGCCGATGCCGAACTGCAGGCGGTCTGCACCCAGGGCTTGAACCTGTTCCGCGTGCTGGTCACCGCGCTCAAGCCGGTGCTGCCGGCCACGGCACTGCAGGCCGAGAGCTTCCTCAACGCCCCGGTCCATGGCTGGGACGACATCACCGCCCCGCTGACCGCACACAGCATCGCCGCCTACGTGGCGCTGTTCACCCGTATCGACCCAAAGATGATTGACGCAATGACCGACGCTTCCAAGGACACCCTCACCGCCCAGCCCGCCGCCGAGGCCAAGCCGGCCAAGGCAGAAAAGCCCGCCAAGGTCGAAGTGAAGACCGAAGCGAAGGCCGAAGGTGAAGCTTCCGCGTACATCGGCATTGATGATTTCGCCAAGCTCGACCTGCGCATCGGCAAGGTGCTGGAATGCGGCTTCGTTGAAGGCTCGGACAAGCTGCTGCGCTTCCTGCTGGATGCCGGCGACCTTGGCCAGCGTCAGATATTCTCCGGCATCCGCGGCAGCTATGCCGAGCCGGAAGTGCTGGTCGGCCGCAACGTGGTGTTCATCGCCAACCTGGCCCCGCGCAAGATGCGCTTCGGCCTGAGCGAAGGCATGATCCTGTCGGCCGGTTTCGACGGCGGCGCACTGGCGCTGCTGGATGCCGACGGCGGCGCACTGCCGGGCATGCCGGTTCGCTGATGGCCGCGGGTGCGCTCTCCGGGCGCACCCTTCCCGAACGGAGTGGACCATGCAGCTAGCCCTCTTCGACTTCGACCACACCATCACCGTCTGTGACACCTACAGCCGGTTCCTGCGTCGTGTGGCCACGCCGGAACAGCGCGCGCAGGGGTGGTGGCGGGTTGGGCCGTGGGTATTGGCGTATCGGCTGAAGCTGATCTCGGCCGAGCGCGTGCGTCGTCGTGTCACCGCCCAGGTCTTCACCGGCCGCCATGCCGGTGAAGTCAGCCAGATGGCACGCGACTATGCGCGCGAGCACCTGCCCGGCATGGTGCGTCCGGAGATGCTGGAGCAGATCCAGTGGCACAAGGCGCAGGGCCACACCGTGGCGGTCGTGTCCGGTTCGCTCGACCTGTACCTGCAGCACTGGTGCGAACAACTGGGCCTGCAGATGATCTGCAACCGGCTCGAAGTGCAGGACAGCCGCTTCACCGGTCGCTACGCCGAGGGCGACTGTGGCGCGCGCAAGGTGACCTTGATCCGCCAGCGCTTCGACCTGGGCACTTACCAACGCATCCACGCCTATGGCGACAGCAGCGAAGACAAAGCCATGCTGGCACTGGCACACGAGCGCTGGTATCGCGGCAAATGCTTGACCTGAGCCCCACTCCCGCCAGGAGAGGGGTTGAGGTGAGAGCAAACAGCAGGACTCTCCAATGAATACCCAACCCTCATCAGACGCTGCACGCCCCCCACTCCCGCAGGGAGAAGGAAGGGCCGCGCTGGTCGAACGCATCGATCGGCTGCTGCCGCAGACCCAGTGTGGGCAATGCGGTTATGACGGCTGCCGCCCTTATGCCGAAGCCATGGCCGCTGGCAATGCCGGAATTGATCACTGCCCGCCGGGTGGCGACGCTGGCGCGCGCGCACTGGCTCATCTGTTGGGTGTTCCGGCCCTTCCCTACGACCGCAGCCGTGGCGAGCACAAACCGGCGCGGGTCGCGGTGATCGTCGAAGCCGACTGCATCGGCTGCACCAAGTGCATCCAGGCCTGCCCCGTCGATGCCATCGTCGGCGGCGCCAAATACATGCATACCGTACTGGCCGACCTGTGCACCGGCTGCGAGCTGTGCATCCCGCCCTGCCCGGTGGATTGCATCGAGCTGCAGGCTGTCGCGCCCCCTGCTGTTGTAGGAGCGGCGTAAGCCGCGAAACTCGTACAGACCCAGCAGATAGCAATTCCGATCTCTGGGATCAAACCGAACAAGCGCAACTGTTCCGGATCATGTTGAACGCTGCGACTCAAGCATTGCCAGCTTCGCGGCTTACGCCGCTCCTACAAACAGCTGCAGTGCTCCCTCAATACTCATCATCTTCGCCTTTCGGCGGCAATGGCGGCACGGTGTACTGTCGTCCGTGCGCCTGACAATCCGCAATCACGGCCTCCGCATCGGCTCGCACTATCGCGCGCGTGCCCAGCGGATAGCGGTTGTCCTCGACCAGATCGGTGCGAAGGTCGGTAACCGGTGAGAACGACGCAGATACGGCATAGCGCTCCTCCGAGGTAGCCAGCGCATCACCGCCCCACCAGCGGATCAACCATTGCGCGTTGTCCCAGATCAGCACCGTTTCCAACGTGCCGCGGTCGAGCAGGTAGCCAACCGCGCAGAAGCGGTTGGGGACGCTGCGGTCACCATGGCGCCGTACCGTGTTGCGCAGCTCCGCCTCCATCAGCTTGAACTGCGGGTACTCCAAGGGCTCGATGCGCTGCACCGGCGCTTGCGCGTAGATCAGCTTCGACAGCGGCGCCTGTGCTGCCACCGACACACTGGCGGCCATGCCTGCCAGAACACAACACAGCGCGAACAACAGACGGCTTTTCATTCCTTTCCCTTGCCTCCCTGCAAAGACATCACCAGCCTCAAGGCCGGATCTGCCTGGATGCGATCACACCCAGGGCAGACCAGCGGTAGATGCAGTCCGCTTACGGCACAGCCGCAGTGATCACGATCTCGATCTTCCATTCCGGATTGGCCAGCTTGGCCTGTACGGTGGCGCGCGACGGCGTTGCGCCCTGCGGCACCCACTTGTCCCAGGCTTCGTTCATGCCGGCGAAGTCGGCTAGGTCGGCCAGGAAGATCTCGGCGCGCAGGATCTTGGTCTTGTCGGTCGGGGCCAGACGCAGCAGATCGTCGATGGCCTGCAGTACCTGCTCGGTCTGGCCAACGATATCGGCGCTGGTATCTTCCGGCACCTGCCCGGCCAGATAGGCCACACCGTTGTGGATGGTCATTTCCGACATGCGCGGGCCGGTATCGAAGCGCTGGATCATCAGGGTGACTCCGTGTTGTGGATGTAGCCGCCATTGTGACGGCAAGTGGAAGTTTCAGGCGTTTCTTTGCGTGAACGACGCCACGATACGAGCGCCACCAACAGCAGCCAGCCCACCACGACCGCAATCACCAGCTTCTGCCCCAGGCCACGCGGGCTGCCACGCCACAGCACATGCAGCCACAGCCCGGCGAAGGCCAGCCATGCCCAGCCCCAGGTCAGCCAATACAGTCGACGCCAATGCGCGTCACGGCCGAAGCACCAGGCCTGCAGCAGCATCGCCACGGTCACGCACAGGAAGGCGGTCTGGGCCGCCAGACCATGAATCAACGGCGCCAGCAATGGTGCGAACTGCGGCAGCCAGCTGTCGCCTATCGCCACCGTCGCCAAACCAAGCCCGGCCACGGCGAACAGACTGGGCGGCAAGCCGCGCCGTGCGCTGCCATGCGCTTGCCGATACAGCATCAGGCCAAGCACGGCGATGGCCAGCGCCAGCAGGCAATAGACGCTGCGCAGTACAAGTCCATAGGGGCCGTGCAGATACAGACTGAGGGTGGCGCGCACCCAGTCCAGGTCATCACGCGCAAACTGCAGAGCAATGGCAACAACCAGGAACACCAACAAGGCCAACACCACGGCCAAGGCCAGCGCTGGCGATTGCCGAGATCCCCTGTGCGACCCAATGTCCATGCCCACTCCCCGCCGTTCGAGCTGCCAAGTCTAGTGCGCCCGTGGGCGGTCCGCTGACTGAAGGCGGTGAAAATGCTGCGCTGCGCGCATGCAGCCATCATCACGCAAGGGGGCTAGTCTTATGCGTCCGCGCCGCACCAGCGCATAGCTCCCTCCCGTCTGCATGACCGCGTCGTCCACGTCTTCGGAACCTTCCATGCCGGGTTGGCGGCGTGTTGCCGCCATCCTCGTCACCCTCGCCATCATGGCAATGGCGCTGCATGCCTTGGCCGCTGAGTTCAGCGACCACGGTTACCACCAGATCCGTGCCGCGGTACGCGGTCTCTCGTGGTCGCAACTGGGCTTGGCAACGTTGTTGGGCATGGCCAGCTATGCCTGCCTGGTCGGCTTCGATGCGATCGGCCTGAGGCGCGCCAAACACCCCTTGCCCGCTGCACGTGTCGGCATCACCGCCTTCCTGGCCCACGCCGCCGGGCAGACCCTGGGGTTTGCCGCACTGACGGGTGGCGCCATCCGCGTGCGCAGCTACGGCCGTGCCGGACTCAGCCTTGCCGAGATAGGCCAGGTGGTGCTGATGAGCACCTTGGGCTTTGTGTTCGGTGCCTGGCTGCTGCTTGGCCTGGCCTTGTTGCTGGAACCCGGTGCCGCCGCGCTGGCATTGCCGATCTCGGACACGGCGGTGCATGTGCTGGGCATCGGCATGCTGGCCGGTTTCGCCGCGATGCTGCTGTTGGTCGGCCGCCACGGCCGCAGCATCGGTTGGGGCACGCACCGGATGTGGATTCCCGACCGGCGCACGGTGCTGGAAGTCACCGCGCTGAGCGTGGTCGAGCTGAGCCTGGCCTCGGCCGCGTTCTACGTGCTGCTGCCGGCGCAGGCCGAGGTCGGCTTCATCGGTTTCGTCGGCCTGTATCTGGTCGCGGTGGTGGCCGGGCTGGTGTCCACCGTGCCCGCCGGCTTGGGCGTGTTCGAGTGGAGCCTGCTCAAGCTGCTGCCACAGGTTGCGCCGGCCGCAGTCCTCGCCGCCGCCGTGGCCTATCGCATCACCTATTACCTGCTGCCGTTGTTCCTGTCCGCGTTGCTCGCCGCTCTGGCCAGCGTTCGTCGCCCGCTGCGCAGCGGTGCCGGCACGGCGTGGTCGGTACTCCGGCCATGGCTGCCGCAACTTATCGCACTGGCCGTGTTTGCGGCCGGCGCACTGCTGCTGATCGACGGTACCCTGCCGGTGCCCCATCAGCGGGTGTTGCCAGCTTCGCTGCCGATCGTGGAGACCTCGCACCTGCTTGGCAGCCTGGGCGGTGTGTTGCTGCTGCTGATCGGGCAAGGCCTGCAACGGCGCAGCCACGCCGCGTGGATGCTGGCACTCGCGCTGTGCATTGCCCTGCCGCTGCCGGCCTGGTTGCGTGGCGGCCATCTGACGGTGGCCCTGATCTTGCCGCTGGTGGCGGTGGCGCTGTGGGCGGCACGACGCGAGTTCTACCGCGAAGGCGCGCTGCTGGACGAAGCATGGTCGTGGCCATGGCTGCGCAATGTCGCACTGGTACTGGTGGCGACGGTGTGGCTGCTGTTCTTCGTCTACAGCCACGTCGAGTACCAGAACGAGCTGTGGTGGCAGTTCGCCACCTCCGGCAATGCGCCACGTGCGCTACGCGCCTTGCTGCTGGTCTGCATCGCGCTGATCGTGTTCGGGTTGGCGCGCCTGTTGCACAGCACCCGCAGCCCGCTGCCCTTGCCGGATGCAGCAACACTTGAGCGACTGCGCCCGGTGCTTGCCTTGGCGCAGGACACCCAGGCCTGCGTGGCGATGACCGGCGACAAGGCGATCCTGCGCAGCGAGGCCGGCGATGGCTTCGTGATGCTGCAGCGTTACGGCGGCTCGCTGGTGGCGATGGGTGATCCGGTGGGGCCGCCGCAGGTGGCGGCGGCCTTGATCTGGCGCTTCCGTGAAGAAGCCGACCGGCTTGGCCTGCGGCCGGTGTTCTACCAGACCAGCGAGAAGTACTGGCAGCACTATCTCGATCTTGGCCTGACCCTGGTAAAGCTGGGCGAAGAAGCGATGGTGCCGTTGCAGGATTTCAGCCTGGCCGGCAGCGAGCGCGCGGACCTGCGCCAGGCCTGGAACAAGGGCAAGCGCGGCGGTCTCAGCTTCCGGCTTGCTGCCGCCAGCGAGGTGCCCGCATTGTTGGGCGAGTTGGCGGAGATCTCGGATGCATGGCTGGATGAAAAAGCCGGCGAAGAGAAAGGCTTTTCGCTGGGCAGCTTCGAGCCGGGCTATATGAGCCGTTTCCCGCTGGCGCTGGTCGAAGCGGAAGGGCGCATCGTCGCCTTCGCCAATATCTGGCAGGCACCGGCCGGGCATGAGCTGTCGGTTGACCTGATGCGGCATCGCCCGGATGCACCCAAGGGCACGATGGACTTCCTGTTCATCGAGTTGTTCCTGTGGGGCGCCGCCAATGGCTATACCCGCTTCTCGCTGGGCATGGCGCCGTTGACCGGCCTGGCCCAGCATCGACTGGCCGGCCGCTGGAACCGATTCGCCAACCTGGTCGCGCGTCATGGTGAGCGCTTCTATGGCTTCAGCGGACTGCGCCGCTTCAAGTCCAAGTTCGCACCGGAGTGGCGCCCGCGTTATCTGGCCGCGCCTGGTGGTGTGCATCTGCCAGCGGCGTTGCTGGATGTGACCCGGTTGATATCACTGGATCCGAGTAGAAAATAGTCATCTGCTTTTTGTAGGAGCGGCGTCAGCCGCGAAGCCGGTGACCTGAGACAGCACCGGCTTCGCGGCTGACGCCGCTCCTACAAAACAGCTACGGCTGCTGCAGTTGCTGCAGTTGCTGCAGGATTACCTTGGCCAGGCCTTCGTAATCGCCTTCAAAATGATGATCGCCAGGCAGCTTGATCAACTGCGCGCTTCCCGCAGGCAACTTCGGGCACAGTGCATCATCGTCGTCGGCGCCATAGATGCACAGCGTGCGATCGGCGGCCATGCGGCGTACTTCAGGCGCGATCGGCAGGCCGTCATCGCCGCCGCTGGAGATCCAGTTGCTGACATGGAATTCATAGTCGGCACGCTCGCCCATCGACATCAGCGCGCTCATGCGCAGCATCTGCGCGGTGGCTGGCGGTAGCTTGTTGATGGCCGCAGGCAGCACATCCGCGCCCTGCGAGAAACCGATCAACAGCAGCTTCGGTCGCTGCCAGTGGTTGGCGTAATAGCGGGCGATGCGGTCCAGGTCCGCCGCAAACCCCGCCGGGGTACGTTCGCTCCAGAAGTACCGCAGCGAGTCCACGCCGACCACAGGAATACCTGCCTGTGCCAACGCACCCGCCACCTCCTTGTCCAAACCGGCCCAGCCACCATCACCGGAGACGAACACCGCGAAGGTATCGCCCTGCCCGCTGGCTGGCACTTCCACCAGCGGCAGGCCGTCCAGATCCTGCGGCACCGCAGGCAGGCTGACGCCGTGCTGCGCACCCAGTACCCGGGCCGCGGCGACTTCGCCGGGTATGGCACTGCCAGCGTGGGTTCGCGCGAACTCGCGCGCCAAGGGCACGCCAGCGACGAAGGCCACTACAGCCGCCCCGGGACAGGCAAGGCCCTTGCCTGCAGCTGCGTTCAACCAAGGAAAGCGCAACGGCTGTGGCAACAGCGCGCGGCCATTGATGGCATCGCCGCAGGTCATCCTCGCATTGCGCAGCTGCGGGCAGAAGCCTTCGGTCAGCAAACCAGCGAATACATCCGGTTCGGCCTGGGTGGCCACCGCATACGCCAATGCCGCGCCGGCACCATCACCGCCAAGGATCGGCAAGCGATAGGTGGGCACGTGGTAATACGCCTGCACGTAGCGCGAAAAATTCTCCACATCGCCTGCCGAGAAGCCGCACTTGCCCCCTTCCTTGGCGAGCACCTGATAGAGATGGCGGGTGTCGATGTCGACCACCATCGCCCCGTCATCGCGCAAGGCCTGCAGCCGCGCCAGATGCCCAGTAGAGGCCCCGCCATCACCGAACCACAGCACCACGCGTTGCGCCGGCCCACTGGGCAGCAGCACCGGCACCTGTTCGAATCGGCCATGGCTGACCTGCTCCGCCGCAATGGCAGGCATCGCCAGCAGGCCCAGCACCAACACCCCCATCCCCCACATCACACGTGCCATGTACAGGTCTCGATAACGGTGCCGCAAAGCCTACGCCCATGACAGGCGGAAAGATGTCGAAAGCGCCGACTCAGGGCTGCGCTTCGGGGTGGCGTGCAATCCATTCGGCCAACCTCTGCCGGTAAAGCAGCAGCTCGTCGGTATACAGATCCAGCACGCAGAGCGGGCAGCCGCTGCCACAGCACTCGTTCGGACCCGGTGCTTCCGGCGGTTGCGGGCGCGGATCGGGGTCTGGAGTTGCAGGAACTTGGGCAGGTATTTCGTTCATTACAGCGGCCGGTTCGGCCCTATCAGCAGCAGGACAACCCGCATTTTAGCCAAAGCGCCGACTCAGGCCGTGACTCTGCGCAGATTGGCCCGCGCCGCCGCATCGTAGCGTTCATGGAAGAAATCGCTGAAGAAGATACGCGGCTGCGCCAGCACCTTTTTCAGGAAACGCCGCCGGTTGAGCCGGAACAAGAAGCCCGGCACCTTGCCCCGATACTCCTCGGCAATGCCAAGGTCATAGGCATCAAACACCGCATCCGGCGCCCCCAGGATCGCCATGTCGCTGTCCAGGAACAGTGCGGCATCCGCATCCAGCCCGTCCCCGCTCAGGCTGCCATGACGCGCTGTCAGTTCGATCAGCTCGATCACCCGTGCCACATCCACTTCGGCATCCGGTAGCCAAC
Source organism: Stenotrophomonas sp. 21LCFQ19 (assembly GCF_056861425.1). Classification (NCBI taxonomy): domain Bacteria; kingdom Pseudomonadati; phylum Pseudomonadota; class Gammaproteobacteria; order Lysobacterales; family Lysobacteraceae; genus Stenotrophomonas; species Stenotrophomonas sp. 21LCFQ19. Next base: position 36,080 of record NZ_JBSPUF010000002.1, on the reverse strand, counting down.
GTTCAATACCGGACGCGGCAAGCTGCGCCGAACGTGCTTCGTTGTCGCCACGCCCCGCCTCGTAGATCGCATCGTGATAAAGCACCGCGAGCAATACTTCCAGCGGCTGCCGCCAGCCCGGGCCAGCGGCGACATCGCGGTAGTGCTGCAGCACCGCCTGCACATGACCGAAGTTGTGATACGCGCGCGGCGGCTGAGCGTAAGCGGTTTTCAGCTCGGCCAGCAGCGGCGGCGGCAGGGTCTGCAGCAGGTCGTTCATGCCTGCATCTTGTCACGAAGTGGCGGAACACGCGTGGCGGCAATCCAACGCAGGATTCCGCCGGAAGGCGTTTGCGCTACTCATGCCACGCCGCGCTCAGCCCAGTTGCCAGCGGCCTTCGATCTGGTAACGGCCCTGGCCGAGGAAACTGCGCACCAGCACGAATTCGCGCACAAACCAGCGCAGCGGCTGTACCGGCTGGATCGGCAGACGACGGCGGTCGTACAACAGGGTCATATGCGGGGTGAAACGCGGGTCCAGCTTGCCACCCACGCCCTGCAGGCAGCGCGCCAGCTCCTCATGCAGGCCGTTCAACAACTCGGCACCGTACTCGCTGCGCAGCACGAAGGGGTTTTTCACGCTGCCGGCAAAGCTGCCCACCTGATCAAAGCAGACCTCGAACTCGGGCATGCGCACCCGCGCTGCCGCTTGCCGCACCTTGGGCAGCAGGCTCGGAGGCAGGCCGGCGTAGTCACCCAAGTGATGCAGGGTGACGTGCAAGCGCTCCGGCGCCAACGGATGCCCGAGAAGGCCATGTTCCTCGCGCAGGCCACCGGCCAACTCGGCAACCCGCTCCGCCGTGAGCGCATCAGGCATCACCGCGAAGAACAGGCGTTCGGTTGGAATGTCGCTGCCCAGGCCCAGGGTCATCTGGGCCTCGGTGGAGGAAAGCTGCTTCGTCATGGTCTGGTATCGAAAGCCGGCCGCCGTACCCGCTCCGTTGCGGCGGCCACTACTGTCTTGGGCCGCGGATACTAGCAGACCGCGCCGGTCGCGGCCCGGCCATGGCGAAAATTTCACCACCACCCGCCGAGCCAAGCCACACAAGGGCTGCCAATGGTTATCCACATGTTTGCACAGGGCTGGTCCACACCCGCTGTGGATTTGTCCCCTGCCTGCTTCCATCCCCCCGCAACAGGCCTACACTGGGCAGGCCGCAGCAAACTCCGGGTGATCGCCATGATCGGTTGGAATGCATTGGTCCTGCTCGCCGCCAGCAGTGTGGCCTGGGCCGCGCCACCGCCGCCCTCCCCGCCCCCCACACCGGAACAGGTGATGGCGATCCCGCCGGAAGTGCGGACACTGCTGCAGGAACGGGTACTCAGAGCAGCCAACTCCCCGGAGCAGCGCCTGCACCGGCTGGTTGAGCTGGTATTCCGCCCTGAAGGGCTGGGTCTGGCTTACGACACCGAGGCCACGCTCACTGTGGCCCAGACCTGGCAGCAACGGCGTGCCAATTGCCTGTCCTTCACCCTGCTGTTCGTCGCCCTGGCCCGTGAGATTGGCCTGGAGGCGCGCATGCAGGAGGTTGGCCAGGTGGTGTCCTGGTATGAAGACCAGGGCCTGATCTTCAACGCCGGCCACGTCAATGTCGGAATGCGCGTTGATGGTCGCCAGGCCACCCTGGATCTGGACAGCAACGTGCTGTACGACCGCCGCGGCCCGCAACAGATCAGTGACCGCCGCGCGCTCGCGCATTTCTACAACAACCGTGGTGCCGAGCAGTTGGCTGCGCTCGATTACGTCGGTGCACGGGCCTATTTCGACGCGGCATTGCGGATGGATCCGCGGTTTGTACCGGCGTGGAGCAACCTTGGTGTACTTGAGTCGCGCGAGGACGACCTCGACGCCGCCGCCAAAGACCTGGATACAGCGCTGTCCATCAACCGTTTCCACGCCCCGGCGCTGCACAATGCCGCCAAGCTTTACCAGCGTATGGGCGATACCCGGCGCGTGGCCCAGATGCGGTCGCGCCTGGAACAGGTAAGCAAGCGTGATCCGTTCTACCAGTTCATGCAGGGCAACAACGCCGAGCGCGACGGCTACTACGACTTGGCCGCGTACTACTACCGTGAAGCAGTACGGCTATATGGCAATGCCCATCAATTCCACTTCGGCCTGGCCCGCGCCTACTTTCTGGGCGGCAACAACCGGTTGGCGATGAAGGAAATGAAACGCGCCCGCGACCTCGGCGGCAACCCGATGCGGGCGGTCTACCAGAGCAAGCTGGACGGAATCCGCAGGCTGGAAGCGCGCCACGCGGCGCGCTGAACGCACACCGCGGGCGGCTGCGACGCGAGCTGGCTCAGGCCTTGCGCAGGAAGCAGGTCTTCAACACCAGACCCTTGATCTTTTCCGAGTTGCCCTCGATATGCTCGGCGTCGTCCTCGACCAGACGGATATTGCGGATCACCGTGCCCTGCTTGAGTGGGATGGACGATCCCTTGACCTTCAGGTCCTTGATCACGGTGACCGTGTCGCCAGCCGCCAGCACATTGCCGTTGCTGTCGCGCACCACCAGCGTGGATTCGGCCGCTTCACCGGCGGTCCATTCGTGGCCGCAATCGGCGCAGATCCACAGCGCGCCGTCGGCATAGACGTTTTCCAGCGAACATTGCGGGCAGGAAGTAACAGACATGGGGGACTCCCGTACATTGATTAACCATCCATTGTAGCCGTTCAGCTCACAGCCGCTCCCGGCAGCAACCGGGCACGCAGCAGGAACCGGACCGCACGCACGCCCATCTCCACTCGCGACAAGCCACGATTCGCTACCCGTTGGGCTGGGCCGACCGTCCGGCCAGCGCGGTGAGCATCTTCATTCAGGTGGCGCGGACGCCGGAAAATCGTGACGCGATTCGTGGTAACGCAGCCCTCGCATCCGCGAACAGCCATTCACAAGCCGCATGTGAAGCCTGTCGCGCGGCGGCGTAGTAAAGTGCGCGGCCGATTCAGCAGCAAGACGCGCAGCCATCATGAAACTCGGCATCGATTTTGGCACCAGCAACTCGGCCGCCGCCGCCCATATCGACGGCAAGGTGGTCCCGGTCAGCTTTGGTGAGGCCCAGCAGTTCCGCACCACGGTGTACTTCCCCGAGGTGATGCGCGACCCCAACGACTTTGAACTGACCCCGGTACTGGAAGCACAGGTCGAAGACCTGATCGAATCCGGCCGCCGTGACGCCCGCGCGGTCGGCAACACGCGCAGCCATGAGCAGCTGCGCAGTGACGCCATCCGCGTGGTGCGCCGGCAGTGGATGGAAGAACGCATCCGCGAACCGCGCAGCTCCACCACCCTGCTGCAGAACGCGGTCTATGGCGACGAGGCGCTGGAAGCCTATTTCGAGGAGAACGAAGGTAACCTGGTGCAGAGCCCGAAGTCGATGCTGGGCTACAACCTGCATCCGCGTGCCAAGCAGACCATCACCGGCATCGCCACCCATATCCTCGAACACATCCGCCTGACCGCTTCTCGCCAGCTGCAGCGCAACGTGCGCAGTGCCCTGCTTGGTCGACCGGTGCAGTTCCGCAGTTCGATCGGCGCGGCCGGCAATGACCAGGCCCTGGATATCCTGCGCAGCGCCGCAATGGCCGCAGGCTTCGACGAAGTGGATTTCCTCGAAGAACCCGCTGCTGCGGCCATGCACTACCACGCAGTCAGCGCCGATCGCCACGAAGCAGTGATCGTCGACGTTGGCGGCGGTACCACCGATATCGCCCATGCCAGCGTTGGTGGCAACGCGGCGCCGCAGATCCATCGCGCCTGGGGTATCGCCCGTGGCGGTACCGACATCGACCTTGCGCTGAGCCTGGCCGGCTACATGCCACTGTTCGGCCGCGGCATCACCCGCGTGCCTGCACACCACTATGTGGAGGCCGCGATGGTGCAGGACATGACCCGCCAGCGTGATTTCCGCCAGCACAACTACGACGCGGTGGAACTTCCCTATGGCCTGCGCCTGCAAGCGCTGCAGGACACCGGCAATACCGCGCGCCTGTACCGCGCGGTGGAACACTGCAAGATCGCCCTGAGCAGCCAGCCCAGCCACCACAGCATGCTGGATTTCATCGAGGCGGGACTGTCGGTGGACATCGATGCACCACATCTGACCACGGCTGCCGGTGGCTATCTTGGCGAGCTGGAAGCGCTGTTGCAGCAGGTACGTAGCGATATCGGCCACGACCCGGCGGCGGTGTTCCTGACCGGCGGCATGTCGCGCGCCGGCTACATCCAACGGGCCGCAGCCGCCGCCTTCCCGACTGCGAAGCTGGTGCACGGTGACCCATCGTTCGGCGTGGTGCAGGGCTTGGCGTTGGCAGCAACAACGGATGGCGCTGCTGCAGGTTTGTAGGAGCGGCGTAAGCCGCGAGGCTGGGGATCCAGAAGCACAAAAGCGTTACCCCTCCCCAGCCCTCCCCTTTGCTGCGCAAAAGGGAGGGGGCAAAAGCGTTACCCCTGCCCGGCCCTCCCCTTTGCTGCGCAAAAGGGAGGGAGTGAATCAACGATCCAGACTCACCCGCACGCCGCCGGAATGCGACTGGATGGAGATATCGCCATCGCCACCGCCAATCCGTGCATCCAGGTTCTTGCCCGGCCCATAGCGCGGGGTCTGCACCTGGCCGACGTCGGAGCGGATGCTGCCGCTGAAGGTGCTGACCTTCAGCTGCGCCGACGTGCTGGCCGGCAAGCTCAGTGAAACCGAGCCGCTCACCGTCTCCAGATTGACCCGGCCGCCCGGCTGCAGGCCCGCACTGCGCACGCCAAGGCTGCCGGATACCGACTCGGCGCTGAGCCGCTGTACCTTGGCCAGGTCCAGGGTGATGCCGCCCGACACGCTGTTGGCCGAGACCTCACCGCCACTGCCACCGGCCGCATTGATGCCACCGCTGACCGTCCGGGTCTCCAGCCGCGAGGTCTGCAACTGCGAGCGGATCGCGCCGCTGACCGTGGTCAATTCCGCCTCACCAGCGCGTCCATTGGCAGTGATGCTGCCGCTGACGGTACTGCTCTGCAGACGACGCAGGTCAACATCAGCCACATCCACGCCCGCACTGACGGTACTGGTCTGCAACTGCGCAGCGCGCGGCACCCGCAGTTCCAGCACCGCACCACGACTGCTGCGGCTGTTCTGCGGGTAGACCACCTTCAACGCCACGCGATTGGCGCTGCTTTCCACGTCAAGCCGCTGGCCCTCGCCGAGCGAGCCGGTCAGCTGTACTTCGTTGCGGTCCCAGCCGCGCACGGTGACCGAGCCGGCCACATTGCTCAGTTCCACGCGGCCGCCGCTGGACAAGGGCAGGTTGCGATTGACCGCAGTCTGCGCGAATGCGCTGGTCAATGGGGCCAACAGCAGTGCGGTGGCGATCAGATGGCGCATGCAAGCTTTCATCGGGTGCTCCTTCAAGTCGAAAGTCCGGTCGGGTTGACGCCCTTGCGGGTGAGTTCAAGCCGCAGCGCGTAGGTGCGCTGCAACTGGCCAAGTAGAAAATCGGCGTCGGGGCTCTGCGCGATGGCGCTGCGGATGCTGCCCGCGCTTTCATCCAGTTCACGCAGCGCCGGCTGCAGCTCGGCGGCAACCTCGTCCTGCGGAATCGTCGCCATCGCCTGCCGGTACTGGTAGGTGATGGTGTTGGCCTGATGCTGCAATGACGATTCCTCGGCGGCGACGGATGCCGCAGGCTGCTGCGGCAACAACAGCATGCTGGCCACGCCAACCAGCGCAACGACCACCGCAGCAGCGGCATAACGTGGCCAGTGACGATGTGCTCTGCGCCGCGCCGGCACGGCGTTCACTGATATGGCGGAAGCAGCAACTGCCGGCTCGGTACGCGGGCTCTGCTCCAGTTCCGCGGCGATGCGCTGCCACACCGTCGCCGGAGGTACCCGTTCGCCTGGCAGTCCACGCAAGCGCTGCGCCAATGCATCATCGTGATCGTTTTCGTAGTGATTCATCATGATTCTCCAAGCCGCGTGCGCAACAAACTGCGTGCACGATGCAACTGGGCCTTGGAACTGCCGACAGCCATCTGCAGTTCCACGGCGATTTCCTGGTGTTTCCAGCCTTCAATGTCATGCAGCACCAGCACCGCGCGGGCGCGTGGCGGCAAGGTCAGCAACGCACGCTCCAGGTCCATGCCGGTGGCGTGGCAGCGGGGGGTGTCGGCCATTTCGGCCAATAGATCCATCCCGGATTCGCCTATATCCAGCGATTCAAACGTTGTCGCGCGCAGCTCCATCAGCGCCGTGTTCACGGCCAGGCGATGCAGCCACGTGGCCAACGCACTCTCGAAGCGGAACTGCGGCAGCTTGCGCCAGGCCTGGATGAAGGTCTCCTGCAGCACATCCTCGGCACGCGCCGCGTTGCCGCCGCACAAGCGCCACAGCAGTGCGTACAGCCGCGGCGAGTGGCGCCGGTAGATCCGTTCATAGGCGCGGGTGTCGCCATCCGCGGCGGCACGGGCCAGCACGGCGTCGTCGACGACGGGCGATGAGGGGGCGGTGGCGGTCACGGTGGCGTTGAGCATATCCATTGGATGCGGCGGGCAGCAAAAAGGTTTAAAGCCGACGCGATTCTTTGCCGAAGCGGCCCACAGCAGCGTAGCGACTGGCAGCAATGGCCGCGCTGGCCGACAATCGGCGCTCGTCAAACCGTTGCGATCCCATGTTGCGTATCCCCGCTGTCCTGCTTTGCGCCGCCCTCGCCTTGGCCGGTTGCACCAGCGCTCCCGCCCCCATCAATACCCCGTCAGCCGCGGCCCGCATGCCGGAGCAGGCGCTGGCCCCGGTGATCTTGATTTCCATCGATGGCTTCCGCAATGACTATCTGGAGCGTGGCCTGACCCCGACGCTGAGCACGATGGTGGCCGCTGGCGCACGCGCCGAATACATGCGCCCGTCGTATCCCTCGATCACCTTCCCCAATCACTACACACTGATCACCGGCCTGCGCCCGGACCACCACGGGGTGATCGCCAACTTCATGACCGACCCGGCCATTCCCGACGTGCGCTTCAGCATGTTCGACCCGGCCACGGTCCGCGACGAGCGCTGGTGGGACGACGGCAAGCCGCTGTGGACCAGCGTGCGCGAACAGGGTGGACGCGCAGCGGCGATGTTCTGGGTCGGCTCGGAAGCGCCGGTGCATGGCGCACGTCCCGAGTTCTGGCGGCCGTTCGACATCAAGGTGAGCTCGCAGCAGCGCGTGCAGCAGGTACTGGAATGGCTGGCACTACCTGCCGCGCAACGCCCCCACTTCATCACCCTGTACTTCGACAAGGTCGACACGCAAGGCCATCGCTACGGCCCGGATTCCGCCGAACTGAACAGTGCCTTGGGCGAAGTGGACAGCGCGATTGGCGAGCTGTTGGCGGGTGTCCGTGCCCAGGGTCTGCAGCAACAGGTCAACATCGTGGTCACCTCCGACCACGGCATGACCGCTACCAGCCCAGCCAGGCAGATCTTCCTGGATGACATCGTCGATGTGAGCAAGCTGGACTTTGGCTGGACCGGCGCCTACGCCTCGTTCAACGCCCTGCCCGGCGGCGAGATGGCCGCCCAACAACTGCTGGCCGGCAGCCACCCGCATATCCAGTGCATGATCCGTGAGCAGATCCCGGCGCGCTTCGAATATGGCCACCACCGCCGCGTGCCCGCCTACATCTGCACCGCCGAGCTTGGCTGGCAGGTCACCACCCGCCAGGCCGAAAAGCGCAAAGGCCACGAGCTGCTGGGTGAGCATGGCTACGACAATGCCCTGCCGGACATGTATTCCCCATTCATCGGCTATGGGCCGGCGTTCGCGCCAGGCGTGACCATCGCCCCCATCGACAATGTCGATGTCTATCCATTGCTGGCCCGCCTGTTGAACATCACCCCGGCCAACAATGACGGCAATCCCCGCCATACCGACGCCGCGCTGAAGCACTGACGTACCGCAAGGAATCCGCATGAAGCACTACCTCCCCGCCTCGATGCAGCAATGGATTGAACCCATCAACACCGGCCTGAGCATCCTGCTGATCCTGGTCGTGGCCTGGCTGCTGCGCCTGCTGACCCGGCGCCTGCTGGCCCGGCTTGGGCGCCATTACACGCTGCCGGCGCAGATCGAGATGGCGATCCGGCGGCTGTCCAATTTCGTCATCGGCACGGTGGCCCTGGTCGCCATCCTGCAGGCCCTTCACGTACAGGCCAGTGTGCTGTGGACGGCCTTCACCGGCTTTGCCGCGGTGGGCGCGGTAGCGTTCTTCGCCGCCTGGAGCGTGCTGTCCAACATCTTCTGCACCTTCCTGATCTTCACCACCCGGCCGTTCCGTCTGGGTGACCAGATCGAGCTGCTGGAGAACGGCGAGAAGCCCGGCCTGAAGGGCGTGGTCACCGATATCAACCTGATCTACACCACGCTGCATGAGGTCGGTGGCCCGGTCGATGGCACCTTGATACAGATTCCCAACAGCCTGTTCTTCCAGCGCGGCCTGCGCCGTTGGCGTGGTGGCGATTCCAGTACGGTCAGCCTGCAGGGAGACGGCTGAGGAAGCCGGAACAGCAGCGAGCAACACCCGAGCATTGGCTCCGTGATCCCCGCCAAGGCGGGGATTGCCTTGGCTCCGGCCCACAGCGTTCCGCTCGCGTCCATGTCAGCCGTGCGAAAATCGCCGTCATTGAGCGACCGGCCCGGTCGCAAGCCCGCACGCAATGTCCGCCACTCCCGATACCTCATGCCCTGCCCCGCAGGCAGGCGACGCTTTTGCCGTTGCCGAACGCCACGACCAACGCTCCGACCGCCAACGCTGGCTCAGCGTCATCGCCTTGGCCCTGGCAGCCTTCATCTTCAATACCAGTGAGTTCGTCCCGGTCGGCCTGCTCAGCGACATCGGTGCCGACTTCGGCAAGCCGATCGAGCATGTCGGGCTGATGCTGACCATCTACGCCTGGGTAGTCGCACTGACCTCGCTGCCGTGCATGCTGCTGACCCGCAACATGGACCGCCGCAAGCTGCTGCTGGGCGTGTTCGCATTGTTCATCGCCAGCCATGTGCTGTCCGGCGTGGCCTGGAGCTACCCGGTGCTGATGGCCAGCCGCGTTGGCATTGCGCTGGCGCATGCGGTGTTCTGGTCGATCACCGCCTCGCTGGCGGTGCGCGTGGCGCCACAGGACAAGCGTCCGCAGGCTCTGGGCCTGCTCGCCACCGGCACGTCGGTGGCGATGGTGCTGGGCATTCCGCTGGGTCGCATCGTCGGTGAGTTGCTGGGCTGGCGCATCACCTTCATGGCCATCGGTGGCGTCGCATTGCTGGTGATGCTGGTGCTGGCACGGCTGCTGCCGGCCCTGCCCAGCCAGAACAGCGGCTCGGCCAGCAGCATCCCGCTGCTATTGCGTCGGCCTGCCCTGATGGCCTTGTACCTGCTGGTGATGGTGGTGGTCTCCGCCCAGTTCACCGGTTACAGCTACATCGAACCGTTCGTGCAGAAGATCGGCGGCTTCGATGCACACGTGACCACGCTGGTGCTGCTGCTGTTCGGCGGCATGGGCTTCATCGGCAGCGTGCTGTTCTCGCGCTATGGCCTGCGCTGGCCGCGTGGTTTCCTGCTGGGCGCGATCGGCACCCTGGCTGCCAGCCTGTTGCTGCTGCGCAGCGGCCTGCACAGCAGCTGGCTGCTGTATGCGCTGGCTTCGATGTGGGGCGTGGCGATGATCAGCTTCGCGCTGTCGATGCAGTCCAAGGTGCTGAACCTGGCCTCCGACGCCACCGATGTGGCGATGGCCTTGTTCTCCGGCATCTTCAACATCGGCATTGGCGCCGGCGCGTTGATCGGCAGCCAGGTCAGCCTGCAGCTGGGCATGCAACACATTGGGCTTGTGGGCGGCCTGATCGCCACGGCTGGCTGGCTGTGGTGCCTGTTCGCGATGCTGCGCTGGAGCAGCAGCTTCCGTCTGGGCGGCGCAACGCACTGAGCTGCCGCAGCACAAAGGTTTACAGCGTGGCGGCTGCAGGTATGCTTCCGTCCACGCCGCTGCTTCCGGGGGCGCGCTACGGGGGAAGTACGTGGATCAGGACATCACTTTGCGTGACGCCAACCTCGCCGATGCAGAGGCGCTGAGCGCGCTGGTCACCCCGTTGGCGCGACACCTCATGGACGCCGACAGCGGTGCCAGCGCACACGCTTTCCTGGCCTCGCTGACTCCTGCCAGCTTCGCTGATCGGCTGGTCGACAAGGAGTTCGCGCACTACGTGATTGAAGATGCAGGTGCACTTGTCGGCATGATCGCGATGCGCGGCGACAGCCACATCCATCACCTGTTCGTGAGCCGCAGCAGCCGCCAGCGTGGCATCGCGCGACGGCTCTGGGAGCATGCACTGCGCATACACGGCCGCCGCGAGTACACGGTCAACTCGTCCGAGATCGCAGTGCCGGTGTATGAGCGCTTTGGCTTTGTCAGCAAGGCTGCGCCGCAGACGGTCAAGGGTGTGCGCTTTGTGTTGATGGAGCGACCGCGATTGGTGCCGCGCGTTGTGCAGAAGCAGTACTTGAACGCCGTGCTGCCCGGACCGGGAAAAAGCTGAGGCTTTGGGCTTTGGGCTTTGGGCTTTGGGCTTTTGCTTTTTTTGCCGTCATCCTCGCGAAGGCGGGGATCGCCCCGGCTCTGGCTCCAGCCTTGGCCTTCGGCATTGATTCGGACCGGAATTGCCGCGTAACTCCAAAGCGCAAGCAAATGCAGAGCGATCCCCGCCTTCGCGAGGATGACGAGCAGGAGCAGGGCTAAAACGACAGCCAAAGCCGCAAACCACAGCGACGACCACAACAGGCACAACCACAGCCATCGTTCCTAGCGCAGCTGACTGTCCTTGCTGCCGCGCCGGTTATAGCCGGCAAACGCCTCGTCCTCGTCCTGCGCCTGCTGGCAGGCAATGCACAACCTCACGCCGGGCACGGCCTTGCGCCGTGCTTCTGGAATCGGCGCATCACATTCTTCGCAATGTTCCAGCCCCGGTCCGCTGGGCATGCGGCTGCGCGCACGCTTGATCGCGTCCTCGACGGTGGCATCAATCTGATCCTGAACGGCGGTATCACCCGCCCAACCGGTAGCCATGTCCTGCCTCCACGTACAGCAACACAGGCAAACTGCCGCCTCCATGGACACAATTCAAGGGCTGGCGGTCAGACGTACAGCTGCCTGAACAGGATCCGCCAGCATATTGCTACCCGCTCACTGCCGGCGCCGGCCCGCGCCAAGCCGCGCGAACCAACCTCTCACCACATCAGGTCGTCTGGCACCTGGAACTGGGCGTAGTAGGCGTCATCCTCGGCGTTGCCGGTGGAAATCGGCGTGTCCGCACTCTGGCCGTGGTCGAGCACGATCAGGCTGGCCTCACGCTCGCGTACTTTCTCCGCCGCCATGCGCGGCAGCAACTCGAAGCTGTCACCGTGCCGGGCGATCACCAACGCGCCATTGGCCAGCTGGGTACGCAGCGCCTCGGTGACCAGCATCGTGCGGATCACTGCGCCGTCGTTGAAACGGTATTCCAGCTCGCCGGCGCGGGGCAGCTTGCGGTCGGCGATGATCTGCCGGGCCTGCGCGCGCAGTTCGTCGGCGCGCCGCTGGGCGTTGTGCTCGGCGGCCAGTTGGCGGTCTTTCTCGGCCTTTTCGGCACGGGCGCGATCGGCCTCGCGCTGGCTTTCGGTCGCGTTGACCGGACCTTTGCCGTGACGCGCCTTGACCTGCTCACGCGCCACCTGCGAGACCTGCGATTTCTTCACCAGGCCAGCCTTGAGCAGCTGTTCCTGCAGTGGATTACCCTTTGCCATCGTCGTTGTTCATGGTTCTGTTGCCGAGGCTGCCATCATAGCGGCCTGCCCGGTCCCGCCCAAATGCCCATGCTTCCGCTGAAATACCTGAATGGCTATCCCGAACACCTGCAGCAGCGCGCCCGCGAGCTGCTGGACGCGGGCAAGCTGGGCGAGGCCGTCCGCAAGCGCTACGCCGAGCCCAATCCGGTGCGCAACGACCGCCAGCTCTACGACTATGTGCAGGCCATCAAGGAGCGCCACCTGCGCCAATCGGTGCCGCTGGGCAAGGTGCTGTATGACGGCAAGCTGCAGGTGGTGAAACACGCGCTGGGCACGCATACCGCCATTTCCCGCAACCATGGCGGCAAGCTCAAGGCCAGCCGCGAGATCCGCATTGCCAGCGTGTTCCGCGAGGCCCCGGCCGAGTTCCTGCGGATGATCGTGGTGCATGAGCTGGCGCATATCAAAGAAGCCGACCACAACAAGGCCTTCTACCAGCTGTGCCTGCACATGGAGCCGGATTACCACCAGCTGGAGTTCGACCTGCGCCTGTACCTGACCGCCTTGGAACATGAACCCAGCTGAGCCGATCATCGCCCCGGCCTCGCCACAGCGCTACACTCCCCGCCCTTCGTAGAACCCATAGCCGCCATGAACACCCCGATCCGTCTCGACAAGCGCGTTGCCGCGCAGCTGCAGTGCTCGCGCTCGCAGGCCCAGCAGTACATCGAAGGCGGCTGGATCAGCGTCAATGGCGTGGTCGTGGAAACCCCGCAGACCATGGTCAGCGAGGAAATCATCACCCTGGCCGCCGAAGGCAGCACCGAAGCCGCTGAAGCCGCCACCTTCCTGATCAACAAGCCGGCCGGCTGTACCGCAGAACAATTGTTCGCGCTGCTGGCAGACGACAACCGCTTTGCCGACGACGCCTCCGGCATCCGTTCGCTGCGCCGTCACTTCCAGCGCCTGGACTACCTGATGCCGCTGGATGATGCTGCCAGCGGCCTGGTCGTGCTGACCCAGGATTGGCGCGTGCGCCGCCACCTGCAGGAATCCGGCGCCAGCCTGGAACAGGAGTTCGTGGTCGAGGTCAGTGGCGAACCGACCCCGTGGGCGATGCCCAGGCTCACCCATGGCCTGGTCTACGAAGGCCGCAGCCTGCCGCAGGCCAAGATCAGCTGGCAAAGCGAGCAGCGCCTGCGTTTCGCGATCAAGGACGTGCGCCCGGGCCAATTGCAGTTCATGTGCATCCAGGTTGGCCTCAAGGCCGAACAGATCCGTCGCCTGCGCATCGGCCGCATCGGCCTGAGCAAGATGCCCGAAGGCCAGTGGCGCTACCTGGCAGCCGAGCAGAAGTTCTAGGCCAAGGCCAGCCTGGGCTTTGCAGCAGCGGCAGCGTCCTGCACCTGCAGTTTTGTGGGAGCGGCGTCAGCCGCGAAGCTGGCGATACATCCGGTCACACCAAAAAACGGCATCACACGATGTGCAGTTGCAGGCGATCAGCGCGCGGACGAAGCACTGGCTTCGCGGCTGACGCCGCTCCCACAGCCGCCAGCTGGTTCACAGCAGTCGGATCAGTGCCGCGGCCGTCGCACCCACAATCACCACCAGCAGAAACGGCAGCCGCAGCATCAGGGCGACCGCCGCGGCCAGCAACGCGCCAATGCGCGCATCGAAGGCCAGCCCCTGCCCGGCCGACACGGTGTTCATCGCGGTCAACGAGGCCAGCAGGCCTATCGTCAGGCAGCCGGCAACGCGGTTCATGCGCGGCGACTCCAGCCAGCGCAGTGGCACCAGATAACCAGCGAACTTGATCGCCCACGCGGCAGCGCAGCCCAAGACGATCCACGCCCACAGCGTCATCGTGCCGACTCCTGCTCAACCTTGGTTGCGACGTCGACCTTGGGTGCGACATCAGGCTCCAGCCCCTCGTCCGCCGGACCATGCCCAAACCAGCCCCAAACCGCGGCCACTGCCGCAGCCAGGAGAATCGGCACCCCGGGCGGCACCCACGGCAGCGCCAGCACCGTCACCAAGGCACAGACCACGGCAATCGCCACCGGCTCGCGTGAACGCAGTCGCGGCCACAGCAATCCCAGGAAGGCCGCCACAGCCGCACCATCCAAGCCCCACTGGCGCGGGTCACCCAATGCATCGCCAAGCAATGCGCCGAGCAAGGTGAACAGGTTCCAGCACAGGTAAACGCCCAGCCCCGCTACCCAGAAGCCGCGACGCTGTTCCTGCGGATCGCTCTGGCTTGCCGCAGTGGCGGCCGATTCATCGATGGTGACCTGCGCCGCCAGCGGCTTCAGCCAGCCACGCGGGCGCAACATGCGGTTGGTCTGCGCGCCATACACCGCGTTGCGGATGCCCAGCAAGGTAGCGGCGCCGAACGCCGCCGCGCCTGCACCGCCGGCACCAATCACGCCGATGAAGGCGAACTGCGAGCCACCGGTGAACATCAACAGGCTCAGCGCGGCGGTCTGTGCCACGCTGAAACCCGACGCCACCGCCAACGCACCAAACGAGATGCCATACAGGCCGGTCGCAATCGCTATCGAAACGCCGATGCGTACCGCTGGCGTGATGCGCCCGGCCATGGCCATCAGGCGCGCCCGCGTGCCTGTTCGGCCGCCGCGACAAACACCACGTCGGTGGACGAGTTCAAGGCGGTTTCAGCCGAATCCTGCACCACGCCGACAACGAAACCGACGCCGACTACCTGCATGGCAACTTCATTGGAGATGCCGAACAGGCCACAGGCCAGTGGAATCAGCAACAGCGAGCCACCCGGCACGCCGGAGGCGCCGCAGGCACCAATAGCGGCAACCACGCTGAGCAGCAGCGCGGTCGGCACATCCACCGCGTAGCCCAGGGTATTCACCGCTGCCAGGGTCAACACGGAGATAGTGATCGCCGCGCCGGCCATATTGATGGTCGCGCCCAGTGGCACCGCTACCGAATAGGTGTCCTCATGCAGGCCGAGCTTGCGGCACAGCTCCATGTTGACCGGAATATTGGCCGCCGAGGAACGGGTGAAAAACGCGGTGATACCGCTCTCGCGCAGGCAGCGCAGCACCAGTGGATAGGGGTTGCGGCGGGTCACCACGGCCACGATCAGCGGATTGCCGACGAAGGCCATGAACAACATCGCGCCAATCAGCACCGCCAGCAGATGCAGGTAGTCCTTCAACGCGCCCAGACCGGACTCGGCCAACAACGAAGCAACGATACCGAACACGCCCAATGGCGCCAGCTTGATCACCAACCGCACCACCCAGGTGATGGCATCGGAGAAGTCACTGACCAGGTTGCGCGTGGTCTGGCTGGCGTGGCGCAGGGCCAGACCCAGACCCACCGCCCAGGCCAGCAAACCGATGTAGTTCGCGTTGAGCAGTGCATGCACCGGGTTGTCGACGATCTGCATCAGCAGGGTCTTGAGCACCTCGCCAATGCCGCTCGGCGCGCTCATGGCACTTTCGACCGTCTTCAACGTCAACGTGCTGGGGAACAGGAAGCTGGCTGCCACGCCAACCATGGCCGCGGCCAGGGTGCCGATCATGTACAGCACCAGGATCATCCGGATATGGGTCTTCTGCCCCTGCTGATGATTGGCGATGGAGGCCGTGACCAGCACCAGTACCAGGATCGGTGCAACCGCCTTCAGCGCGGAAATGAATACCGTACCGAGCAGGCCGACAGCGGTGGCAGCGGCAGGCCAAGCCATCGCCAGCACGATGCCGGCGATCAGGCCAATGACAATCTGCAGCACCAGACTGGGCGCTCGGAAGGAGGAAGAACGTTCGGTCATCACAGGGCTCGCGGCAAACGCAAACCCCGATTCTCGCTCACAGGAGGCGCTCCCCGCACCCCCGGAACGTCATGGAATCAGGACAAACTGACGCCTGATCACGAACACCGCTAGGATGCGCCCATGGAAAACAAGCATCGCCCCAGACGCCTGCTGCGGTTCCTGGCCTATCTGCTGGCCTTTGTGCTGCTGTTGATGGGCAGCGGCCTGCTGCTGGGTGACCACCTCACCCCAAAGGCGGTCGGCGCGCCTTCGCAGACCCTGCCGCTGCAGCCACAACAAACCCTGATCGACCGCCAACTGCAACCGCTGCTGGCCGAACATCCGGGCAAAAGCGGCGCGGTGTATCTGTCCGACGGGCTCGAAGCCTACGCCGCACGCTCCATCATCACCCGCCAGGCCGGACGCAGCCTGGACCTGCAGTACTACATGTGGCACGACGACATGCTCGGCCACCTGCTTGCACATGACGTCTACCAGGCCGCCGACCGCGGCGTGCGCGTGCGCCTGTTGCTGGATGACATGAACGCCGCCGGGCTGGACCCACAGATGCTGGCGCTGGACAATCACCCCAACATCGAGATCCGCCTGTACAACCCATTCCGCAACCGTGATGGCCTGTGGCGCCTGGTCGAAATGGTGCAGCGGGTTTTCAGCATCAACCACCGCATGCACAACAAGGCATGGATCGCCGATGGCCGCGTCGCCATCGTCGGCGGCCGCAATATCGGCGCCGAATACTTCGATGCGCGCCCGGACGTGAATTTCCGCGACCTCGACCTGCTGCTCGCCGGTCCGGTGGCCAGCGAAGCCAGCACGGTATTCGATGACTTCTGGAACAGCGACGCCGTGGTGCCGATTGCAGCCCTGCACTACAGCACCGACCAGCAGATGGCCAACTTCATCAGCCAGGCCGAGCTGGACGCCCGTCAACAGGAAGCCGCGCCCTACCTGCAGCGGGTACGCGCTCATCTCACCGATGCCTATCTCAGCAAGCAGCTGGACCTGCATTGGACCGATGGTATGAGCATCCACTCCGATCCCCCTCGCAAACCCAGTGGCGGCGACAGCAGCCAATGGCTGGTCACCCGGCTGGTCGAGGTACTGGGCAGCGCTGAACACAAATCACTGCTGATCTCGCCTTACTTCGTGCCCGGCGCGGTCGGCACCAAGGGCTTGATACAGCAGGCCCAGAACGGCGTGCAGGTCGGCATCATCACCAACTCGCTGGCGGCCAACGACGTACCCGCCGTGCACAGCGGCTACATGCATTACCGGCGCCCGTTGCTGGCCGGCGGCGTGCAGCTGTACGAACTCAAGGCCCGTGGCCACATCGAGAAGGCATCCACCTTCGGCAGCAGTGGCGCCAGCCTGCACACCAAAGCCTTCGTGGTGGATGACCGCCGTGGCTTCGTCGGCTCGTTCAACCTCGACCCGCGCTCGGCCTACCTCAATACCGAAATGGGCGCGCTGTTCGATGACCCGGTGCTGGCCGCGCGGCTGCGCGAGGAATACCTGCGCCTGTCCAGTGCCGAGTTGAGTTACTGGGTGTACTTGAACAGGGACCACGAATTGCGTTGGCTGGATCGGGCCAGCACGCCGCCGATCAGCCTGCGCACCGAACCGGACACCGGACTGATGCTACGCGCCAGCACCCAGATGATCAGCTGGCTGCCATTGGAGTCACAGCTCTAGCCTGCGCAGCCGGCATTTCGGGGCGGTATTTCATTGGCCCGCCGGATACAGACTCGGACCGCGCCGCATCCAGGCGCGGACGACCTCACTCCAATGCGCCGTCTGCCTGCGTCATCCGCTTCCACAACCACGCCGCCACATGTTCGGGCATCTGGCTGGCGAGCGCCGCATTGGCCTCCGCCTCGCTCATCAGACCCTGCGCATGCAGCATCGCCGCGCTGGCGGCCAGTTGCCCAACCTGCAACGAACGCGCCAGACCACCAGCAGCCGGCACATCCACCTGTTCCAGTGCCTGCACGATTGGCGCCGACAACTTCCAATGTCCGGCGATCCGCACCGCGGTCGGCGCGCTGCAGCGCTCCAGCACCTCCAACAAGGTGCCCGGCTCACGTACCCGCAGCGGCGGCCGGGCCAATACATCGGCCGCGGCCTGCATCGCCATCGCAGCACTCAGACCCAGCAGCAGGCCAGCCAACTGCGCAGCAAAGCCATCCTCGCGTTCCACGCTGCGCGCATGGTCGGCAGCGGCCAGCGATACCCGCAATGTGTAATCCCAGAGCAAGCGCGAAAACTCGGCATCAACGCCGCTGGCCGACTCCATGACCGGCTGCACCAACGCGGCGGAAATGATCTGACGGATGCCATCATTGCCTATCAGCGTCACCGCCCGCTCGATGCTTTGGATGTCCTGCCGCTGCAGGCGATACAGAGAACTGTTGGCGATACGCAGCAGCGTTGCCGCCAGTACCGCATCACTGCCGATGATGCGGGCGATGGAACGCGACGAGGCAGCACTGTCATTGACGCTCTGGATCAGCTGCGGCAGCAGGTTTGGTCGGCGCGGCGTGTAGCGCGAGGACATGTCGGCGCGGCTCAGTGCAGCGACCACATCGTCCACCACCGACCTCTGCACCCGCAGCGCATCGGCAGGCGTATTTGCGGCGCCCAGCGCGCTGAGCAGGAAGCGCCGTTGCAGATCATCCACGCTGACGGCGACCACAGCGTCCTCGTCGGTTGTCGCGCTCAGCGTCGGCGACACACGGAACTGGCGTTGTGGGCGTGTCGCATCGCCACTGCTCCGCTGCCAGAGCCAGACCAGGCCCCCGGCAAGCACTGCCGCAAAAACCGCCGAGATGATCACCATGACAAATACAGAAAGGTCCACGCGGAGAGCTGCCAATCATATCGGCAGGCACAGGGATTCCTTTAATCCTGTTCCGCAAGATCAGCACACACCTCAGCCAAGTCCTCCCGCCCCGGGAAAACCCGGGGAAGCATGACGAAACCCATTGATTTCCAGATGGCATACAAACCAAGCATTCATTCAAACCAGAAAACTCTCATGCAGCACACAAACCCACATGGAATTCGACATCGAAATACTACGCACCAGCCACAGGCGACTCATCACCGCCTTCCACAAGCACAAACAGGCGAATAAAGCCCCACAAAGTTTCACCAACTAAACGATTTCGAATCTCGGCAAGCAATCAGTATGCGAGCACGCCACTCCACTCAATAAAAACGTCGCACCGAATACCAGATCTGTGAATAACAGCACACGCAAATGGCAGCTTTCCTGATTGCCCGCCCCTTTGACGCTGCTATGTTTAGTTGCAGCTTCAAAAAATCCGTTTAGTTTCAAACATAAAACCCCAACCTCACCAACCTTGAACGCAAAGGCGTCCATCAAAAAGCCATCTGCATGACCGAAGATACGTAACGAATGCATCTACATGGCCAAGGCGCCCGAAAAGGAGATCAGAAACTCTGCGATCGGTGCCACGTGCACGGAGCGCCAACGCCCTCCGCACAACACCAATCACCCCGAGACTGGCCCGGCAGCAAACCCCGAATCCGTCCCTGCCGGCCGCCATGCTCCATAGGACAACGCATGCCCTGTGCGGCGGGTGCAATCCCCTGCCGACATCGACGGCATCCGATACACCAGCGGTCAGCCCTTTCGTATCCCGCAGCGGGCTGCACCTGTCCGCCATCGACGGCCTTGCCTACAACCCAAGGGAGGACACATATGTCGACACCCCAAGCAACAACAGCAAAAGATCCCAATCGCTACATGGTGCCGGCTCTGGAGAGGGGTCTGAACATGTTGCTGCTGTTTGGACGGCAGCGTGGCGAACTGAGCTTCACCCAGGTCTGCCAGCGCACAGGCATGCCCAAGGCATCGGTCTACCGCGCCGTACAGACGCTGGAACAGATGCGCTTCCTGGATCGCAACAGCGCAAGTGGTGGCTACAACCTCGGCATCAGCATTCTGCGACTGGGCTTTGACTACCTGTCATCGATGGACATCGTGCAGATCGGGCAACCCATCATTCAACGGTTACGTGACATCACCAGCCACTCAGCCCAGCTGAGCGTGCTGGATGGACGCGAGGTCGTCTACGTGGCCCACGCCAGCGCCATCGGCGAACCCCCTTCAGGCGTCAGCGTCGGCACACGTCGACCCGCACATTGCACTGCGACAGGCCGCGTACTGTTGATGACGATGCCCGAGCAGGAACTGGGTGCGCTGTATCCGGAACCGGCATTTGCGCTCACCTCCGAACAGGGGCCAAAAACACCAAAGGAGCTGGTCGAGCTGCTGGGCAACGACAGTGCACGCGGTCATGCCATCAGCGAATCGTTCTACCAACCCGGCGTCTCGACGGTGGCCTACCCATTGCGTGACGGTGACGGGAAGGTTCTGGCCTCGATCAGCATCATGGTCCCGCGCTCGGTATTGCCAGCAGATATGAAAGCGTCGCTGAGTGCACAGGTAGGGAAAGCCGCGCGCGAGATCGAAGGCTTCCTGCGGGCCTCATGAGCACGTTTCAGTACATTCCCGGGCCATCCACTGATGCCGGAAACGTCGGTCGTCGCGCCCCTGATGGCCCTATGTTTCCAGCTCAGCCACAGGCGCGCTGCTGAGCCGGGAACACTAGCGCAGATCAATCCGCCGGGGATGCCTCACTTCTTCTGCTTGTGCAGATGCACGCCCATCGGGCCTCGCAGCGAGCCATCCTCGTTGATGGTGAACTCCACCGACTGCGCTTCGCTGCCGGGCACTGCAACCTTCAAGGCATTGCCGTCACGGGTATAGCGGCTTTGCTGTGTCTTGCCCAGCGTTTCAACCGTGACCTTGCCGTCGGAGTCGAATGTGTAGCTGACCATCCCCATGCCATCGTTCCAGGTGCCACTCAGGCCCTGGCTGCAGGCAGCCAGCAAGGTTGCCAACGCAACGATCAGCAGCTTCTTCATCCACAACCCCCAGTAAAAGAACAGACCGCCACGGCGGTGTATCCACAAGCATTCTGACACACGCGAAATCAGGCTAGTCTGTGGGCTTACGCCATGGAGCCGATTGCAATGGGCCGCATCCTGATGTCGCTATGTCTGCTGGGTATGCTCATGGGCTGCAACAGCCTGCCTTCAACCACCAGCACGGCGCCGGCCAAGGGGCAGTTCGTCGCGCGGCAGCTCGATTTCGAGGGCCGTCAGTTCCGCTACCAGGTGTTTGTGCCTGCCACTAGCGCCACACCACCCGGCCCGCGGCCACTGGTGCTGTTCCTGCATGGCTCCGGCGAGCGTGGCGACGACGGACTCAAGCCTACCTTGGCCGGGATTGGCCCCTGGCTCACCCAGAACATGGACACCTTCCCGGCCCTGGTGGTGTTTCCCCAGGTGCCGGAGGGCGAAGAATGGCGCGGACGCAACGCGCGCATGGCGCTGGCGGTCCTGGAGGCGGCCAGCAAGGAGTTCACTGCCGATCCACAGCGTATCTATCTGACGGGTATCTCAATGGGCGGCTATGGCAGCTGGGAACTGGCCCTGACCCGGCCGGACCGATTCGCCGCACTGGTGCCGATCTGCGGCGCGCTGCGAGCACCGCGTGCCGATCGACCTGGACTGGTGGTCGACCAGGTAGCCAATGCCGCCGATCCCTATCAAAGCGTCGTCAGCCGCCTGCGTCATGTACCCACCTGGATGTTCCATGGCGCCCTGGATGGACTGGTGCCAACCACCGATGATCGCGCGATTGTCGCCGCCAGCCGACAGATGGGCGCGGACTTCCGTTACACCGAATACCCGGACGTCGAGCACAACGCCTGGGATGCCACCTATCGCAACCCCGCGATGTGGGAATGGATGTGGAGCCAGAAGCGCCCCTGACAGCGGCGCCAATACCGCATGCAACTGGAACCGGGAACGACCCCGCCCGCATCGTTTGCAGCATCGGCGGACGATGCGGCAGCCTTCGGCTGTAAGATCGATGCGATAGCGTGATCACAATCACGCATCCATCCCTGCTGCCTACACCTGCCCTGCACGGCGGGAATTGGACAGTGGGGGGCCACTGCACAGCCCCCGCTTTGGGTTCCACGCGTACTTTCCAACCTAACCGGGTTCGTGCCATAACAGCGCCACGCCGCCCACGGCCGCCATTTGGGCTTGGCTGCCATCTGCACTACGCCACAACGGACACCGGAGACTGAGGCTTGGCAACTACTGCATCGGCGGCGCAGCACACCTTGGCGCGTACCCGTGGCCTGCATTCCCGCCTGCACCTGCTGATCCTTGCGACCCTGCTGCCATTGCTGGTGATCGGCGCCTTCGCCGTCTGGAACGCCGCCCGCGATTACCGCCACAGCTCCGAACAACGCCTGCAGGAAACCGCCATCGCCCTTGCCCGTGGTGTTGACCAGGGTATCGAGGACAACATCAACCAGCTGCGTCTGCTGTCCTCGCTCGCACCACAGCTGCAGGAAACAGCCCCTGAGCTGCAGGCATGGGCACGCGCCAACCCGGATATCCGCTTGATCCAGGATGACAGCGAGCAGGCCCGCGCATTGCCATCAGGACTGCTGTACGACGCACGCCGCGAAGGCAGGGCGCAGGTCTCGGATCTGTTCACCAACGCCATCACCAACACCCCGGAAGTCGCCATTGCCCTGCCCTTCGGTGATACCGGTGGCACCCGTGTCCTGACCATGGTGCAGCCCTCCAATCGCCTGATCGCCAGCATCATGGGCAGCGGCAACGACCAGCAGCTGCTGGCTGCGGTCGTCGATAACAATGGCGTCATTGCCGCTCGGTCGCTTTCGCCGGAACGTTACATCGGCAAGCAGGTGCCTGACTGGCAGACGCTGCAGCGCAGCAGCGGTCAACACGGGCTGATCGATGCCAGCAGCAAGGAAGGCACGCCGGTGATCTTCGCCTTCCACAGATTGCAGGCCGCACCGGGATGGACGCTGGTCGTGGGAGAGCCACAACAGAGCTTCCAGGCCCGCTGGCAACAACCGCTGCTCGGGATCATTCTCGGCGGCATCGTCGCAGCCCTGATCGCCCTGCTTTGGGCCAATGCCATCGCCCGCAGCATCCTGCTGCCGATCCGCGCCCTGGTCCAACGCAGCCATGGCGTCGTCGATAATCTCGCCACCCTGCCCGATCCACACCCGTCCAACATCCGCGAAGTGCGCAGCCTGCAGAGCAGCCTCAGCGGCACTGTCGATGCATTGAAGAAGAGCGCCGATGAAGCGCGCGCCCTGGCCCGTGACCTCAAGGCCAGCGAGCAGCGTTACCGCGCCGTCGCCGAGGCCGGCGCTCTGGTGCTGTGGCAATCCGATCGCAATGGAACGGTGCTCTCGGCCACCGGTTGGCGCGAGCTGACCGGCCAACCCGATGACCATGCGCTCGGCAAGGGCTGGCTGCGCCGGGTCAACGAAGACGACCTGCCACAGATAGAAATCGCATTGGAGCAGAGTTTCACCGCCACCAAAGCGGCCTCGCTGGACGTGGAGTTCCGGGTACTGGATCTGTACGGGAAGTGGCGCTGGTTACGCGCACGCGGTGCCCGCATCGGCCACAGCCTGAGCAGTTGGGCCGGCGTGCTGGAGGACGTGGACGCGCGACGGCAGGCGCAGGCTCGCATTGCCTACCTGGCCCAGCACGATCCGCTGACCGCATTGCCAAATCGCACCATGCTGTTCGAGAAGCTCGACCAGGCCTTGATCGCCGCCCGTCGTGGACACCACAGCGCCTTGTTGCTGCTCGACCTGGACCGCTTCAAGGACGTCAACGACAGCCTCGGCCACCCCACCGGCGACCGCCTGCTGCAGGAAGTCGCCCAGCGCATCCTCGGCTGCGTACGCGGCAATGACCTGGTCGCGCGACTGGGGGGCGACGAGTTTGCCATCCTGATGGCATCGGAAAGCCGCATGCCTGAGGCCGCCGCCACGCTGGCTGCGCGGTTGGTGGAAGAACTGGGCCGCAGTGTCGAACTGGAGAACCACCAGTTCGCCATCAGCACCAGCATCGGCATCGTCCTGATCGACAACCAGGCCAACGCTGCCGACACCTTGATGCGCAACGCCGACCTGGCCCTGTACCGGGCAAAGGACGAGGGCCGCAGCTGCTACCGTTTCTTCGAGGCGGAAATGGATACGCGCATGCAGCGCCGCCGGCAGCTGGAGACCGAACTGCGCGCGGCCCTGCAGCAACAGCAGTTTGAGCTGCACTACCAGCCGCTGGTGGACCTGCGCCTGCGCCAGGTCGCCGGTTTTGAAGCGCTGCTGCGCTGGAATCACCCGCAACGTGGCCTGCTTGAACCCAGTGAGTTCCTCGCCTTGGCTGAAGACATCGGCATGATGCTGCCGCTGGGCGCGTGGGTGCTGCGCCAGGCCGCCCAGGATGCCAGCCAGTGGCCGGAGCAGATGAAGATCGCGGTGAACCTGTCGGTATCGCAGCTGGCCCAGCCCGATCTGGCGGAAGGCGTCGAGCAGGTATTGGCAGAAACCGGGCTGGCGCCGGCACGGTTGGAACTGGAGATCACCGAGAACGCACTGATCACCAACATCGAGGCCGCGTCTGCACAGCTGCTGCAACTGAAGAAGGCCGGCGTGTCGATCGTGATGGACGACTTCGGCACCGGCTACTCCTCGCTCGGCTACCTGCGTGCGTTCCCGTTCGACAAGGTCAAGATCGACAAGTCCTTCGTCCGCGACCTGGGTGAACAAAGCCAGGGCAGCGCCATCATCGGCGCGGTATCGCACCTGTGCGAAAAGCTGGGCATCAGCACCACCATCGAAGGTGTCGAAACCCAGGCGCAACTGGACCAGCTGAAGGAAGAACACTGTGCCGAGGGCCAGGGCTATGTGTTTGGACGACCAATGCCGTTGGCAAAGGTGGAGGACTTCATTCTCCAGTGGCCGGCACGCTGGAACCCGGCCACCTAACCGCCAACGCATGCAAGTCCGTAGCCCGGGTAAGCACAACGTACCCGGGCCTGTTGCCGGTCAGCCTGGAAGAAAGGCAAGTTTCTGCTGCCGGGTGTGTTGCACTTGCCCGGGCGATATTGACGCGACTACCAAAGCGTCGATCCGGCCGGGTCCGGGTATGACCCGGCCGCCCCCAAACCGACCGGATGAAGCCCGGCCTCAGTTGACCCCGCGGATCGCCAGGGTCAAGGCCAGCACGCTGAGGATCACGGCGATGGTGCCGTCCAGAATGCGCCAGGTGGAGGGCTTGGTGAACAACGGCGCCAGCATCCGCGCACCCAGGCCCTGCACCGTCAGCCACACACCGCTGGCGGTCACCACGCCGATGGCGAACGCCATGCGCGACTCGCCGAAGTTATCGGCGATCGAACCAATGACCATCATGTCCAGCCAGAAATGCGGGTTGATGATCGAGAAACCGGCCGCCGCCATCAGGGCTGCACGCAACGACTGCTCGCCGTTGTCATCCAGCTTCATGCCACCGCCACCGGCCACCGCACGCCGCGCCGACTGCGCCGCATACCAGGTCAGGAAGGCAACACCACCCCACAGCAGGACGGTGGTCAGCCACGGCAGCTGAGCGGTCAGCTGCCGCAGGCCGGCCACGCTGGCCATGATGAACACCGCATCGATGGCGAAACAGGTGGCAATGATCGGAATCACGTGCTGGCGCATGATCCCCTGGCGCAGGATGAACGCACTCTGCGCGCCGACGATGGCGAACAGACCGATACCGATACCGGCACCACTGAGCCAGGCACTGCCGGCAGCTTGGGCGGAAATAACCGAAAACATGAGGAAAAACCTTGCTACTTGGGGGAAGGACGCAGCGGGAGAACCCACCGGTACGTCCGGACGCGCCAATTGTCGCAATGCAGCAATGAAAAGTAGAGCTAAACTTCGTTAACCATCATTAGCAGAACTTAATATGCGCATCGATCATGCCCAGTTGCGGGCACTGGCCGCCGTCATCCGCGAAGGCAGCTTCGAACGCGCGGCGCTGTCGCTGAACGTCACCGCCTCGGCGGTATCGCAGCGGATCAAGGCGCTGGAGGACAGGGTCGGCAAACTGCTGATCAAGCGCACCATTCCCACCGAGGCAACAGCGGAGGGCCAGGTGCTGGTACAGCTGGCCGAACAGACCGCGCTGCTCGAGCGCGACGCCTTCGAGCGCATCGGCCTCAGCGACGCCGAGCTGCCACGCGCCAGCATCCCGGTGGCGGTCAACCACGACAGCATGGAAACCTGGTTCCCGGAGGCGGTGCAGAACTTCTCCCATAGCACCTCCACCACCCTGGACCTGCATACCGAAGACCAGGACCACACCGTTGCCCTGCTGCGCCAGGGCGCGGTGATGGGTGCGGTCACCACCTTGTCCGAGCCTGTGCAGGGCTGCCAGATCCATGCGCTTGGCAGCATGCGCTACGCCGCCACCTGCACCCCCGAGTTCCATGCCAGGCATTTCGCCAAGGGCGTGACCGCACAGGCGCTGGCGCAGGCACCGGTGTTGGTATTCAACCGCAAGGACGACATGCAGGCCCGCTATGCACGCCGTCTGGCCGGGGTCGAACAGCCGCACAATGCGCCGACCTGGTGGATCCCCTCCACCCGCGCCTTCGTCCACGCCAACCTCGGCGGACTGGGCTGGACCATGAACCCGCTGCCACTGGTGCGCCGGCACCTGGAGAGCGGGCGCCTGGTCTACGTCAAGGCGCGCGCCTGGGAGGACGTGCCGTTGTATTGGCAGCACTGGAAGGGCGAGGTCAAAACCATGGCCTTGCTGACCCGCGCCATCCTGCAGGCCTCGGCCATGTTGATACGCAAGCGCAGATAAGGCGGCGCCTGTGCTGCACTGCAAGTTTCCCTAAAGGACACTGCCTACCCCGGCGGCCCGGGCGGATCCTGCATGGATCAACCCGCACACCTACCGGAGCCGCCAGATGTCGAGCAAACGATCTGTCCCCGTCATTTCCTCGTGGCTGCTCAGCGCCTTGGCCGCGCCGTTGGCGGGCGCCATGTTGATGCTGGCATCCACCAGCGCCAAGGCCCTGGAGTGCGGCAGCAACAACGGTTACACCTGCACCGGCACGGCGAATCAATACGCTGGCGGCTTCAATCCCGGTGTCGGCCAGGGCGGCTTTGGCGGCGGCAGCTGTACCGCCAGCAAGACTCCGGTGGTGTTCATTCCCGGCAATGGCGACAGCGCCATCAGCTTCGACATGCCAGCCGGCGCAGTCGCCGGCTACAGCACCCCGCCGCGCTCGATCTACGCCGAACTGAAGGCTGCCGGCTACAACGACTGCGAACTGTTCGGCATCACCTACCTCAGCGCCAGCGAGCGCGCGGCGCCGCAGTACAACTACCACGCACCGGCCACTTATCAGACGATCAAGACCTTCATCGACAAGGTCAAGGCCTATACCGGCAAGAGCCAGGTCGACATCGTCACCCACTCGCTGGGCGCGACCATGGCCCTGGCCTCGATCAAGTACAACGCCAACCAAGGCAGCGTGCGCCGCTTCATCAATATCGCTGGCGGATTGCGCGGCCTGCAGACCTGCCGCAGCACCGGTTATCAATCGACCCTGGCGCCTACCTGCAACGCCGAGGCCTATGTCTTCCCGTACAACTACTACACCTTCGGCCTGTACCCGAGCACCGGCGTTGCCTACTACGGTTACAACCGCTGGACCGGCAGTGGCAGCGGCAGCCTGCGCACGTTCCCGGCCACGTACACCGGCATCCGTTTCTACACCATCACCGCCGGCTCGCGTGACCAGGTGCATTGCTTCACCACCAGCTACAGCGCCGGCTGTGCCGATGGCGCACTGTTCAACAGCGCCACCAATGTCTACGCGCAGGTCGACATCGGCGCAGGCAGCAGCGCCTACAGCTTCGACTGGGATTGGAGCGACGGCAGCCCTTACAACTTCGGTGGCGGCGACACCAGCAGCGGCGTCGGCCATTTCCGCTCGAAGAACAATGCCGGCCTGATCGTGCGCAACATGCTCACCAGCGACTGCACCAGCAATTGCGCAGCCGGCTACAGCGGCGTGTACGGCCCTGCGGTCAATCGCTGAACCACGCTCTCAATCGAAGGACATCGACACGCCGACGCCGCCTTGCCAATCGGTGGTGTCGGCATCCAGCCCGCGCAGGAACGATGCATCCAGTTGCACGCGCGAGCCCACCATCCACGTCACACCGGCACCGGCCGCACGCATGTACTGCGCGCCGGTGCCGTAGCCGGCTTCGACATAGGCGGACAACTGCGGCCGCAAGGCGAAACCATAGCTGGGCGAGAACAACCAGCCATTGCCACCATCGCCCCATTGCCGGTCGATGTAGAACGCCAGGCTGCGCTCGCGCGGCAGCGCCCATGCCACCGTCATGCCCAGGTCGTAGTCATGCCCCGCATCACCCAGCGGTGCCCTGCCCCAAGGCAGGCTGGCCCCTGCTTTGAAAGCCATTGATAGCTGTTCGTTGACCAGCGCTGGTGCCCACTTGAGTGCCGCGCTGCCGTCGCCGCCGCCGCTGTCCTGCACCCGAATACCCGGGCCGCGCTGCCGCAGCCCGCTCCAGCTATCTGCGCCGAGCTGCAACTCCAGCGTATCGGCAAGCCCGACCCGCAACAGCGTGTCTGCGGTCCATGTGGTGGTGGTCAGGTCATCACTGCGATCGCGGCTTGCATCGGGCAAGCCCTGCTCCCAGACAACGACGCGCTTGCCAACCGTACTGGTGGAAAAGCCGATGCCTGGACGGTCGAATTCCGGCGCGTCTTCGGCCTGGGCCTGGCCACTGACCAAGGCGAACACTGCAAGCAGCAGGGGCGAGGTTCTCATGCCCGCCATGTTCCATACGCGGCTGGGTGGTGATGTGAAAGATCATGGGCGCTACCGGCATACGCAGAAGTCGCAACGGTGCGCGATGGTCCGTTCGGGCTGTTGCGGCGCGTGCTTCCCGGGTGCGCTTCGCTTACCCGGGCTACGGATGCTCCGGGGATACCACTTTGGTTGGTGGCGAGGCCACAAATGGAAAGCCCACCCGCTTGCGCCGGGTGGGGTTTCATCAAACCTGCCGAGTCAAAACCTCAGCGATGCGCCAGCGCGTAATCCAGAGCGCCGATCACCGCCGCCACCTGGGCATCATTGCACTGCTGCGGGGTCGCCTTGGCACTGTCCGGATAGACTTCGGTGGTGGTCGTGTAGCGCGCACCGCTGACACTGGCGCACAGGCCGAGGGCCTTGAGCGGGTATTCGATCACGCCTTCGGCCACCACCTTGGAACCGATGATTTCACCGTGCTCGTCGGCCGGGGCCAGATGGGTCACCTTGGCGACTTCGGCATTCACCGCCTGCTGGAACAGCGGCTGGCGGTTCTCGGTGTCATCCACCAGATAGAAACCGTCAGGAATCTCGCCCGGCTCGAACGGCTTGCCGTCGCGCGCGGCCAGCGCCGGACGGAACTCGGTTTCGTCGGTGTCGGTGGTTTCGTGCAGGTCGATATGCATCAGCACACGCCCCTGCACGGGGGCCACCAAGGCCATCAGCGCAGCAGATTCCTGTGCCGGGCTGTTGTCCACGAAAGAGCGGTTCGGATCCAGCGCCGATGCATTCCAACGCTGGATACGCTCATAACCCCACGGACTGACGCAGGGGGCGACCAGCAGGTTGCAGCGGCCGGCATAGCTGTCCGCATGCTGGTCGACGAACTGCAGCGCGCCCTGCACGCCGCTGGTCTCATAGCCGTGTACGCCACCGGTGACCAACATCACCGGCAAGGCCTCGTCCCAGTTCTGGCTGCGGATCGCGAACAGCGGATAGCGGCCCGATGGGTAATCCAGCTCGCCGTATTGCGTCACCTCAAACCGATCACGCAGCGCGTCGATCTTGACCAGCACTTCTTCGGCATAGCTGCGCTGCACTTTCTGCTGGGCCAGCCACTGTGCCCGCTCCGGTGCCCCCCAGGCCTGGCCAGGGGTACCAATGGGATAGAAAGCGGCATCAATGCTCATGCGCAGGTCTCTTCAATACGGATGTTGGCGCGCACTTTACACCGTAGGAACGGCGTAAGCCGCGAAGCTGGAACAACCTCAGGTTGCATGAATGCCCTGCACCCCAGCAATGTCAGCTTCGCGGCTTACGCCGCTCCCACAACAGAAACCGAGAGTTTGCTGCAAAACCGATCGGTATCAATCAGGCCTTGTTCTCGAGCAGACGGGCGATGTCCTCATCCTTCTGCAACCACAAGCCGTTCATCCATTGCTGGAACTGGGCGCGGAAGTTGCGGTCTTCCTGGTAGTTGCGGCCGATGAACTCGGCGGGGATCGGCAACTTGCGCACCAGCACCTTCACTTCCGGCAGGCGGTTGGCCATCAGGTCCATCATCGAAGGGATGCCCTTGGGGTAAACGATGGTCACGTCCAGCAAGGCATGCAGGCCCTTGCCCATCGCGTCCAGCACGAAGGCCACACCGCCGGACTTTGGCTTGAGCAGGTGCTTGAACGGCGAGGTCTGCGCGGCGTGCTTGGCAGCCGTGAAACGGGTGCCTTCGACGAAGTTCATCACCGACACCGGAATGCTGGCGAACTTCTCGCAGGCCTTGCGCGTCACTTCCATGTCGCGCCGCCCCAGCTCCGGGTTCTTGGCGATCTGCTTGCGGCTGTAGCGGCCCATGAAGGGGAAATCCAGCGCCCACCAGGCCAGGCCCAGCACCGGCACCCAGAACAGCGAGCGCTTCAGGAAGAAACGCAGCAGCGGAATGCGACGGTTGAATACTTTCTGCAGCACCAGGATGTCGACCCAGCTCTGGTGGTTGGCCAGCACCAGGTAATGCCCATCGCGCTCCAGGCCCTCGGTGCCGCTGACCGTGAAACGGGTCGCGGTGAACGCATGGATCATTGCACTGTTCACCGCGATCCAGCTTTCAGCCAGCCCGGTCAGCAGCGGATTGCAGGCGCGGCGCACCGACTTCAGCGGCAGCACCGCTTTGAACAGCGCGACCACGAACAACGGCAGGCAATGGGCCAGCGTATTGATCACGATCAACGGAAAAATCAGAGCTACACGCAACCACACCATGGAGTAACCGCGGGGAGCAACCCCAGAACCCAAAGAAGCACAGGGTAGCAAAACCGTCGCGTCAGGATTCATCTCGAACGGTTGGCAGGACCCGGCAACATCGCGCAATGCCCGGCAATCACCGCCATTTCCGGCCGCGGGAAATTGCCGGTCCCGCACCGCTCGGTGCCTTGGAGTCCGCCTCCAGCAGCTGCATCCGGTGGACTGCCACGGATGGGAATGCCCCAGACCCAGATGCCTGCAACGGCTGGCGACGGATCGGCTGCCCCCTGCCGAAGCCGCATGCGCTTGCGGAAGTACGGATCGATGGCGGTCCCGCCCCAAGCGCCGTCAAAGCCGTGGCGAGTGCCTGACAGGAGGGCTTGGCAGTTACCAGGCTTGGCCGCCCAGCGCATTGGTCCGCACGCCAGCGAATCGGACGGGGCAGGCAGCCGTGCCGTTTGCTCCGCGCATTCAGGATTTATCCGTCATCAGCCGCCAGTCCCCTCCCCTGTCCTTGGAGTAGCTGCGTGCCGATTGGAGTGGGTCGCGCCCCGACATACGCAGTAATCTGGACGCGGCATAATCCCAGCCTTCGTATTTGTCGTATTGCCCATGCCCTTCAAGTTGCCGCCGCTCGGCGAAGTCCTGGATCTGCTACCCGACGCAGTGTGCATGGTTGCCCCCGATGGCGAGCTGCTGATGGTCAATGCTGCTTTCGAGACCATCTTCGGTTACACCCCTGCAGAGGCCAAAGGCCGGCAGATCATGGATCTGGTGCATCCGGAGGACCGCGCCGCCACCGAGCAGTCGGCATTGGACGCGATGGAAGGCCGGCCACGCTCCAACTTCCGCAACCGCTACATCCGCAAGGATGGCAGCGTGGTCGACATCCAATGGTCGGCCAAATGGCTGCCGGAATACGGCATCCGCATCGGCGTCGGCCATGAGGTAACCGCTCTGCGCGGGATCGAACGACAGCTGGAGCACCTGGCCAGCCACGACACATTGACCGGCCTGCCCAACCGCTACCACCTGCGGCGCGAGCTGGAAGCGGCACTGGAGCGTGCGGGGCGTGATGACAGCGGGTTGGCACTGCTCTACATCGACCTGGATGGCTTCAAGGCTGCCAACGACCGCTATGGTCATGAAGCCGGTGATCGCCTGCTGCGTGATGCCGCCCGCCAGCTGCGCGACGGCCTGCGGCAGAACGACCTGATCGCCCGCGTCGGCGGCGACGAATTCGTTGCCGTGCTGCCGGCCTGCGCCAGCCCCAGCGACGCCCTGAATATCGCCACAGCCCTACGCGCGCGGCTGGCCCTGCTGCAGAGCCTGGGCAGCGACACCCCGCAGATCGACGCCAGCGTGGGCGTGGCCTGCTTCCCCGCCGACGGCAATGACGCCGATGCCCTGCTGCGCCATGCCGATGCCGCCATGTATGCCGCCAAGGCGAAGAAGCGCCTTGCCAACTCTGCCGCGGATCGCGCCTCCAACCCGATTTTCTGATCCAGGTAGTTCTTCCAGGACCGACGCAGTGTGCGTGGAGCAGCGATGACATCGGCATCCCAACGGCCATCCGGCGCGGGGATGGCGAACCTGCTTGCAGCATGAACGCAACGTTCCCGGAACCCAGACCATGCATGGAATGGGTTCCAGCTGCATACGTGACTGGACGCTACTCGATCGACTGGATCTGGACCCCGGCACTGGAGGCCCGGCCTCCCAACGCAATGATCTCGTCAGCATCCAGGCCGGCAACCCTGTCCTTCACCCTGGCAATACCAAAACGTTGCAATTCCGGATTGCCCGCCACCTCGTGGGCAGAACTCACACCCTCCAGATTGATCTGAAGCATGGCGACCAGGAGCTTCTGCTTTTTCGCAGCACTGACCGACTCGACCATCCGTTCCCAACTGGACTCCGCCGCCGCATCGGAAGACGCGTCCAATCGAATGGCTTCCTTGGCCAAGGCGCTACCTGCAACCAGGACGCCGATGCTGAGAACAGCAAAAAATCGACTTTTCAAAATGATCTTCCATGAAGTTGATACCGGCCCCATTCTGCATCACGCCGTTACTTCCAGGGCATTTCGCCCTTGGCCACCTTGGCACTGAGTTCCAACGATGCTTCACCTGGCAGGCCCGGATAGCGCTGCTTCATCGCCGCAATCAGCGCACCCGAATCCTTGGCCTTTGCCGCTTCCTCATCGAAGGCGCGGATGTAGTTGGCGGTGAACTCAACCGCCGCCAGGTCCTGTGGCGCACCTTCGGCATAGTGACCGGGAATCACCCGCGCCGGCGCCAGGTCCTTGATCTGCTGCAGCGCAGCCAGCCAATCCTGACGCGACTGCGGCGTCTGCGTATCGGCCATGAACACGTGCGAACCAGCATCCACCAGCACACCGCCCATCACCGTACTGATCGATGGCACCCACAAGGCCGTGCGCTGCGGGCTGGCGCCGTCCAGGCCGATCACCTTCAACTCCTGCCCCTCCAACTGCAGGCTGTTGCCCTGCAGGGGAGAAGGCACCAGCAACTGTTTGGGCGCATTGGCACCCAGCTGTGGCCCCCAGATCTTCAGCTTCTCATCCTTGCTGGCCTGGATATGCGCGATGGTCTGCGGGGTGGCCAGGATCTGCGCATCGGGGAATGCAGCGTGCAAGGTCTCCAAGCCGAAGTAGTAGTCCGGATCACCGTGGCTGATGTAGATCGTGGTCAGCTTCTTGCCTGACGCCTTGATCATCTCGACCAGCTTGGCCGCATCGGCAGTGGAGAACTGCGCATCGACCAGCACCGCATCGCTGGCACCGGTCAGCAGTTCCGAGGACACCGCAAAGATGGCGTCCGCGCCGGGATTGAACACTTCCACGTTCAAGGCTTGCTGGGTGCCTTGCGATGCCGGGTCCATGGCCGGCGTCGCGGCCGGGGGGGCTGCTGTAGTCGCGCCATCTGGCGTTGCGGGCTTCCCGCAGCCGGTCGTTGCCAGCGCGATCGCCACCACCAATGTCATGTACTTCAAACCTTTGTCGTTCATTGCGCTGCTCCAGCAAGCCATGGATGAAAACCGCCACGCACGATACCGCCAACACTCAAAGCACGAACGCGCATTGCCGACGATGCTGGCAATACCGCTGTTATCCGCACGTTAAAGCGCGAAACTGCCGGTCGCATCCCGTACCCCGCCTGCGCAGCATACGGCGCGCATGCGATCATCCATTCCCCCAACACCGCTGCGCGCAATGACTTCCGAACAGCCTGATCTTGAAAGCATCCACAACCGGGCCTACCTCGCCGTCGATGATGGCGAACTGCAGAGCGCTACCCGGGATTTCGACCAGTTGCTGCAGCACCATCCAGACAATCCGTTCTATCACTACATGCGCGGGCTGGCATTGAAGTACCAGATGGAATGGGCCGGTTCGTTGCGTGACAACCTGCAGGCAATCGCGTTGGCGGAAGAATTCAGCCAGGCCCAGCACTGGAACGCGGCCATCGCGGCGACCGGCCTTGGCCAATGGACGACAGTGCGCGAGCTATGGGCCGCCTGCGATATCACCCTGCCCGAAGGGGAAGGCCCCATCGATGGCAACTTCGGTGTCGCCGTGGTGCGCCTGAACCCGTGGAGCACCGGCGAAACGGTGTTCATGCGCCGCATCGACCCGGTGCGCGCACGCATCCTCAACGTGCCACTGCCGGAAAGCGGCCACCGCTTCGGTGACATCGTGCTGCACGACGGTGCCCCCACCGGCGCACGCTTCGATGGCGAGCGCGAGGTGCATGTATTCAACGAACTGGAGCGACTGGAGCCGTCCGAGTTCCAGACCTTCGTGGTGTTCGTGCGCGCGGACAGCGCCGACGACATCGACGCGCTGCTGCGCGCCAGCGCACCCGGCATCGGCTATGCCGAGGATTGGACCCGCAGCATCCGCCATTACTGCCTGCGTTGCAGTTACGGCGCGCCGCACAGCCATGCACAGGAACCGAACGAAGATGGCGAAGCGCAATGGCAGCCCGAACGCAATCTCGGCATTGCCGCGCAGAGCCGGCTCTCGGTCGAGAAACTATTGAAAGACTGGGCCGCCGGCAATGCCAGTCGTCATCTGGACGCGATCGAAACCCGTGAGTTGCCGCAGCCGGTGCGCGAGGACGGCCATGCCTGGTGGTTGTCGCCCGAAGATGAAGATCAGGACGAAGACGCGCAAGGCGACGAAGAAGAATAAGCTCCGCGCACTAACGACGTGACGGCTGGCCGCCACGTCGTCGCGCGCATCACGCCCCGCTCAGCACAGGCGCCAGCAGACGGAAGGTCCCTGCGTCGGCATCCATCTCGACCTTGCCGCCGACCGGCACGATGAACTGCTCCTTGATGTGGCCGATCATCGCGCCGCGGTAGGCCGGAATCTTCAAGGGCAGGATGTAGTCATCGAAGATCTGGTCCAGGGTCAAGGACCCATAGCCGTCACCCGGCGAACAATCGGTGCACTCACCAAAGATGAAACCGTTGATCTTGTCCAGCGCGCCCATCAGCTTCAAGGTGCTGAACATGCGGTCGATGCGATACGGCGCTTCGGCCACGTCCTCCAGGAACAGGATCTTGCCCGTGAAATCCGGCAGATAAGGCGAGCCGGCCAGTGCAGTGAGCACGGTCAGGTTGCCGCCGATCAACTCCCCTTCCGCCTTGCCACCGCGGATGGTCAGCGTACGGTTGTCGCGCGGCACCAGTTCATCGTCGCTCTCGCTGCGGTTCTGGTACTGCATCAGCTCGCGCTTGAAGAACAGCCGATCGAACTGATCGACGTTGAAGCGATTCCAGCTGCCAGCGCCGATCTGGCCGTGGAAAGTCACCAGCCCGGTCTTGGCCTGGATCGCGCAATGCAGCGCGGTGATGTCCGAATAGCCGAGCAACACCTTGGGATTGGCGCGGATCAGGTCGTAGTCGAGCAGCGGTAACAGCCGTGCGGCGCCAGAACCGCCGCGCACGCAGATGATGGCCTTGACCTGCTTGTCGCCGAACATGGCATTGAGATCGCCGGCGCGCTCGGCATCGGTGCCGGCCAAGTGGCCATGGCGCGCGGCGTAATGCGCACCGGTCTTTATCACAAAGCCCAGCGCTTCCATCGCCTCGCGCGCCAACTGCAGGCTCAGCCGCTCGCTGCTGGCCGAGGACGGGCTGACCAGCCCCACCGTGTCGCCCTTGTTGAGCCCGCCCGCCAACAGCTGCCCGCGCGCGACCGCCAATGCGCCCTGCGTACCGACCAGCGGCAAGGCCGCCGCCAATGCCGTACCGCCAATGAAACGACGTCGATCCATGTTGCTACCTGTTACCGGGATGTCGCCGCAAGAGTAGCAGCGCGCCGCTCCACCTGTAGTGGGGGGGGGGGGGGGGGGGGGGGGGGCGGGGGGGCGGGGGGG